>DNGG01000588.1:8240-13083 GCA_003486675.1 Cyanobacteria bacterium UBA11372
TCCAGCGTCGGTCAAGCAACCTTGACCCGCTACTACAGCGCCCACACCTTTGTTTTACCCTGGCTAATCGCCGTGTTCATGCTGCTGCACTTCTTGATGATTCGCAAGCAAGGTATCTCCGGTCCGTTATAACCCAGGCGTTTGATATAAAACAGGAAATAGTCACGAGACGGGGGCGGGTTTAAATAAACTGTCGATGATTCCATACATCGTTGGTAAAACCCGCCCCTAGACAACTGACAACTACCACAGCTCTAATCGGGACGGATTAAAATAAACTGCCAGCGATCGCATACATCGTTGGTAAAACCCGCCCCTACCAAACCTCAAACCTTTCTGACTTTTAAGGAGAACACTCTAGACTATGGGGACACTCAAAAAACCTGATTTGGCAGATCCAGTCTTACGTGCCAAACTTGCCAAGGGAATGGGTCATAACTACTACGGCGAACCAGCATGGCCTAATGACCTGCTGTATATCTTCCCCGTTGTAATTATGGGGTCGATGGCTTTGATCATCGGTCTGGCTGTTCTCGACCCAGCAACAGTCGGCGAACCCGCTAATCCCTTCGCAACCCCTCTGGAAATCCTTCCAGAATGGTATCTTTGGCCTGTTTTCCAAATCCTGCGGACGGTTCCTAACAAACTGTTGGGCGTTGTATTGATGGGATCTGTACCTCTGGGTCTGATTATCGTTCCGTTCATTGAAAGCGTCAATAAGTTCCAAAATCCTTTCCGTCGTCCCGTTGCGATGGCGGTATTTCTGTTCGGTACTCTGGTCACCCTGTGGCTGGGTATCGGTGCTATCTTCCCGATTGACAAATCCTTGACTCTGGGTTTGTTCTAAAGCTAAAAAACTTTAAAATTGACGCCTGCTGTTGCTTCTTTGCTTTCTTTGTTCAAAGACGCCAGCAGGCGTCAATTTGTTACTTGGTAATCGGTAATAGGTAATCGGTAATGGGTAATAAGAAAATGCTTTTGTAGCAAACTCGCAATCGTCAATTACCAATCACCAATTACCAATCACCAATTACCCGTTACCCATTACCAAATTACGCTTCTTTGCTTAAATCTCCGCGCAAATCTCTCAGACTGTCGTCAGGCATTTGCGGCGCAACGGCAGGATTGCTCAGAACTTCCTCTGGATTTTCTGGGATACCGCTGGTACGGACTAAATCTCTGGGGTCTACTAGACCCTGGTTTTCGGTAGGTGGATTAACATTTTCTTTGAAACCAGGCTGTTTGGCTGCTGAGTCAGTCATAATTATTTCCAGGAGCGAGATACATATCTCAGCCTAAAATTGTCGATAGCTCGGCTCACACTATCTTGGGGCAGATTAGAGGTAAAAAAATGCCAAAAAAACAAAAGTTTCCCCATTTAGTTGGCTCAAAATGGACGGCAAAGCAAAAAACTTGGGGATGGCGCCATTTTCAGGTGGTTAATCGCAAAAACCAAGGGGATATGGTATTTGCTGAAATGGTGGCTTCCTGCGACCCAAATGTCCGCTTTTGGCTGAATGCAAAAGCGCTAAAAGAAACCTCAATGTGGCAACCGGGTTGGAAATCTTTACAAGAACAACAAAGTGATGAAAAAAACATCTTCCTGGAGGAAGGTGACGCAGCTCAAATTTTGCCATAAACCTGATAGATGGGTCGGTTTGTCTGTGGAAATAATCAACTAATTAGTTGTAAATAATGGAAACGAAGCAACTGGGAAATACGGGTGTGACTATTAGCGCGATCGCTCTCGGTGGAATGCCAATGTCCCTCAGCGGCAGACCAGAGGAAGCACAAGCTTTCGCCACCATCCATCGCGCCCTCGACCTTGGTGTCACCCTGATCGATACGGCAGACTCTTACTGTAAAGATGAATCGGATAAGCACCACAACGAAAAACTGATCCGCAAAGCGCTGCAACAATACAAAGGCGATGTTAGCAATGTCATCGTTGCTACCAAAGGTGGTTTGATGCGCCCTAACGGTGCTTGGACGCGCAATGGCAATCCCGACCATTTAAGAAAGACAATTCGAGAAAGTTTCGAGGCGCTAGGAGGGGAAAAACCGATCGATCTGTGGCAGTATCACTCACCCGATCCAGAATACTCCATAGCAGCATCCCTCGCGCCTGCAAAAGAAGCAGTACAGGAAGGTTTAATCCGATTTGTAGGCGTGTCTAACTTTTCCGTAGAACAAATTAAGCAGGCGCGGGATGTGGTAGAAATTGTTTCCGTACAAAATCAGTACAATCCTTGGTATCGCCTGCCAGAATTAGACGGCGTACTCAAGTATTGCCAACGGGAAAAACTAACATTTCTACCTTGGAGTCCCTTGGGCGGCAGTCGTCGCGTCGGTTCTTTGAAAGATATTCCCGAAATTGCTCAACTCGCTCAAGCAAAAGGCGTGTCGATCTACTGCATTGTACTGGCATGGTTGATGGCAAAATCACCTTGTATCGTGCCAATTCCCGGTGCTAGTAAGGTTTCTAGCGTCGAAGACTCGGTGCGTGCAGTTGATGTGAAATTATCCCAGGAAGAAGTAGCAACAATCGATCGGGCAACTTCTGCTTTGGGTTAGCAATTTTCCTGGGGGAACGCTTACTTGCTAACCGAAGCAATACCAAGGAATATACCTAATACAACTGCGATCGCTACAAAAATTAAAGCGATAATGTAGAGCCAGTATTGCAGGGTATAAAGTTTTCTCAGTTCCCCCAATGCTCCCATCAAGTTCTCGATATCGTTGCCTTCAGTATCTACAATCCGCTGAAACGAAAACGCCGCCTTTTGAGTCCAGAGGCCAATGATAATTTGACTCACCCCCAAGACAATATTACCGAAGCCTTCTCTGGTCAAAGCTGCTACTCCGTCAATAGCCGCAAGCACTCCCAAACCTATCAGGAAAAAGCTGACAAAGCGCATTTTATCCGCCAGCTGCTTAATCAGACTGTTTTGGGAGCTACTAAATTCGTAATTTCCGGACTCCATTTGTCCTCACTCCTCTTTGCATATCTGGCGAATATTAGACTACATAGATCGCTTGAGCTAGATAAAAAAATTACAAATATTTGCGATTCGACTCCCCCAACGGGTGCTGCGATCGCTAGAAACCCGATTTTTCTCAAAAACCGGGTTTCTTCCACGCGCTTGACTAATTTTATTATTTGGTATACTATATATTTATAATCGGAATCTGTGCGCCCATATAAGCTCAATTTTTAAAGCATTCCGATCGGAAACTAAAATAACAAAAGCCAAAACCGCCAGCAGCGCCATAAAAATTTGATTGCCTGGAATAGTCAATTTTTTCCCAGATAAAAACCCTAGCTCAAAGCCAAAAATTGTTCCTGGTGTAGAGTCTAGCTAAAATGTGGATTAGCTAGCATAAATTCAACCAGAATTATTGAGCAACAGCCTGGGAAAGCTAGAACATGACAACAGAGCCAAATTCTCGCAACCCTAACTCCACAGAAGCACAATTGTCGTCAGAAAGTGCAACAACAGACAACGCAGCTCAAGGTCAATCTTTGACAGCCACAATGGCGACAAACCAACAAGAGGGACAAATCTCTAGGGAGATGCAATCGGGAATTATAGTCAAACAACGTTCCACAGGTTCCTACGTCGCGCCTCGTGCGGCGGCATTGGTAACCTTAGTAGCGATCGCTATTATACTATTTGGGTTAATCTCGAATAACTTTTGGCTGACTTCATCGGGGTCAATTATAGCCCTGCTGATCTCGTTGCGAGTGCTTTGGCCTGAAATAACAAACTGGTTAAATGAAGTAAGCGCCACAGAGCGATCGCTCTTGATCGCCACCGTGGGAGTATTGTTTGCGATCGCCGGATTGCTGAAAATATTTGGAGTTTACCAACAACTGATCCGCTGGGGTAGTCAATTTAATTGGGAAGCAGTCGGATCGCTGGCAGAATGGACGGGTGCGGTAGGGCAAATATTCATCGCCATCCTCGCAGTTTACATCGCATGGCGACAGTACGTCATATCCAAAGACCTCACAATCCAGCAAAATAGAATTACCCAACAACAAACCATCGACGCATACTTTCAAGGCATTTCCGAGCTAGCATTAGATCAACAAGGATTTTTAGAAGACTGGCCTCAAGAGAGAGCGATCGCAGAAGGACGCACGGCAGCCCTACTCAGCAGCGTAGACTCAGAAGGAAAAGCCAAAATTATCCGCTTTTTATCCCAGTCTAAATTGCTCACACCGATCAAGCGCGACCAACTTTTAGGACGCCCAATTTTTAACGGTTATGGCGGATACGAAGAAGATCGAGAATACGGCGTGCGCGTTATCGATCTGGGAGTAATGTTAGCAGGTGCGGATATGTCTTATACCGATCTGCGCTGGACAGATTTAAGCGACGCCAATCTAGTCAGAGCCAATCTGACTAAATGCGACCTCGTAAAAGCCAACCTCGCCCGTACAATACTCTACGATGCTAAACTCCCATACGCAGATTTAAAAGCCACTCGCTTCTTCTACGGAAAAGCCGAAACCGCCACCCCCCGCAGTCGCACCGAATTACCCGATTATACAACCGGCGTGCATACCGGCGCAGTCGTAGAAAACGTTGACTTCACAGGCGTGCAGCGGTTATCAGAAGAACAGCGTTACTATTGCTGCGCTTGGGGCGGTACTAAAACAAGAGGAACTATCCCCGGCGGGTGCGAAGGCATTCCCAATAAATTAGGCAAATAATACAGTGCTAATTGCTAATTGCTAATTGCTAATATCGGATTTTTACTGATATTAGCCATTATATCATGTCCGTTTGAGCGCTTATAATATACGTAGGTTAGGTTGAAGAATGAAACCCAACAC
>DNGG01000588.1:13428-13595 GCA_003486675.1 Cyanobacteria bacterium UBA11372
ATGAAACCCAACAAAAGCTTCAAGTTGACCAAAACCAACCGGATACAAGCCTCCCCTTTCAAGGGGAAAAGTTTTTGGTGGGAGTCTGAGCTTCCCTCCAAAAACCCACCTCCTGCCTCCTGCCTCCTGGCATTAGCCTCCTAATGACCTTGGGTTTGACGACCTTC
>DNGG01000588.1:13886-15666 GCA_003486675.1 Cyanobacteria bacterium UBA11372
ATGAAACCCAACAAAAGCTTCAATTTGGCCTTGGGTTTGACGAGCTTCAACTGATAATATACGTAGGTTGGGTTGAAGAATGAAACCCAACAAAAGCTTCAAGTTGACCAAATGATTAAATTGGTTGTAGGGACAAGGCGGCAGAAAACCTTCTCGTTAAGGACAAAGCTTATTGATGCCGTGTCCCTACGCTGAAATTATAGGCGATCTAATACCAAGAACGCAGCCACATTCGCCAGTTAAAACCTTCGGTAGATAAAGGCAAACCCAAATATACTGGTAGCCAAAATACAAAGGCTAATAAAATTACAAAAATCACCGTAACTCCCAGCAGCCGAAACTCAATATCGCAACTAACAAGCCACTCCTCGACTAGCCATGCAATGCTCAAAAATCCAAAGATAGCCGCTGGCATATAAAGATAAATAAAAGTACAGCGCGTTACCTTAATCCAAGGCAGAAAGTTAGCCGCATAGTTCACCAATAAATACAGCACAATCCATAATTTGGGTGACTGCTTGATTCTCAATATTACACCAGTAAATTGCCGAGGCAGAGCCTCTAGGAAATCGTTCCCAGGTAGAACCTGGGAACGAGTCGAAGGTTGAACCTGGGAACTAGATGCGCTCGAACTTGCAAATAACCACATCTGCCTAGCTAGTTCGATTAGCAATAAAACAATTGCCGCCGTTGATAACCACCATAAAAATGGATTTCCCATTGCATGAATATCGTAAATAACTTTACCAGCACCTGCCGGTAAAGCAGGCCCAAAAGATGGAACTGGTTCGGTTGTATTGCGCGCCGTTTCGTAAAAATAACTCATCGGACGCAGCATTAAAGGCCAAGTATACCAACTCGAACAGTAAGGATGAACGCTCGCTCCGCTTCCCAGTCCTTGATGAAATCCTAAAATTTGTTTGTGCAGTCCCCAAAATCCAGTTTTTGTATTTATTTGTAAGTGGGGAATCCAAATTAAGTAGTAAATTATGGCGGGAAGAATAGCCAAATTTGCCACTAGCTGATATAATTTAATTTGGGTAAAATTTTGCAGGCTAAAACCTGGGTTTTTAATGCCTCTTCCAATCCACTGCATTACCCAGGCACAAATCCAAATTAGATAAATTCCGAGTAAAAATCCCAACCCGTTCCACTTAACGGAAATACAAGCTCCAAAACTAAGACCAGATAGGGCTAACCAAAACCAACGCCAACGACCTTGATGTTCTAATGCCAGGAGGAAAAACCACTGACCTAATAAGCCAAAAAAAACTAGATAAATATTAATTAAAGCATAGCGGGACTCGACGAGAAATAAACCATCTAAGGTGGTAAATAAAGCCGCAATCAGGGCGTAGCTGCGCCGGTGACTGATATGATAGGCGATCGCACCCACCACCAAAGGCAGCAGGGAACCCACGAGCGCATTCAACCAACGGTAAGTCAAGGGGGAAAACGGCACTCCCCCTAAATTATTGACTGCATCCCGTCCGGATTGAAAGTGACTGCCGATCCAGATGGCGAGAGCGATCGCATACTTCCCCAAAGGCGGATGAGCATCAAAAAAAGGCGTCCGGGTTAAATAGTTATTGGCATACTTAACGTAATAAACCTCATCAAACACCAAAGTGTTAAATCGGTCTAGCCCCCAAAAATGCAAACCGAACGATAGCAACAACACCCCCGCCATACCAACGGCGAACCAAGGAAAAGATGAGCGATCGCGCTTTTTCAACAAATTCATAAGCATCTGTAGGGGCGGGTTTTACCAACAATTTAT
>DNGG01000011.1 GCA_003486675.1 Cyanobacteria bacterium UBA11372
CTACATTTTGGTTTGGTTGTTGTTGTAGGGGCGGGTTTAATGAGATATCTCGTGGATTCGGGGATTGGTTGGTAAAACCCGCCCCTACATTTTGGCTCACCTGCGCTATTTTTATCCAACTTTGGGCGAAATTAACCATAGCGTAAACCGACATACGACTGGGGGGTAAATTGGCGATCGCTTGCTTAATTTCTGGTAGCAATGCTTTCGCTGCTTCCCACTGTTCCTGTTGTACGCGCGTTCTCAATTGAGATAGTAAAGCTTCGATTTTGTCAAGGGGTGTCGTGGCTTTGGCTGCGGCTTGGCGATAATATTCAATTGCGGCGTCGAAGTTGTCTTGGGCGCGGGCGGTATTGCCTAAACTAAATAAAGCGGCACTCTTTGCCGCATCCGAGCCTAATTTTTGAGCGATCGCCAAACTTTGCTGCAAGACTGCTTGCGATCGCTCTAAGTTGCCTACGACTTGCAAGGCAATGCCCAAACTCCGCAATCCGGTTGCTTTAATTAAAGAATCGCTTTGAGATTGCAATTGTTGGTTGACTTGTTCTAAAAGTGCTTGCGATCGCCGGTACAATCCCAAGGTTTGTAAAGCTTGAGATTGATTAATTATCGCTCCCAATTTTCCGATTTCATCTTTTGCCAAGTCGTAGGCTTTGGCAGCATTTTCCCAAGTTTTTAGCGCGGCTTCCGTTTGCCCCATTGCTAGTTGAATGCTGCCTTCAGTATTGAGAGCTTGGGCTAAAATCACAGTAGATCCAGGTTGGTTGGAGGCTTGCTGCAATAAAGTTTTAGATTCTTGCATCGCTTCCATTGCCTGGGGGAGTTGCCCTAACTGCAAATAAGCGTAAGATAGATAGCTTAAACTCATCGCCTCTTGCAGCTTGTCGCCTTGCTGACGATACTCAGATGCGGCTTGCTGCCAAAGTCTCGCCGCCTCGCTGAAGCGCCCTGCATCGGCTTGAGCGCGCCCTTGTTGCAGTAAAGAGCGGGCATCGGTAGTGGTTTGAATTAGGGGCAGGTTGGGGGGACGATCGTAGCTGCGGGATGGAGAGGGGGAGAGAGCGTAAGCAACTACCAAAGTCAACAAACTCAACCCTACGTGCAGGAATAATTTTTTTAATCTCATTTTTACCCCTCAATTAATTAGTAACAATAGGACGACAGCTAGGCGCATTATACCCAGGAATTCGATGAGGCTTTTGCGCCACCAACTCTACCTGACCCCGATCGTTAATTACCCAGCCAGTTGCTTCCACAATTTCCGTTGGTGGTTCAGCTTTGGGTACGTTTTGTGCGGGTAGGGAGGCAGTTTGACTCACATTAGACAAATCTCGGTTATCCCACCAAACCGCACGGCCTAAAAGTGCTGCACTGGGGTTTTCTGGCAAACCACCCCGTCCCGTGACGGTGAAAGTATTTCCTTGACTTGGATCGCAGCCACTACTAATTTGCTGACTGGGATCGACTACATTTTGTGGTAATTCGACTAAAAATGAGCGTGTATCCACTTCTGGGTTGGTAATTGCCACCGTACCGGAAAGCCCAAACTGAGAACTGGCAGTAATGTCACTTTCTGAAGTTGGTTGGGGACGAAACCCAGTACCAAAGATGCCAGAAGTGCTGATAGAGATATTACCGCCTCGACCTTGAATTGCATTGGCGGTGATGTCGCTATTTTCCAGTGCAGCGATCGCATCCGAATTAATCGTTAAGTTGCCGCCATTCCCCGTACCGCCTGCGGAAGTAGTAATGTTGCTGTTGCGGCGCATTTGCAAGTAATTTGCCTGCAAGATGATATTTCCCCCTTCACCAGAGGCGGTGGAAGCGGTGAGGGTTGCTTCACGGTCAAGCTCAATTGAGCCTGCATTTACTTGCAATGTGCCACCATCTCTCGGCCCAACATTCCTCACAGTCACTCTAGCCCCGTCCCGGACAATCAAGCGATTCGTGTTAATTGTCACCCCTCCGGCGCTTCCAGACGCATCGCCTCGTAGCCCTAAAACTTCGTTGATTGTGGAGTTAGAATTCACAGAAGATTCGATGCTGCTGTTACCACTGATCTCGACCAACTCAGAAGCATTGACTTCTAGAGTTCCAGCATTGCCGCTGCCTATCGTTGAAGCGGTGATTCTGCCTCCATCTCGAACCACTAACCGCTGGGTGTCGATTCTCAAACTGCCAGCATTTCCTGTCCGGAAACTGCCGACATTCAAATCGCTGGGAGAATTAAAAATGGGGTCAGATCCGATCAGTTCTACCACTTCAGCCTTCAGCGTCAGATTTCCTCCCGACCCATTACCGTAGGATGCGGCATTGATAATGCCTCCTCCCAAAACCGTCAATCGCCTGGTCGATATACTCAGATCTCCTGCCCGTCCAGAAGCGGTACGTTGAGCGATCGCAAAAATACTGCTGAAAAACCGGGGATTCAGCGGTGAAGCGCCTATCACTTCTATGGCATCTGAAGCATTCACGGTAATGTTGCCAGCCGCACCCGTACCGTATGTTCTGGTAACAATTTGTCCCCCGCCCATAAATGCCAGCCTTCCGGTATTAATCCTAATTGCTCCGCCAGTTCCAGCTCCTGTACTCTCATTATTTAAGCTGCTACGAACCGTGGCGTTGGGCGTGGTGCCAATCAATTCCAGCGACTCTTTCGCATTTACGGTAATCTCGCCCCCAGGTGCTGAGGAAGCCGAGTTTTGCATCAGCGCCGCCGAACCGTTGGTTAGCGTTACCCGCCGTCCGACAAAGTGAATACCTTCTCCACCCGATCCGCTAGCATCTGCTAATGCTTGTTGAGAGAGTTGAATATCCTGAAAGTTTGACACCCCTTGATAGTCCAGAGCAAATCCAGAGGGGGTCGCCGCAAGACTCACCTCACCTGATGCTCCAACGCTTCCTAGCTCGATCCGTCCCCGTTCTGCTACCAGTTGACCCCCTGCCAAAATCAGCTCGCCGCCGACTAAAGCCAAAGTCCTCCCAGGTTGTACGGTCAAAGCTTGTGGATTGGCCTCCCTTGTAAAGGGTGGAAAAGCCACACTTGGTGTAGGGTTAAATGTGAGGTTGTGACCCCTTCCTTGTACCTGAATTGGTGCGGGATTGCTGCCAAATCCTAAACCAATAGGGACGCTTACAGTCAGCAACGATCCAGCTTGGGGATTGATAGCACTAAATTGAGTTTTGTCAGCAAAATTAATGCTATTGGCGGTACTGGCGATAAAAGACCCGCCAATATTGAGCCTCGCATTCGGGCCAAAAACAATCCCGTTGGGGTTGAGCAGAAATAAATTAGCTCCCCCATTAGCTCGAATTAATCCATCGATATTAGAAATATTGTTGCCGGTAACGCGGCTGAAAATGTTTTGCACATCAACTGCATTGTTAAAAAATGCCTCGCTTCCGGTGGTCAGGGAAAATTCTTGAAAACTATGAAATAAATTGCCTCCGGCGCGGCTTCCCCCGTTGATAGTAAGGGTGTTGCCGTTGGGGGTGACTGTTGAATTGACTCTTAAAGTATTATCTGGTATAATCTGCGCTAAACAATTCAAAGGGAAGAGGATTGTGAATGCGGTCACGAAGTGTGCCGTA
>DNGG01000008.1:0-2306 GCA_003486675.1 Cyanobacteria bacterium UBA11372
TCCTGGATTTCATCATTCTCATAACGATGCAGAAACTCTTGTGTAGACATCTGATATTTGCTTTCAAATTCTTTGATGCGTTCTTCAGTACGCCGGATGCCATCTTTAAGCGATGCAATTCTTCTTGACAGTGCTTCCTCTATAAACTGTTTTAACAAATCTGGATACTCGCAAATAATCTTTAGTTCTGCCATATTATCCTCTTGATACTTTCAATCAACAAATTCAATATCTTCTATTTTGTCTTTTTTTCGCAACTGGTTTATTTCCCCCTGCTCTTAAATAGGCAGACCTACCAATACGAGGCATACATAACATCGGTACGCAGGACATATTTGCACCCCTGAATTACTGGCTCACCCTTGTGATAAACCGAATGGATGAAGAACAGAGCCATACCTGTACGGGGCAAAACCTGGAAGTCCCCAAAAGGCCGATCCGAGTACGAGTCATTAAAAGAGGTTTCTCCGCCCTCAAACCCGTCGTTCAGATAGATCATAAAAGTCCAAAAGCTACGCTCGCTATTGTCCCGCTCGAACGGAGCATCCTGATGCCAGTCAAACTGCTGACCGGGGTCATAGCGATAAAAGCGAAAGCGCTCGTTGACACCGACTGCCCAGTAATTGTCTTTCTTGGTTGGTACGAGGTCTTTGATTCGCTGCCAGAATTCGTCTGCCAGCTCCAAATCGTCATAGATAACGCGCTGATTGTTCCGGATGTCGGTTCGTAGAATTTGCCCATAGGGAGAGGTCACCAGCGCCTCCTCGTAACCCAAGGACTCACTCAACTCAATGTATTCTTCACACTCCTGCGGCGAGAGCAAATCCTCGACCACGAAGACTTCATCGGTTAGCCAATCTGGTTCAGGCATCGTCAAAGCTTCCTTTTAAATCGCTATACACTCAGCTACAAATGCAAAGACTGCGCGTAGTGCGTCGGGTGTCAACGTGGGATAATTCTCTAGAATTTGTTGAGTAGTCCAACCTGCGGCAAAAAGCCCAAGCAGAAATTCTACTGACAACCGAGTTCCTTTAACCGTCGGCTTCCCTAGCAGAATTTGTGGATCTGAATGAATGTATTGTTGCCAATCCATGTTTTTCCTGCACTTTGCGATCGCTAAATATAAGGTGGGCATTAGAATCATCAGCAACCCGGTTTTTCTAAAAAACCGGGTTGCTTAAACCCGCTAATTAAGCGCTGAAGTATTTCGCGACTGGGTGATAGGTAATAATCGCCGTTGTCGATTGTTCTGGATAAAGTTGTTCGCTTTCATCCATATAAAGGTTGATCCGATTTGCCCCCAACAACTCCAATTGCTTATACTGATCCTGAATATTCGGACATGCCGGATATCCAAAACTGTAACGCGAACCTTGATAGCGCTGCGCCAAAATATCGCGAATATTATCCGGTTCTTGACTACCAAATCCCAACTCGCGACGAATGCGCGCATGTACCCATTCCGCCACCGCTTCCGCCGTTTGCACCGCCAATCCGTGGAAATACAAATAATCGGTGTATTTGTTCTCGGCAAACAACTTTTGCGCGTACTCCGTCGCAATGTTCCCCACAGTCACCGCCTGCATCGGAAACACATCAAATTTCCCCGACTCCACAGGTGCAAAGAAATCTGCGATGCACAAACGGCGCATAGACTTCTGACGCGGAAAATTAAACGTTGCAACTGGATTTGTGGGGTGGGCATCCTGCCCGCCCTTCATCATTTCCGCATCGTAGATATACAGCGAATTCCCCTCAGCCAAACAAGGGAAATACCCATAAACCACCTGCGGATGCAATAGCTTTTCCTCAATAACTCGCTGCTTCCACTCCTCTAAAATCGGATAAACCTTCTCAGCCAAAAACCCATCATACTCTTCCCGCGATTGTTCTTTTGGTTTGCGGAATTGCCATTGCCCAGCAATCAAAGCTTGCAAATCCAAATACCAAAATACCTCTTCTAACGGGATATCTTCTGGCTGCAATAATGTTGTTCCCCAGAAAGGCGGCGTCGGACGTTCAATATCGATTGCGACTGCTTCCGAACGCCTTGTATCCACCTCTTTTTCTCTTGTGGAGTGGGCATCTTGCCCGCCTTCTTCCTGTGGCAGGCGAGACGCCTGCACCACAAGAGGTTGCACCACAAGAGGTTGATCTCCATTCCCATTTACTTCATCCAAAAATCCTTTCAAATCATCCCACTTACCTGCTGTCTTTGCTGGCATTAATTTATCCATGAAGTGCAAGTCAGAAAAGGCATCTTTGCCATAAATAACCTTACCTTTGTAAGTATTCTGACAATCTTC
>DNGG01000008.1:2500-2862 GCA_003486675.1 Cyanobacteria bacterium UBA11372
TTGTAAGTATTCTGACAATCTTCATGGACAAACTTCGGCGTCAAAGCCGCACCGCCCAAAATTACGGGAACTGTAATTCCCCGTTCGTTAAATACCTCCAAGTTCTCTTTCATGAATGCGGTGGATTTCACCAGCAAGCCACTCATGGCTATACAGTCGGCTTTGTGCTGTTCGTAGGCTTCGATGATGTTGTCTACTGGCTGTTTAATGCCGAGGTTAATTACGCGGTAGCCGTTATTAGAAAGAATGATATCCACGAGGTTTTTACCAATATCGTGGACATCGCCTTTAACGGTGGCAATGATAAATGTTCCCTTGGAATTATCGCCAGTTTCTTCTTTTTCCATGAAGGGTTGCAAATA
>DNGG01000008.1:3073-9901 GCA_003486675.1 Cyanobacteria bacterium UBA11372
TTTTCCATGAAGGGTTGCAAATAGGCAACGGCGGCTTTCATGGTTTCTGCTGATTGCAATACAAATGGTAGTTGCATTTGTCCCGATCCGAACAAATCTCCTACCACTTTCATGCCATCTAATAAGAAGGTGTTGATAATTTCTAAGGGTGGATATTGTTCTAGGGCTTTTGCCAATGCTGCTTCTAAACCGATGCGTTCGCCGTCTATAATGTGACGCTTGAGGCGCTCTTCTACGGGGAGGTTTTGGTCACCGCTGCGATCGCGTTTCGTCGTTTTCCCTTCAAACAGTGTGGTAAGCTCTGCCAATGGGTCATACGTGCAAATATCCCCGTCAAACTGCCGTTCGTCGTAAATTAACTTGCGGCAAACTTCTTGATGTTCTGGTTCAATTTTCGCCAAGGGCAAAATTTTACTCGCACTGACAATCGCCGCATCCATCCCTACTTGCATGGCTTCGTGGAGGAACATGGAATTGAGGACAACCCGCGCGGCTGGATTCAAACCGAAGGATACATTGGATACACCTAAAAGAATGTGACATCCTGGCAATTCTTGTCGGATGCGGCGAATCGATTCGATGGTGGCTTTTCCGTTGGCGCGGTCTTCTTCAATCCCCGTGGAAATTGGTAGGGCTAATGTATCAAAAAATATCTCGTGGGGCGGGATACCGAATTCGACGGCTTGGTTGTAGGCGCGTTGTGCGATCGCAAATTTCTTATCCGCCGTCCGCGCCATCCCATCTTCGTCGATAGTGCCAATCACGACACCAGCACCGTATTTTTTCGCCAATTCCAACACTTTAAAGAAGCGTTCTTCCCCATCTTCATAATTGGTGGAATTGAGGATACACTTACCGCCGACGACTTTTAAACCCGCCTCCATTTTCTGCCATTCTGTCGAGTCGAGCATCAGCGGCAAGGTAACATTTGTTACTAAGCGCGAGGCCAATTGGTGCATATCCCGTTCGCCGTTGCGCCCGACATAATCCACGTTGACATCGAGGATGTGCGCGCCTTCTTTTACTTGGGATTTTGCCAAAGAAACCAATCCATCCCAATCTTCTGCATTGAGTAAATCGCGGCATTTCTTAGAACCGCTGGCGTTTAATCTTTCACCGACAATCAGGAAAGAATTATCTTGAATGTAAGGTTGGGCGCTATAAATTGAAGCTGCCGAAGGTTCAAATTCAGGCTGCCGTTCTTTTGGCGTCAAAGTATTACCAATTTCGGCTAATGCTTGAATGTGTTCCGGACGAGTACCGCAACAACCACCAATTACTTGCACGCCCCAATCTTCGACAAATTTCATCACCGCCATCCGCAGTTCCATCGGCGTTAATTTGTAATGGGCGTGACCGCCAATATTTTCTGGTAAACCGGCATTGGGAACGCAAGAAACCACAAACGGCGAATGTTCGCAGAGATATTTGATGTGTTCTGCCATGCGGTCTGGTCCCGTGGCGCAGTTCAGTCCTAAAATATCAATGGGGTAAGGTTCCAGAATCGATAAGACGGCACTAATATCCGAACCTACTAACATTGTCCCCTGAACTTCCATCGTCACGGAAACCATCACAGGAATCCGCTGTCCTTTGTTTTGAAACACTGCTTCAACTGCATTCAACGCGGCTTTAATTTGCAGCACATCCTGACAAGTTTCGATGATAAATAAATCGACGCCGCCGTCATAAAGTCCTTCTGCTTGTTCGGTAAAAGCAGCTTTTAACGTGTCAAAATCAATATGTCCTAACGTGGGTAACTTAGTACCTGGTCCCATCGAACCTGCTACAAATCGCGGTTTTTCTGGGGTGGAAAATTCATTGGCGACGCCCTTGGCAAGTTCGGCGGCAGTTTTGTTGAGATAATAGGCTTTATCAGCTAAATCATATTCTGCCAACACCACAGAAGTGCCGCCAAAAGTATCGGTTTCGATGACATCCGCACCCGCCGCCAGGAAGTCCCGATGCACCTTTGCTACTGCTTCTGGTTTAGTGTGTACCAGATATTCATTGCAACCTTCGTATTCCGCACCACCAAAGTCGGCGGCGGTGAGGTTTTGGGTTTGCAAATTGGTTCCCATTGCGCCGTCAAAGACGATAACGGGGCGTTGAGGGCTGTGGAGGCGTTGGAGGAAAGGATGAGTCATAGCGAAAAAAAGGTTTAAATAAGGACTTGAGTTAGTTTGGCACAATCGACTTAATCTATTTTGCCTTGAGCGTGGGAGGGATGTTATGCGATCGGTTGATGAAGATGCGGGATTTATCCGTTTAAATACGGAGGAAGTGAGGGGTAATTTGGAGGATGCGATCGCCCGCGTCGTGTTGGATGGCGATCGCATCATCTTACACCAAGCGGGGGAAGAAGTCGCCGCCCTGATCCCGCGTCGGGAATTCGAGAAGTTAGATTACTTATTGCAGGAGCTGATCCCTTCCCCCTTCAACCCCGATGAAGAGGAATATTACGAAGATGATGGACCAATTCACTGCCTTCGCCCCGATGAGATACAAGCAAAATTCGATCTAATTCTGGAAGAAGTAAAAGAATATGGCGAAATTTTTGGTTTATTACCACCGGAAATTTTAAGGGGGAGACAAATGGATATCTTTATGCCCGAAGCGATTTTGATGCCAATGGATATATTTTGGATACCAGAACACTTAATTTTAGATAGAATTGATGCGTGAATATGGGAGGAAAAATTCAAGGTGCATCACTCCCAAAAATCACCAATTGAGAGGAATATAACAATGAACGTGCAGATAATCAATCAGCCAGCCGCCGCACCAGAAAATGCGATCGCCCAAAACCGAGTTGTTTTAAGGGACATTAAATGGCAAACTTTTAAAGCATTGCTAGCAGATGCTGGAGATAATCGCGCTTGGAGAATTGCTTATGACCAAGGAGTGTTAGAAATCAGAATGCCTTACCAACAACATGAAGTCCCTAAGCGACTGCTAGAAGATTTTGTGACAGCGATCGCAGATGAGTTAGAGATCGAAACGATGGAACTTGGTGCGTTACTTTTAGAGCGGGAAGAATTACGCCGTGCTATTGAGCCAGATACTTGCTTTTACATCCAAAATGAATCTCTAGTAAGAAGCAAAATCATCGACTTGGAAATCGATCCACCACCAGACTTGGCGATCGAGTCAGACTTCACGAGTTCTTCTCTGAATAAGTTTACAATTTACGCCTCTCTGGGCGTTCCCGAACTGTGGAGATATCGAAACCAGACGCTTCAAGTTTATCACCTCGTAGAGGGACAATACGAACAGCGCGAACAAAGTCTTGCTTTTCCATTTTTACCGATAGCTGAAATCCCTGGATTTATCGAGCAAAGTAAAACGATTGGACAGCGAGCGGCAGTGCGTTTATTTCGGCAACGAATTCAACAAATATTACAAAATAGTGAGGGCTGAAAAATGCAATTAGAAGATTATTTCGACTTTCTAGCACCGAAGGACATTCGGATTAAAGGGACGCGGGTTGGCATTGAAAGTATTCTCTATGAATACATTCATCGCAAGCTAAGTCCAGAGGAAATTGTGCCGAAATTTCGGACTGTGACTTTAGAGCAAGTTTACGCGACAATTTTGTATTACTTGCACAATAAAGAATCTGTTGGTAAATACTTTGCAGATTGGTTGGAGTGGAGTCACCAGCAATGGAAAAATCAACAAATGAATCCCGATCCTGCCATCGTCCGACTGCGGGAAAGGATAGCGAAATACGGACGCGATCCAGAAGTACACAAAGCACTTCGCCGTCAACGCGAATTAGCTGCACCTGGGAATATCAAAGAAGTAGTGGAAAAGCACCAAAATGATTCGCTATCTCATGGATGAAAATGTCGATCCTGTTTACCAAATTCAACTTCTTCGACAAGAACCAGATCTGATAGTTTTGGCAGTTGGTGATGAAGGCACTCCGCCTCTATAATTCCAAAGCCACCATCAAGCAGCGGTTCACCTGATTCATCGCCTCAGTTGGGAGAGAACCTAGCTTTCTCAAAATCATCGATTTATTTAGCGTGAAAATTGACTCACACCGGATTACAGACTCAACTCTGATACCAACGATCGCAATTTCATCTCCGGTTATCAAGTATTGCGTTGCTGTTAAAGAACGATTAGTATTGGACGTGCAAGGCACAACCATCACATCATCAATAATTTGGTTAAGCCAATCAGCTGAAACAATTACAGCTGGACGAACTTTAAACTGCGTTAACCCAGTAGAAGGCATTGGCACTTGACACAACACTACATCACCGCGCTGTAAGTTCATCGGCAAATAGTTTGTCATAAATATCATTTTCAGCGCTTAACCACTCCTGATAAGCTTCAGATTCTACGATTGATTGAACCGAAAATTTTCCATTTTTCAAGCAGAGAGCTAAATTAAGCAGTATTAATAACTGCTCATCGTTCAATTGCTCAATTAAGCTTAGAACTTCTTGGCGAATGTTCATGGGATTGTCCTTTGCTAGCTGGATTTAATATATGTCACATATCATATTGTAACTCATTCCCGCTCCTGCTCAATTTCAGCGATCGCTTCCTCCAAGGGAATTGCTTCTTCATCAGATTCCTTGGCTGCGTCATAGGCGCAAATTGCTTCCAACTCTTCTAGTTTTTCCAGAAGTTTTTGGTAATCTGCAATATCCAGAAATACACCAATGCGATTTCCGTTTTCATCTACCAAATAGCGTTCTTTGTACCGCATCATAAAATTGCCCATTGCTAGCTATCTTTAATATATGCGATCGCCAATGGTTTTTAACTAAGGCTCGGAATGCATTCCCAGGTTGAGTCTGAAAGTTAAAGCGATCGCACTTCAAAACGGCAAGTCATCCAAATCATTTTTGCTCTCTATGTTTTGCTGATGTTCCTCCGGTAATTCCACTACACCCGCAATCAATTTCCAACAAGGATCGCCTTCTCCCCTCCAATCATCCGGACGCCAAGGCATACTTAAACTAACCGTAACCAAACAAGGATTTTTAGGCCGATATCCTAAATCCAATTTTCTCACAAATACCGGATCGGTGATAGTTGTTGTCAATTTTTTACCGCTTTCGGTCACAATTGTCCCTTCCCATTTTTGACTGCCTTCGTATTTCGTTCCTAGCGGTCTAACGGATACTTTTACGGCTTTGATTAATTCCAAAGTCCGTCTTTGAGGCACTGGTAACGACTGCAAATAGGGAACTTCCACATGTCTCAAATCGTTGTGCAAAATGTACTCTTCTTTGCTGCAATGTTTGAGCAGGTATGCAGGTGTAACTTGTCCGACGCGCTCCCATTTTCCCGGCAAAACTGAGAGGTTTTCGCTTTCAAAGCCGTAATCTGGCCCAGTTTTGGCTAAAGGAATGGCTAAAATATCTAATAAGGCTGGTTCTGTGCCGCCAATTTGTCGCATTTCTTTAGTAATTCGACCATCGGGTAAATCGGAAACTACGCGAATCCACTGTCCTTTAATAGTAGTAATTCCAGCGATACACCTGTCGCTGTGTTTCCACGAATTGGCAAGACAAATTAACCTAGTTACAGATGGCATATCTTGACATTTCCCCACTTTTCGTTTAGGTATTCTGCAACTAAACGGCGATGGCAGTGATGGGGTTTGGCTTCGCTACAGAGGAGACATCCACCCTGTAGAATGTCTGGTGAAATGCGTTCCTCGATCTGGCGATCGCGCATCAGTTGCAAGAACTTCTTCTCATATGTTTCCCAATCTCCACCATCTTTTTTATATGCGTCCAAAATATCTTTTGTGGGTGCTAACTCCAGCAAGTGAATGTATTCAATATTCCCAATCTTTCCGAGAAAATACTTAAGGTCTTCCCGTTTGGCAAATCCGGCTAACTGGGATACATTATTCAGTCGCGTATCGACGACTCGTTTAACTCCTGCTTTTACGAGGGTATCGAAGAATTGTTGGGCGCTTTTTTTAGTAAAGCCAATCGTGTATAAATCAAGAGTCTGTTTCATTGGTTTTTTCCTGGTAGGCAATCTTATCGCCTTGTAAATGATAAGCTTCTTTTAGCCTTTCTTCTTTAGGGCGAATTGAGGTATCTGTTGATTCTACCGCATCAAAAAGGGAGAGTTGTTTGGGTTTATTTTGTTGGGTGTCGCTTAATCCATGCAAATTTAACATCCTTTCTTCAAGTTGATTGTGAGATTCTAAATTACCATCGTTGAGAATATGATTGATTTCTAGGGTAAATTCGCGTAAATTTTGACAAACTAAAATAGCGCGATGACAGGTTATTGGATCTTTTTCCGCACACATGAGGGCGATTTTATAAGTTTCTGCGCCTTTGAGTAATCGCTGAATTCCTTGTGAAAATAATTCGGTGGCAGCAATTCTTTCGTAAAGTGCTTTACCATCGACATAACAATCGGGATTATTTGGTCTTGCGCCTAACTCTTTTCCCAGGAAAACATAGCGAATTCCGGCATTTAAAAGTGCCGCTTTTAAAGAAGATTGAGTGAAGTGGGGTAAATAGCGACTGTAGGGATGCGATCGCACATCCGCCAGCGCCGTTATTCCATGCTGCTGGAGCAATCCAATAAACGCTTCACTGCTGTGATTGGAATGACCGATGGTGAATAATTCTTTACTGTTATTCATATTTTTTAGCTTGATACAGAATCGCCAATTGTATTGATATACCCAGAGAGAACGGCATTGACGCCGCAATCCTTCAAAGACTATCATAGAAAAACCAGACTGCGGCTGCTGAACCGAAGTCTCCTATATCTCTACACAGATATCTCTACACACAATAGACCTCTCCAGAAAAGAAACTCTTTGACAGGCGA
>DNGG01000008.1:10099-15291 GCA_003486675.1 Cyanobacteria bacterium UBA11372
GACAGGCGAGACGCCTATCCCACAAGAGTTTTTGGAGAAGTCTAATAATTCTTGTGGGGTGGGCATTCTGCCCGCCTTTGAGGGTAGTTTTTGGAGAAGTCTAATGTAGGTCGCTTATAAACCTGCAACGGAGTTTTCATGCAGCCAAAAAATCTCAATCGATTGCTGCGAGCATTGTCTCGCCAAGGTCTTGATGTAAATTACGAAAATCAGACTTATTCTGTTCGCCTTGCTAATTCACCTGACGCACCAATCGCAGAAGTTTTGCTTCCAGAAAGTTTCCCCGTGGAAGCAAAAGCACTCAAACAATTGGCAAATTTAGCTAACGTGCAACATCCGGCTGGGGGATGCGTTTGTCGCGCTTGTGCGACGCCAGATTTTCATCCAGGAGATGGGGGAGTTGCTATTGGTTCGGTAGTAGAAACCGCCGCTCAAATTATACCAGTTGCTGTCGGTTCGGATATAAATTGCGGGATGCGTTTGCACGTCGCAGATTTGGGGATTGAAGAATTTTTGAAACGGCGCGATCGCTTTGTAGAATTGATGAAAGGCGAATACTTTTTTGGGACTCGCGACGTTACCATGACGGCTAGAACTTCCCGCACTTTATTTCACCATGGAATTCCTGGTTTTCTAGATGCCATGCTGGATAAACCTACTGGTAGCATCACCAAATCAAACCTCGACCAATTAGCCACTGAAATTGACCGAGTTTATTTAAGCGGTTCAATGGCAGGAAATGCCAAATGGGCACCAGAAGAATTAGTACCAGAAGATGGATTGGTGCGCGATGGTGGACTTGCTACAATCGGTTCCGGTAACCATTTTGTCGAAGTCCAAATGGTTGAGAAAGTGGAAGATAAAGCAACAGCTTTCGCTTGGGGTGTACGGGAAGGACAACTTGCCTTTATGATTCATTCTGGTTCCCGCAATGTGGGTAAATATATTGGGGGAATGTGGCGCGATTTTGCCCAATCTGCATGGCCTAAAAATCTCCCATTTCCCGAATCTCGCTTATTTCCCATCTCAGTTAAAGCCAACCCAGATTTGGTGACTCAATACTTGCAAGCAGAAGCAACTGCGGCAAATTACGCCTTCGTCAACCGACTTTTATTAGCAGAATTGTTGCGCTTGCGCCTGCGAGAAGTTTATGGAGATATTGAAGCACCTTTAGTTTACGATTTGCCCCACAATATCACCCTACCAGAAGGTGCGGGATGGGTAATTCGCAAAGGTGCAACTCCCGCACATGCTGGACAACCTGTCATTATTCCTGGTTCGATGGGTGCTGCATCTTTCTTGTTAGTTGGTAAAGGAAATCTAGCTTTTCTTGCTTCTGCTTCTCACGGTGCCGGAAGGCTGAAATCTCGGTTTGAACTTAGTCGCGACGGTGCCGATAAAAGTGAGGAAGTTTTGGGTTTAACTGGGGTAGATTGCATCACCTTGCGTCAAGAACGCAGAATCGAAGAAGCACCAGCCGCTTACAAGCCGATTCAACCAATTATTGATGCTCAAGTGGAAGCAAAAATAGTGAGTGTGGTGGCGCGTCTGAAACCGATTTTGACCTTCAAAGCGTAAGTTCGTAGTAAGGACTTTAGTCCTTTAGAATGGCACTGAGATCGGCGAGGCAGAGCCTCGAAGATCTCGTTCCCAGGCTCAGCCTGGGAACGAGTTAGGGAGGCTCTGCCTCCCTTATCCGTGAAGTCTTCAATACGAACTTTTATATCACAATAATTGCCCACAAACTTACTGCCAAAATTACTGTAGCAAAATGTTGTGGTAGCAATAACCGGAAGGGTTGACGGGCGATTTTTTGCGTTAAGATCGCCGATAGCAATACTGATGCAATCAGCGTTGTTCCTTGCAAAAAGGCAATCACTGCGGGATGGGCAACTAATATTGGCAACGCTTCACCATTCAATCCGAAAGTTGCAAAAGTAACTGGAATTATTCGCCCAGCTTCCCCTAACCCCAAACGCAAATAGTGCGCCAAACTTCCCCCCCATACTAAAGGTAAATATCCATAAGCTAACTCTACAAATGAGCGGGGTTTTAGGGAACCTTGAAACAGCTTTATTACCCCATAAGCTAAAAATGGGATAGTCACTGGAACAATCAAAGCTGCCAGGGAAACGCCAAAATGAGGCCAAAATTGAGTTAAATTCAGGTTCAACCCTAAAATTGATTGGATTTCCGGTAATCGATGCAGAAAAATTCCTCCCAAAAGCAACATTAACAGCGCTACTTCATAAGTACGAGGTACGTGAGTTGTCCACAATTCAATCCCTGGCGGACGTAAATTTAATTCTACCGAACGGTGCGGACAAGCTTTTAGACAAGTCATGCATAAAACGCAGTCGCGGTTATCTTCCAACTGCGCTGGATGAGAATATAAGGGACATCCATCTGTTTCCATTCCTTCTCCTTTTTGCGGGCCACCTTTATAACATTGATAGGTGGTGCATTCTGCGGAACAAGTACCCTGTTGCGCCCTGAGTTCGGTCATCGATAATTTGGCAAATAGTCCGTTCATCCCGCCTATTGGACATAAATATCTGCACCAAAAGCGGCGTTCAAAAAGGGCAGAAAAAATCATTGCACCTGCTGTTATTAATAGAAGTAAGCAGGAAGAAAGATAGGCGGTGTTTTCCAAATTCCAGAGTTCTTCCCACAGGAATATTAGGGTAAATAAGCCAAATAAAAACCAGCCGCCCCACTTTTCTGCGCTTTCTCTAGGCCATCTTTTTAATTGTCTAGGCCATAACCAGAGGGAAAGTTTTTGAGTCACTTCGCCGTAAATCATGAAGGGACAAACGGCACACCAAAGGCGTCCAACAAACGGAAATCCTAACAGTACTAAAGGCCACCACCAAGCCCAAAAAGCGTTTAAAGCAAAATTTTGATTTCGGGTTTGAGGACCAATAAATAAAATTATGACCACTAGGGCGAAAAACCACAAGGTAAAGCCATAATTAATTCTATCGGGCCACCAAGGACTTCGCAAAAACCGCCGCAACCAAGGATTGGCGTTTAAAAGATTAACTCGAAATAGTTTTTTCTTGGTTTGTGCCGCCCAAAAAATTTCTTCGGTTAGTTCTTTGGCGTTGACGCTTTGGACGAGTGCGCGTTCTACTAAACTTTCTAATTCCCTGAGATTATTGGGAAAATCATAGGCTTGTAATCGCCGCAATGCTTCGGGGGTTAAATGGGGTTTAGGAATGCCTTTGGCTCGACATAAAAGCGTAATGTAATATTCAACGTGGGCACTAATATCTGCTTTGCGTACTCGCAACGGGGGGACTTTGATTAAATGACCGAATTGGCGTTCAATGGTGGGTAGGTGTTTTTCTGCGATCGCCACAATCCTAGCCACACAAGAAATAGGCTGTGCTTGCTCTTCTTCGTTGCGAGTCACAGGCGTATAAGTCCCAGTTTCTAACAATTTAGCCACCTGCGGGATCAATTCCTTGGGAAGTTCGTGAATGTTGTTCAGAATTATCGTACCCGTTCCGATCCATTCCAGCAGTCCCGCTTTGCCGTTGGCGCGTCCAAATAGTTCTGAACCGCTTACTTGCAACGTACTGCAATCTATTTTAATAATCGGTTCCCGTCGCTGTGCAGAATTGAAGTGAATTAAAGCAGCAAGGTTATCTTTTTCTAACCCAGGTTCGCCGAAAATTAAAACGGGTTTGCGCCCGCTAGATGCTTCTTTAATTTGCTGTCTCAGGCGCATCGCATAGCGGCTTTTTCCAATCACTCCGCGTTTGGCTTTGGTAACTAAATATGGTCTTAAAACCGTTTGCCGTTCTTGTTCGTAGCTCAACTGGGAAGAAAGCTGCGCCAGTTCCATCGCCAATTGTTGCGAGAATGCTGGTGTAATTTCTGGATATTTCTCTACTAATTCGCGAAATTTATCAGCCGGAATAAACCATAACTGACATTCGCTCAATGCTATAATTGTTCTTTGAGCGAGTTGTCCAAATAGCAATTCTTGTAAGTGAATAATGCTTCCGGGGAGGAAACTAACCGCCCAAATCGAGCGAGTTTGAGTCTTGCGATCGCCCTCTAACCTCCCCTGTTTTAAAACGTACACACCCTCCGGCGGTGTATCTTCTAGCACCAAGCGCTGGTTGGGCAGGATAACTTGCTCTTGGATGTTTTGGGCCAAGTCTTCTAATACTTCTGCCCTTAGAATACTGAACGCCGTTCGCTCTTGCAGCCATATCACTATATCTTTTGATGTCATAGCTGGCTTTCCGATAATATATATTCTGTATTCTACTATTTATTTTCAAAACCAAAAATGATTAACTTCACTGCTCTCTGGGTTCCCCTGGTACTATTAGGTTTAATTGTCCTGGCGGCGATATTTTTTAGCCGTGCAAGCCGTTGATATTGCTTGTTGCCTGCGGTTTTGATTATACTTCTTGCCTATTTTATTTTTATGGCTATACCGGATAAAATTTGCTCAAATAGCCTGTTTTTATTGTCTCAAATGGTGGATTGTTTGAGCAATGATTATGGATTTACCGCGAGCGAATTATATTTGATGGCAGCAGCAGCGAATTCAACTTGGGAACGAGGAAAACAAAGAACGAGAATTTTCTTTAGCGGCTGCTGCCGCTAACAGGGATAATGCATTAGAGGGTTTTTGAGTAACGATGACTATTGCTACTTTTGTGAAATCTTGGCGGCGTCTGGTTGCCAAATGCCTGTTGATACTGACAATTGGACTGGGTTGTCTGCTGTTCGGGGATACTCAACCCGCTTTAGCAAAGTTCGACAACGATACCTTTGATGGCAATATCTTTGTCCTGTATGCGGGGAACGGTTCTTTAGTACCGCCGAAAGTGACGCTGGCACAGTCTTTGAAGCGAGATAAGCCAACGCTGTTGGTGTTTTACACAGACGACAGCAGCGATTGCAAGCAATACGCGACTGTGGTATCTAGCCTGCAAGCGTTTTATGGGCGGGCGACAGATTTCATCCCCATCAGTGTGGATGCAATTGCCCCTAAATCTACCTATACGCCGGATGAACCAGGTTATTACTACTCTGGCTTTGTGCCGCAAGTGGTTTTGTTCGACCAGTCTGGTAAAATCGTCCTCAACGAAAAGGGACAAGTGCCGTTTGAGCGGGTAGACGATGCTTTCCGCAAAGTGTTTAACTTGCTACCCCGCTCCGAATCGGTA
>DNGG01000660.1 GCA_003486675.1 Cyanobacteria bacterium UBA11372
AATAGAATTCTCATTTTAACGTTCGTCTTCCCTCAGACTAGGCAGTCAAATTAGAAACAAATTGTTAAGGTTCATCATACCTGTAGACGCGCACTGCAAAACAGTCATTAGGGATCTGCTAATTGCTAATCGCTAATTGCTAATCGTCTCGGGGGGAGTAAACATTAGCCATTAGCCATTAGCCATTAGCAACGACCAATTACCGCTGAATTTGAGCGAAAATCTCGTCTAAGATTTCTTTGGCGCCTTGTTGGCGCAAGCTTTGGGCGAGTTGGATGCCGATTTGTTCGGCATCGCTGGCAGCGCCGGTAATGGTATCTTTGATCAGTCGCTGACCGTCTAAACTGGCGACCATGCCGGTGAGGGTGAGATTATCTCCATCCAGATGGGTGTTGACGCCGATGGGGACTTGACAGCCGCCTTCTAATTCTCGCAGAAAGGCGCGTTCGGCATAGCAGCGATAGGCTGTTGGTTGGTGTTGGATGACTTGAAGTATTTCTAAGATTTCGCTGTCTTCGGCGCGGCATTCGATGCCTAATGCGCCTTGTCCGACGGCGTGGAGGGATACTTCGCTGGGGATGGCTTGGTGGATGCGATCGCGCATTCCCAATCTTTCCAATCCGGCGACGGCTAAAATTAACGCATCGTATTCTCCAGCATCGAGTTTCGCTAGTCGCGTATTCAGGTTACCCCGGACATCTTTAAATGCCAGATGGGGGTAGTGATGGCGCAATTGTGCCAAACGCCGCAGGGAAGATGTGCCGATGACTGCGCCTTCTGGTAAGGTATCGAGTTGCTTGTCTTTATGCTTTTCGTGGACAACAAGGGCGTCTGCGGGATTTTCCCTTTCGGTGACGCATCCGAGTACCAAGCCTTCTGGTAACCGGGTAGGCAAGTCCTTGAGCGAGTGTACGGCAAAATCCGCTTCGTTGTTGAGCATCTGGATTTCCAGTTCTTTGGTGAATAACCCTTTATCGCCGATTTTGGCTAGGGCGACATCGAGTATCTTGTCGCCTTGGGTACTCATAGTTTGGACTTCAAAAGTCCTGTCAGGAAAGTGTTTCTGGAGTTGTTCTTGCACCCAGTAAGTTTGAACCAACGCTAGTTGGCTTTTCCGGGAAGCGATGCGAATGGTACGGGGAGGGCTGGAGACGGTTGGAGACATAGTGCGATCGCGCAACAACGCAAACAGAATTTAGGTCACCCAATCTAGACTACCTCAGTGCGCGATGCTTAGATATTCGATTCCACCTGTCTCAACAGGAGTTTTCTTTTTACATTTTGTAACGACTGCTCTGGCGTTGGTGCAGCCTCGACAAAAGAGAACCGCTTCTTCTTCAAGAAATCAAAACATTTTCTGTTAGAATATGTACCTTTTTTCTTAAAATAAGATTAACCAGAAAAAACAGTAGCTAACGTAAGTAGGTGCTGGTAAACTTAGCCGTTGCTAATTGCTAATGGCTAATTGCTAATAGAGTGTTTTTAGTGACATTAGCCATTAGCCGCTATGTATGATGTAACTAGCAAGTTGAGTTAGCTATTGTCTGGCTGTCATACCATTTTTGTTGAGGGACGCTACCGATTGTAGGGGAGTGTTTTAAGAGTGGGTTTTACTGACAAAGTTTTACCCACCTAGTGTTAAAAGCGATCGGTGTACCTCAAATCAGAAAGGGTATTAATGTCAAAAATTCTCAAGTAAGGGACTCGCGATCGCGAGTAAAAACATGAAAATTGAACTAGAAACGAATGACTTTGATGAAAGATCCTATTGCCACCTCTGCGGTAGCACATTTATAACCAAAGAAGTTGTAGCAAAAGCATACAATGAAGCAGGTGATTATATAACCGATGTTTGTCCGCAGTGTATCGCCACAGGAGCGGAAGGAATTAGCCTCAGAATGCGATCGCGTGCCGAAGAATTGCGCGCGGTAGCAGCGCAGTTAGAAAAACTGGCATGGGGCAATATCGAAGCACCGAGTATCGAGCAATTGAATATCATGAATCAAATTGTCAAAGCGTTGTATTGATTGAGCGGGGAGATGAGGGAGAGTTCGGGAGCATGTCAACTTTGTAGTAGCTGACACCCTAAAGGATGTCGCTACACAAACAAAGCCTGCGAAGGCAGGCTTTTAATTAATCATGCTCTCATCCCCCCCGATGTTTTACTGTTTGGTAATTGCCTCAAACGACTCGGAACCAAGGGGACTGGGAACCCATCCTGCAATATTTTGGCGTTTGGCTAATAAAGGTTGGGAATGGACAATGGGCAGGCGCACTACTTCTTTGTGCAGAATTTCATCGACTTCGGCGTAAATTTTTGCCCTGGTTGCTTTATCTCCAGTCGCCCGCCCTTGGTTTAATAATTGCAAAAGTCGCCGCTCTTTCCAACCTCCCAAATCCGTAGTAGAACCGGGGCCGAAGTGGGGATAATAAAAACTATCCGGATCGCCATAGTCGGCTGTCCATCCTAACATAAAAGCTTGGAATCCCGGCGGTTTTTG
>DNGG01000222.1 GCA_003486675.1 Cyanobacteria bacterium UBA11372
TTATGTAATCTTACGCTTTGGGTTGGTTCGATTGCTTTTACACATAATTGCAGAACTGTTAAACCTATCAATGCCCTTCCCACTTCGCTGGTTACTGACTCCACAAGTTGATTGAGAGTCTCCAGATGAATTTGACTAAGGCGTGAGAAGTCAAGTTCTACTAAATTGTCTCTACATCTAATAATTTGTTGTTCTAGATAACCGTTGGAGAGTTGCCCAGCTATTTTTTGATATTTAAGTTTAGCAGACTGACTCATGCCACCTTCTAAGAAAAAGAGCAATTTGATAGGAGGATAAGGCGCGAAAAAACAATATCTATTTATTACTTCTTACGAACTGTTCGCGTAGATTTGGTCTGAGTTTGCGAGGCTGAAAAGCTGTCCCATTTTTCCACTGTTCGCCTATAAAACCAAGACTCTAGCTTCGCTTCATCATCAACACACCCTCTCAGTTCCGGATCGGGCCAAATATGAAGCCTATCAACACATCCAACGATTTCCGCGGCAGTTTCAATTTCTTCCCACTGTCTAATAAAGCATTCTGCCCAGGATTTTTTAGTCATAACAGAAGTGGCAAAATCTAACCCTGCTGCTATCATCCGTTTTCCATTTGTCCCGCGAGCATTGATAGGTTCCCAAAAAATAACCTCTGGCTCGAAGCACATGATTTTTTCCAAATGTATTTTGAAATCATCTAAAGTCATTGTCGGAGGAGTAGGAGCGACTGCAACATACAATCGACACCCAGCTTTATAACCTTCCATCAAAGCTTGATAACGCTCAGTTGGTGGAGGTGCTTGAGGTTCAATCTTGCGACTGAGGACATCATCTAAGAATGGCAGGCTCATTCCAACTATTACATTGGAACGATGAAGAATATCAATATCTTTGATCCACAATGGGCTACGGGTTAAAATTCTGACTTTTTTGTTATTCTTTGATAGCACCTCAACAGTTTTACGAGTAATACTTGCAGTCTGCTTGTTTTGGTACGGGTCTGTTCCAGAACAGAGTAAAACTACACCTCTGCCTGAATCTGTTTCCCGCCAAGTCCTCTTATTTTTTAAAGTTTTCTCCAGTTTCTCAGGTATCTCTTCACGAACAAAGAGATACTGTCCCCAGTCCATTTGAGGATCGCTGACTCCTTTTTCCCGTAACTGTGCTTGCCTGGTCCGAATTGCAGGGGTTGAGGGTACGTAACAGAAAGTACACCCATGTAGACATCCTGATGCTACGTTAACCACATAGTCACACAGTCCCTTCTTGTTAAGAGCGCTCTCTTGGAGGGGACTGGCAATTTCTTCAGTGCCTTTGACAGTAGACATAGCCTGTATTCCTACTTATAGGTTTTTACTTTTATCATAAACCTCATGTCTTTAAGTCGCGTTTAGATCATCCATAATTATCTAAAAAAAAGAAAGTTGCTTGAATTTACTTACCTTTATTATATCATCTTTTTGCAATATAATATTGCTGCTATTAACTGATTTACCCTCTCTCACAATTTCTATTTCTTGTTCCTTTTTTAGTCTATTTATATAGCTTCTATAATGCTCTCTACTGGCTGGGTTTAGCTCCATTGTCAGATCGCACAAATCCCTATATCTAATCCCATCAGGATTATTGTATATAATTTTTCCTATATCGCGGTCAAGCTTATCTATACAAAAATCATAATTATTTTTAGTAATATTGAATATTAGTGAAGCTTGTCCTTCGGCATAAAATTCAGCCGTTTTAAATCCATGACCATATAAATCAAAACAGTACTGATAATCTAAGTTATTTTCTTGCCAAAAA
Organism: Cyanobacteria bacterium UBA11372; assembly: GCA_003486675.1. Taxonomy (GTDB): domain Bacteria; phylum Cyanobacteriota; class Cyanobacteriia; order Cyanobacteriales; family Aerosakkonemataceae; genus Microseira. Next base: position 1,800 of record DNGG01000222.1, read on the forward strand.
CTTTCTTTAATCACCTCTAACGCAGTCAGATTATTGGAAAGGTGCAAAAGGTAATATAAAACTATTACATCTCCTTTGGGGATTAGTGAAAAAGTAAATACATATTTAGCTTTGCCTTTATCTCTGAATAACCTCATAGATTCATTTCTGAGGTAACATTGTTCTCCGACTCTATCCAAGTTTTTTAAATTCGCTGATTCATAATACCCCTCTGCTTCGAGCAATCTGTTAAATGTTATTTGCTCTTTTCCATGTTTGCCAATAACAAATCTTTTAAGATAATCAATCATGTATGTAAATAAAATTTCTGATTTGTTTAGATAATTTATTTTTTTAATGCTTTCCATTGAAACATCAGTCCAGCCAAAGGGATCTAGAAAAAATAGTGAGTGTCCTTTGCGAATATCAACTTTAAAAACACACTCGTTGACTAAATCTTCAAATTCACCTATCCTAAATTCGCATTCTTCTACTAAAGTTCCATATTCGGTTTTGCATTCATGAGGTTTTCCATCAATTAATTCCCCTAGACCAGCCTTTGGCATTGAATAATTTTTTAGACAATTTAAATGTTGCTTGTCCTTGTCTATAAAAATGTATTTGATATTTACTGTATACTTGCGCTTTGATTTTTTATATCCGGCTCGAATTGCTTTGATAATTTTTATAGGAGATCCTTCCCACTCGGTATTATTATCTCTGTCCTCATACATACCACCCCCACAAAAACCGTCAATAAAAGTAAATGTTCTTTCTCCATACCTGCCTTTTCCGCAAAGGGTAATAATTAGATTTTCAAGATATTTTTCAAGTATTTTATGCTTAGCCTTAGTATGAGGATCGATTTCAGGAAGATCGCTTCCGTCTGCACTCCAGTTTGCTTGCGCTCCACTCACGTTGACTATCTCCAAAAAAAAGATTAGTAATACTAGCTTGCTTCACTAATAGCACAGGTATCATCCCTATACCAGCTAGTACAAGAACTTAGCTGGCAACCAGATAAAAAAGCGATCGCACCATCTCCACCCCACTCCACCGACAAAGCCAGATCGCCTCAAATTAAAAAAGCCCGCGCAGGCGGGCTTCGTTTGTGTAGCCCCAGGTTTCAACCTGGGGAATTGGGAAATTGGGCGATTGATGCGAGCGATTATGGGTGACCAGGGGCTCGAACCCTGAACCAGCGGATTAAGAGTCCGATGCTCTACCATTGAGCTAGTCACCCGCTGCGGATCGCTATCATAACAGATTTCCCTTCGGCTAAGATACGATCCGACAGATTTTCTTAAGCTGTCCAACTCACAGCCTGATGGTTCGACGCCCAAACCCTGTCCCCACAAACTAAAAACTTTCGCTCCTTGATAATTTCGTACAGGTTAACATCCCTCTCCAGCAAGCAAGCATGACCGCTATGGGGCAACACTACCATTTCAGCGTTGGGTAAAGCCTTGACAAGATGCTCTGCTTCTGATAAAGAAGGCAACAACCGATCCGCAGCACCGGCAAGCACGAGTACGGGTTGATTGATGCGACGCAATTGGTTATCGCTAACGTCGAATTCCTTCAATAAAGATAACCGCCAGACGGCGGTTTTCTGGGGAACCATTTGTACGGCGTCCATCAGCGCTTGGCGATCGCTTGGTGCGATCCTTTCCAAATTGGCTAATACCGGCAACCCGATCAACGAACCGAAGTGATAAAAGGGTTCTGGCACAATTCGAGTCAGGGGGATGCCAAAATACATCCAAGGGCGGCGACTGATAGAGGACGCTGGGTTAACCAAAATTACCCGTTCAAATAGCTGAGGCGCGCGCATCGCTACTTTAATCGCCAAGCAACCGCCAAAGGACTCGCCGCATAGATAAACTGACCTTTGGGGGTCTTTTCCCACTTCAGCTTCGACCAGGGCAATTACTTGGTCTGCCAGTACATCCCAGCTGGTCAAGTCATCAGGGGGAATTGCCAAACAGCGGATATCAAAACCTTTTTCTAAACCGGCGGTTTGCGATCGCAGCAACTGACCCGTACCATCCATTCCTGGTAAAAAAACGAACAGCGGATAATCTGGTTTAAGGGATTTGGGCGTCAGGAAGCAGGGATGACTTTTAATCTCTGGCATCGTTCAATTTTGGATTTTGGATCAAAGGGTTGCCGCTTAATAGCATCCTTTATGAAGCAGTTGACCAATTTCAGTCTGACAATGTTGGGTAATTTGTGCAACGACTGCTTTCGCCTGTTTGCCGTGATATTTTTCTCGTTCTTGGTGAGTTATCCAACAAGGACGACCAATCAGCACGTTAACGCGGCGATATATTACCAAAGGATGCCATCCGGATTGGTCGAATAAGGGTTCTGAAGGGTCAAACAAACTCAACAGCTTCAGAGGAAATGCAGAACTGACGGTTTCTTCCACTGATGCGATCGCTACCGGCAAGATCGCCAATTCTTTTACAGGCGATCGCAACGCTAAATGAGCAAATCCCTTGTGGAACTTCTCCATTTGGTTTGCTGGAGTTAATTTCACCATCGGTTGTCCACCCTCCGGAAACACCCCGACCATTTGCTGCGCCTGCAACAGTTGCGTCGCCTGGGTAAAAAACCGCTGCTGCCCTTGTCCTGGTTCATCTAAGGGAAAGCACCCCAAGCGGGTGACAAATTCCCGCAAAATCGGCACCTGACTCATGTAGTGATGGCAAGCAAAACGAATCGGTTGCCCCACAGATGCCATCAGTACCGGCGCATCCATAAAGCTGCGGTGATTGCTTACCACCAGCACCGATCCAGCTTCTGGGATGCGATCCTGATGGTG
>DNGG01000042.1 GCA_003486675.1 Cyanobacteria bacterium UBA11372
ACGTCTCTACTTGTATGGTTAATAGCGTTTACGGTGTGGGTTATACCAGAAACCTTTGATTTGGGGCGAATTGCGTTCATAAACCCGCCCCTGGTGCGATGCCGATGCCAACGGAAACGGTATCACCAATCGCCGATTTTCTTGTAAATAATTGTAACAAAAATCTCGCCGGTTCGGAAATATTTAGTGACGCCACTGTATTCAATCAAAGTCGAGAGGTACAACCGCGATCGTCATAAACCTATGACGTCTGCTGGTGAACACATCGCCTCCTCGGATCGAGGGGGCGATTTATTTATGCAGCCAAGGGCGATCGCCGCTGAAACAAAAGTTAATCCGATGCCATTGATTCATCCTGTAGCGCGAATCGTTCTGCCTAAATAGTGAGTTAATTTGTAAATAAGACCTATTTCAGAGTGCATTTAGAAACATCGGGGGGAAAACAATGTTTAAGTCTATAGTTAACTCTTTTTTAAATCAACCCATGCCGTCTAGCTCCTTGAAGCTCCCGCTCGCAGGTCTAATGTTGATTGTGGGCGTCGGGGCGGGCAACGCTACCCCCGCACTGACCAATAATTCTGTGGCATCAGTTAAACCCCATCCAGCTCAAATTGTTCAAGCTAGCCCAAACAATCAAACCCCTGATGGCGTTTACCTGTACGGTCAATCTTCTCAGCCAGACGAAATTGGCAAAGAATATATGGTGTTTGAGGTGCGTCGGGGTCGGGTAATCGGCGCAGTTTATATGCCTCAATCAGAGTTTAATTGTTTTCACGGCACCCTGGCGTCGAGGAAGTTAGATCTGATGGTAAATAATCCCTTCGCAGAAACAGCTGACTCTAGTCCTCCCGAACACCGAGGCAATGAATTTGCCGCTGTTGGTGATTTTCCCCGCATTGGCAATGGCGATGACCCGATAAACTTCCCGCTGGCAGTTAACTTGCAAGACTATCAACGGATAGCCACAGTCAGCGAGAACGACCAGCGGATTTTGGGTGTTTGTAAAGCCAACCATCAAGAGCAAGTTTGGAGTCGATAAAAATTTTAGATTGGGTAATAGGTAATGGGTAATTGGTAATAGGAAGAGTTCTTAGCAATTAGCAATTAGCAATTAGCAATTACCAATTACCAATCCAAAATTAATATTCAATACCTGGTTGAGCTTTAACGCCTTGTTCGCGAAACGGATGCTTGACCAGGGTCATTTCCGTAACTAAATCCGCTCGTTCGATCAAAGCTGGTGGTGCGCCCCTGCCGGTTAAAATAACGTGAGAATCGGCAGGTTTTTCATTGAGTCCAGCTAGAACTTGCTCGATGGTTAAATAACCCAGTTTCAGCGCTACGTTGACTTCATCGAGCAAAACTAGCTGATAATCCGAGTTGCGGATAAAGTTTAATGCTTTATCCCAAGCTTGTTGTGCTTTTTCGATATCGCGCGAGCGATCTTGGGTTTCCCAGGTGAAGCCTTCTCCCATAGCATGGAATTCTAGCTGATGGGGCCAAAGGCTGAAAACCGCTTTTTCTGCGGGTTCCCAAGCGCCTTTGATGAATTGGACGATCGCAACCTTATAGCCATGACCGAGCGATCGCAACACCATCCCCAACGCGGCGGTTGTTTTCCCCTTCCCGTTCCCCGTGTGGACGATAATTAAGCCTTTTTCATGCGATCGCTCTTGCAAGCGTTGTTCTTGCACTTCCTTGCGCCGCTGCATCTTTTTGCGATACTGTTCCTCACTCAGCGATTTGGATGCCGCTTCTTCAATCAAGCGTTCAGCTTCTAAATCTGTCTGAGCATCTGAAACTTTATTTAACTTCATTAATTTTGACCGTTCGAGACTGCTTGTTAAAATTTTACTAATTTTTGGGCTAGGGTTAATTTGTTTTAGTAAAATGATTTTATGTTATCTGGTAAAAATACCGTGGTAATTAACAGAATTACAGTAATTCAAGGAGATATTACCCAACAAAAAGTCGATGCAATTGTGAATGCGGCTAATACTTCTCTTTTAGGTGGTGGGGGTGTGGATGGTGCGATTCATCGTGCAGCGGGAGCGGAACTTTTAGCAGAATGTCGAAAACTCAACGGTTGTAAAACAGGAGATGCGAAAATTACCTTTGGTTATAATTTACCAGCGAAATGGGTAATTCATACCGTTGGCCCGATTTGGCAAGGGGGAAATCGCAACGAGGATGAACTGTTAGCAAGTTGTTATCGTCGTAGCTTGGAATTGGCAGAGCAGTATAATATCCGCTCAATTGCGTTTCCTGCCATCAGTACGGGGATATATGGGTTTCCGATGGAGAGGGCAGCTGGGATTGCGATCGCACAAATTAAATCATTTCTGGAAAACAATACATCAATTGAGCAAGTAATCCTCGTTTGCTTCGGTCAAAAAGCCTATGAATGTCAATTGAGTGCGATGCAACAGAGCGGTCAAGTCTAACTAGGTATCCCACGCTCACCCCCTAACCGCCTCTTCCATCAAGGGCGTGGAGCAGGAAAAGCCAAATCCGATAATTGAAGTTTCTGTAAAGAGCGGGACTGACGCAAAAAAACTAAGGTGATAAGAAAAATGGTCGGTTGACAGTCGCTCCCTTGACGCATCACCTTTGTTTTTGGCTCCGGGTGCATAAGTCCTGAAGATGTTGGAGCAATGCTTTCTATGACTCGTACAAACCCGGTTTCTTTGCCTAACTCCTGTTGAAGTTTCTGTAAAGATGTTGCAGCAATGCTTTCCATGACTCCCAATCCTATGCTAGAAAATAGATTAATACATCACAGTATAACTATTAAAGGATTGAGGTGAATTGGGGTCGGTATCTTCATGCTTGAGGCTTCTATGGTAAAGGCTCTTTCTAGGGAGAAGTCACAGATATGGCTGAGAATTGAAATCGCGAAACGGATGCTGGAATTTCCGTTCAAAAAATGAGGTTTTCGATTTAGAGCAATAAATTTGAGGACAAATCATGACACTTAAAGTTGCAATTGCCGGAGCAGGTCATATCGCCGAAGTTCACGCCAAAGCCGTGAAAAATCAGGGTGGTCAGGTAGTGGCAACGATCGAAAAGTTTGCCGACAAAGCTGCCGCATTTGCTCAAAAGTTTTCCATTGCCAATCAATATGCCACTCTAGAAGAGGCATTGGCTGGGGGGAAGTTCGATGCGTTGATTATTGGTACGCCGAATTTCCTGCACGCTGCACAAGCGATCGCAGCACTCAAAGCAGGAATACCCGTACTGGTGGAAAAGCCAATGGCGCTAAACGCCACAGAAGCTGAGGAAATGTTGGAAACCAGCTTAAGAGCGAACGTGGTGCTAATGGTGGGACACTGTTGGCGCTTTGATGAAGAGACACGATGGCTCAAACAGCAGACGAGTCAATTGGGGACGATCGTCCGCACGAAAGGGTACGGCGTACATACCCATTGGGGACCGGGGGGATGGTTTACTCAGAAGCATCTATCTGGAGGCGGTGCGATCGCAGATATCGGCATCCACGCCATCGACACGGCACGCTTCTTACTCGGAGATCCACACCCGGTGAGCGTATTTGCGCGCATGGGTACGTATTATAAAGACTGCGACGTGGACGACACCGGAATCATCATCGTAAATTGGGATAATGGTGCGACTTCATATATCGAAACAGGCTGGTGTCAGCCTTATGTCGATGGCCCGCAAGCCAGCACGCAACTCTATGGCACCAAGGGTTTTGCTCAACTGTTTCCCACAAGGGTTTTGCTGCCTAACTTGAAACCAGAAAACAGTTTTGTGAAGTTATTGCCTGGACGCCTGCGCTCCAAATTTAGGAGAAAAGAAGAGGTGGAGGTTAAATCTGGATTTAAGTTCCCGCGCCAAGACCACTATCCCCAATCAATGTACGATCGACAAATGGCACATTTCTTTGAGTGCATTCAAAACAATCGCACGCCGATTCCTGGAGCAGCAGAGGGATTGGTCAACATGAAAATTGTCGATGCAGCCTATGAGAGTGCAAAAACCGGCGAAGTAGTACGGTTGCAATCGGTGCTGGATCTGACATCGCTCGCGACAATGAAAAGCTAATCAATTAATGTTGACTAAACTCTAACTTACACGGTGACAGGAAAATGATGCGAATTGGAATAGTCGGAGCTAGTGGATTTGTCGGTCAACGGGCAGTGGAAATGCTGCAAGTCGAAGGAAATACAGAAGTTCGTGCGATCGTTCATTCTCAGAGCAGCGTGGAAAAACTGCCGCACCAGAAATTAGATTGCCGGATTGCCAATTCCTTTGACCAATCATCCTTAGAATCTGCCTTTAAAGGATGCGATGTCATTATTCAATCAATTCTGGGCACACCAGGGCTAATTCGAGGTACTATTGCCCCCACCTATAAAGCTGCCGAGAAAGCTGGGGTACGACGGATTATTTATCTCAGTTCGATGATTGTCCACACCTCAGCCCCCGCTCCCGGTACGACTGAAGCCACCCCACCGATTTTAAATCAACCCGGGTTTCCCACCCATATCGCCAAAATTGATGCCGAACGCAAATTATTACAATTGCGTCAAAAAGGGTCGGTCGAGGTGGTAATATTCCGACCGGGGATTGTATTTGGCCCTCGCTCTCGTTGGGTGATGGACTTGGCTAATCAGCTGGTTGAAGGCAGGGCTTATTTGATCGATGGCGGTAAAGGCATCTGCAATAGCGTCTACGTCGATAATCTCATTCATGGGATGCGGCTGGCGTTCACGGCAAAAGAAGCAGATGGCGAGGCATTTTTTGTCGGCGATCGCGAACGGGTGACTTGGTACGATTTTTACCGTCCATTTGCTGAAGCTTTTGGGGTTGATTTAAGCGATCTGCCGCCTGTTGAAGTGCCAGTTTTTACCCATAGCAAGAAACAAGAATTGATCGGTTCTATCCGAGAATCAGTATTCGTCCAAAAAACTTTAGCTTCAATCCCAGAGGATCTCAAACAAAAGTTGAAGCGGTCAAAACCCAAACCACAGCAGTCAATATCTGCCCCTGCTCCAGCAGTTCCAGCAGTTATAAAGAAGGGAAAACCAGTTGTTACTGAGATGATGTCAATCTTGCAACAGTCTCAATATCAATTACCCTTTAGTAAGGCAGAGCGGCTATTGGGCTATGAGCCAATTGTTACTTTCAACGAAGGTTGTATGCGTTCAATCCAGTGGCTAGCAGAGAACGAACGCTTCCAGCCATTGCTTAAGAAACCAGCAATCCCTCAGCAGTTGGATGCCTAGCCATGAGGATTAGTGAAAATGTGAATTAAACTGGTCGGGGAGAGGGAAAAGGCAATCATTGATTGCCTTTTTCCTATTTGTATGAGTTTAACTAAATAGTGCCATGACTTATATCAAATCCGCTTCGATGACCCCCTTTTTATAGCGGATTGCACTCGAATGAGGTACACCGCAAGGCAAGTGTAGCGGCAGCATTAATACTGCCGCTACACAAACGAAGCGATTTCGCTTTCCCTCACGCGGTTGCAACCCGCTGTAA
>DNGG01000504.1:0-132 GCA_003486675.1 Cyanobacteria bacterium UBA11372
TTCCAGGTTAATCGTGGGGGGAACTTGGTCGTTAGCGATCGCCATTACCGCTGCAACAGCTTCAATTCCTCCCGAGCCGCCGAGTAAATGCCCAGTCATCGACTTGGTGGAACTAATTGCCACTTTATACGC
>DNGG01000504.1:418-1587 GCA_003486675.1 Cyanobacteria bacterium UBA11372
CCGTGGGCGTTGATGTAACTCACCTGTTCTGGAGTTATTCCACCATCCTTCATTGCCATTTGCATTGCCCTAGCTGCACCTTCTCCACCCGGTACCGGGGCGGTCATGTGATAGGCATCGCAGGTCATCCCGTAGCCGACGATTTCGGCATAGATGCGAGCGCCGCGACTGAGGGCGTATTCTAATTCTTCTAACAGTAAAATTCCGGCACCTTCGCCCATGACGAAGCCATTGCGATCGCGGTCAAACGGACGCGACGCATGGGCGGGGTCATCGTTGCGATTTGAAAGCGCTTTCGATGCGGCAAATCCGGCTAATGCCAACGGCGTGACGGCTGCTTCCGTACCGCCGCAAATCATAGCTTGGGCGTACCCGCCTTGAATCAAGCGAAACGCATCGCCTACGGCATTTGCACCCGACGCGCAAGCGGTTACAGTGCAGCTATTGGGGCCTTTAGCACCAATGTGGATTGCCGTCAAGCCTGCCGCCATATTAGCGATCATCGTGGGAATCATAAACGGACTGCACCGAGAGGGTCCTTTAGTCAGGTAGACTTCTTGTTGTTCTTCCAAGACTTTCAGACCGCCGATGCCGGTACCGATGATAACGCCCACCTGTTCTGCGTTCAGTTCGTTAATGACAAACTGCCCGTCTGCGATCGCTTGCTGACTAGCAACCACCCCAAATTGAGCAAACCGATCCATCCGCTTTGCGTCTTTGCGATCCATGTGATCGTGGGGATTGAATCCTTTTACTTCGCCAGCAATGCGACAATCGTGCCGGGACGCATCGAATAGCGTTATCGAGCCAATACCGTTGCGTCCGCTTAACAAACCTTCCCAATACTCGGCTAAGGTATTGCCAATCGGTGTAATCGCGCCCAAACCAGTAACAACAACGCGCTTACGTTCAAAATCTGTCATGTTTCGTCGCTTAAACGGGCTTCCACACCCAGAACGCAGAACAAAATAGGGACTAGGGGCTAGGGACTAGGGGCGCTTGGACTAGATAAAGACTAGAACTTAAAAAATAGGGATTAGCGAATAGGGGTATTTAATCTTGATTGCTAATATCCCCGTTCTTGCCCTAGCCCCGATGCTCTAGTCGAAGCACCTCGCTTAGGCCGAGGCTGCTACTTTACCGTTGATATAGTCTACCGCTTCTTGCAC
>DNGG01000504.1:1769-8447 GCA_003486675.1 Cyanobacteria bacterium UBA11372
GTCATCATTTTTTCGGCGGCGTCGTCGGGGATTTCGATGTCGAATTCTTCTTCTAGCGCCATTACCAGTTCTACCGTATCGAGGGAATCTGCCCCCAGATCGTTGGCAAAGTTGGCTCCGGGTACGACGTCAGCGGCATCAACACCCAATTGCTCGGCTACAATTTTCTGAACTCGTTCAAATGTATCCTGTTGGCTCATGACAATTCCTCTTAGCAGTTGCTCGAACTTGCTTACCAGGTTATGAAGTTCTAAGCATTTTTTCATCTTATCTGAAGATGCGATCGCTCTTCTCAATCTGTAGTCAGTTTTCTCAGTGACACGGGGATGGGGCACCAGGAGCTTCAAAGAGCAGGTGAGCAGGTGAGCTATTTTTATCCTTTATTGTTATTTCCAGTTACACCTCCGGTCTACGCGCGATGATAGAACCAGAGTCAGTCTCTCAATCGCCTTTATGCGATCGCTGACTGGGGGCGGATTTAAAACAATTGTCGATTATTGCCTTGATGGCTGGTCAAATCCGCCCCTACACCACTAACTACAGATACTTGACAAATGACTCTTAGATATGCTTATTTTCCCGGTTGTGTAGCACAAGGCGCTTGCCGGGAACTCTACCAATCCACCGCCGTCCTCACCCAAGCACTGGGAATTGAATTAATCGAACTGAAAAAAGCCTCCTGTTGCGGTTCTGGCACGTTTAAAGAAGAATCCCAGCTGTTAGAAGATACCGTCAATGCCCGCAATATTGCCTTAGCGGAAGAACTCAACTTGCCCTTACTAACTCATTGCAGCACCTGTCAGGGCGTCATCGGGCATGTAGACGAACGCCTCAAGGAAGCTCAGCAGAATGACCCTGCCTACCTAAGTCAGATTAACAACTTATTGCAGAAAGAAAGTTGTTCCCCCTATCGCGGTAGCAGCGAAGTTAAACATCTGTTGTGGGCTTTAGTAGGTGATTATGGCTTAGAAGCACTGCAAGAAAGAGTCACCCGTAAATTAAGCAATCTCAAGTGCGCGGCATTTTATGGTTGCTACATCCTCCGCGCCCAAAAGTCAATCCCCTTTGACGACCCCTACCAACCAGAATCGATGGAAAATGTTTTCCGGGCAGTAGGAGCAACTCCAATTTATTATCGGGGGCGCACACAATGCTGTGGTTGGCCTCTTTCAAGTTATGCCACCAATCAATCCTTTAAAATGGCAGGAATGCATATTCAAGAAGCAATTGATGCGGGGGCAGATTGTATGGTGACTCCTTGCCCTTTGTGTCACTTGAATTTGGATTCTCGTCAACCAGAAGTGGAAAAGGTAATTGAGCGTAAGTTGGGTTTACCTGTGCTGCATTTACCTCAATTAGTCGCTTTAGCATTGGGAATTGAACCGAAGAAACTCGGTTTGGAGAAACATATTGTTTCCACTCGTCCCGTGCTAGAAAAGTTGGGAATTTAGCTAGAAGATTAGGCGGTGCGTTACGCTCAACGCTAACGCACCCTACAAACTCTCCACCCTTAAGGGTGGAGCTATACAAACAAAGCCTGCCGGCGCAGGCTATAAAATCAAATTACGTAGGGTGCTATCTTCGAGCAGAGTACGGCACCTAAAATCTAAAATCTAAAATCTAAAATCTAAAATCCCTATGACTGCTGTTTTACCGCCAACCGAATCGGAAATATTCTATCCAAGTGCTGATGGAGAACCTGTGGCAGAAACTTACGACCATCTCTATGCTTTGTTGACTACTCTGGAAGTCCTCAAACAATATGTGAAATACCGTCGAGCAACTGTACTTGGCAACCAATATCTTTACTATTCGCAAGGATTTCCTAGATTGAGAACTGCGCCTGACGTGATGGTGATTTTTGATGTAGAACCGGGAGGAAGAGATAATTACAAAATCTGGGAAGAAGGTCAAGTGCCGTCGGTGATTTTTGAGATGACTTCCAAAGGCACTGAAGATCAAGATAAAAGCTTCAAAAAAACGCTGTATGAAAGTTTAGGCGTTAAAGAGTATTGGTTGTTTGACCCGAAAGGCGAGTGGATTCCCGAACAATTAAAAGGATATCGCCTGCGGGGAGAGACTTACGAGCCGATTACCGATAGTCGCAGCGAACCGTTGCAGTTGCGTTTGACTATTGAGGGTAAATTGATAGGTTTTTACCGGGAGGATACCGGAGAGAAATTGTTAGTTCCTGATGAGTTGGCGGAGGCGCTGGCTCAGAAAATTGAGGAACTTCAGCAAGAAATTGAGGCACGACAGCAGGTGGAGGAACGAGCGGAAAAATTGGCGGCTAAACTGCGAGAATTGGGGGTAGATCCGGATAGTTTGTAGGAGACTTCGCTATTCATCCAATTTTTCAGTCAGCCGATTACCCCGGTTGCTTTAAAATCCTATAATGCCGACTTCTGGGTTAGATAATTGCATGAACAACTACCAAGCACCAATCAGCCGCAATTTGTCAATGAAATTTAACGAATTGGTACAAAAACTCGACGACGCTGTTAGCAATAGTCTGGCATCTAATCCAGAATGCAATCCAGAGATTGGGGGAATCGCGCCGATAAATGAGGCACCTGCTGGCACTCTCAGTTATATCGAAGGGGGAAAATTTGCCTCTTGGGTGGGGAAAACAACGGCGAGTGCGTTGATTTTACCCGTGGATGAAGCTTTACAGGCACAAGCTACCGAACGGGGTATTGCTTGGATTGCTGCTAGAGATCCGAGATTGTTATTTGCTCGGGCGATCGCTCTCTTCTACCAACCCTACCACCCCAGTCCCGAAATTCACCCCACGGCAGTAATTCACCCAGAAGCGCAAGTAGGTAACAATGTTTACATCGGCGCTCATGCGGTCATCCAAGCAGGCGCAAAGATTGGCAACGAAGTCTGCATTCATCCGAATGTGGTGATTTATCCAGAAGTGGAGATAGGCGATCGCACGATCTTACACGCCAACTGTACCATCCACGAACGCACCCGCATCGGCGCAGATTGCGTCATTCACAGCGGTGCGGTTATCGGCGCAGAAGGGTTCGGTTTTGTCCCCACTCGTCAAGGTTGGTTCAAAATGGAGCAATCTGGCTGTACGGTTTTAGAAGATGGGGTAGAAGTCGGTTGCAACAGCACTATCGACCGTCCCGCAGTGGGAGAAACACGGATTGGTCGCCAGACAAAGTTGGATAATTTAGTACATATCGGACACGGTTGTCAGATTGGGTCAAATTGTGCATTTGCGGCGCAAGTTGGTTTAGCGGGTGGGGTGAAAGTCGGAAATAGAGTACTGATGGCGGGACAGGCGGGAGTTGCGAATCAGGCAGAAGTGGGAGATGGAGCGATCGCAACAGCCAGAGCTGGTATACATAGCGACATCGAAGCGGGAGCGATCGTTGGTGGTTACCCAGCCGTTCCCCAAAAGCTATTTCTTAAGATCTGTGCCACCTACAGCCGCATCCCAGAAATGTATCAAGCTATTAAACAAATCCAGCGCAGATTGGATAGTGGTAATCGGTAATTGGTAATTGGTAATCGGTAATAGGCTGTTGTTAGGCACGGAGGGTGAGACCCGGTGTCTTTGCCTCATTAGCAATTAGCCATTAGCCATTAGCCATTACCTATTCGGGAAAGTGTACCTTTCTTTGTAGGGTTTACCTCACTAACACGATTTCTGAGATACGGCAATATAAAGTCAAAGGCAGAAATGCCTTACCTGCTAAACAAAAAGATTTAAAACTTCAAATTCTGTCAATCGTTAGTGAGGTTCTTGAAATATGGCACTCATTCGTTGGCAACCATTCCATGAAATGGAATCTCTCCGCCGTCAAATGGATCAATTGTTTGATGAATTTGCAGGAATGAGCCGCGAAACCAGCTCAACAGCTTGGGCGCCTGCAATCGAACTAAAAGACGAAAACGACCATCTCGTTTTGCGGGCAGAAATCCCCGGTGTAGAAGCGAAAGATCTGGATATTCAAGTAGCGCGGGAAGCTGTCTCGATTAGTGGCGAACACCGTTACGAAAAGAAAACGGAAGAAAAGGGTTTCTATCGCTCTGAATTCCGCTATGGCAATTTCCAACGCACAATTCCTCTACCAGTTCCAGTAGAAAACGACAAAGTCCAAGCTGAGTTTAAGAACGGTATCTTGACGCTAACTTTGCCTAAAGCAGAAGAAGTACGGCGTAAGGTATTCAAAGTCAATCTCGGCGATAGCCAAGGGGCAATTCCGGCGTCAGAGTCCGGGAATGGAACAACTCAAGGCTAATTACAAAGATTCGCCAATTAATCGAGCGAATTAGCCTCATAACTTAACAGCTTAGATTCAGATCCTCGGCTTCTTCTAGAAGTCGAGGATTTAGTTTATCAATGACGCTTGAAAGTAGAAATTATACCAATTTCCCGTTGATAAGGCTACACATTAATATGTGCCGATTGTAGGGGCGGGTTTTACCAACCAGGTCAGCCAAAAACAAACAATTTAAATAAACCCGCCCCGAACCAAATGTTTCGCTTTCATGGGAAAAAGGTATTAACTCAAGTTGCTATTCTCAGATCTTGCATCGCGATCAATAAGCCTGAAAAAACCGGGTTTCTTGATGAAAAATCTAGGTTTTCAAGTTTAACTATTGGCAAGAAACTAAGGTGTTATCCCTGGTGCAAGATCTGAGTAGTGACAAAATCGATCCCCCCAAACCCCCAATGCCTTGGGGGGCTTAAGAGAGATTTAGAGAGATTCCCCGCTTGATTAAGGAATTTAGTTATTAGGTTGGGTTTCGTTACCTCAACCCAACCTACAATAATGGCAGTGAGGGATTGATTAGATGCAGATAATAGCGAATGGATCGATTGCTGGTTTAACTATTGTTGTACTAGCTTTAGCCTTTGTGGTAGTTTACTTGCCGACGCGGGTTTTTCATCTAGCATTGGGAGGCGTTTATGCAATTGTTCCTTTTATTGCCTGGAGTTGTTTGCAAGCGGGATGGACTTGGTATTTGGCAATAACAGTAGCAATTATTACAGGTGTATCGATCTCTCTGGTTTGCGAAGTATTCAATCATGCACCCTTGGAATTAAAACAAGCTTCCTGGGGCGCTCACTTGGTTTCATCTTTGGGAATTTATATTATTATCGTGCAAATTGTGGCGTTAATTTGGGGTGCGGAAAGCAAATTTTTACGCAGGGGGGTGGATGCAGTAACGTCGATTGGTAATATTAGGTTAACGCAGACACAGATGATAACGGCAGTGGTGTGCTTGAGCGCGATCGCTCTCTTCTATCTCTGGCTAAAATCCACCAATTTGGGATTGCAATTTCGAGCAATGGCAGATAATCCCAAACAATTTGCCCTCCAAGGTTATAACATAGTGCAACTGCGACGAATTGCCTTTGGAATTTCTGGGTTATTGGGTGCGATCGCATCTCTTTTAGTAGCTTATGATGTAGGCTTTGACCCCAACACGGGTTTAGTAGCCGTTTTGTTAGCTGTAGTAGCAGCAATAATCGGCGGCAGACAATCTTTTTGGGGGCCTTTAATCGGTGGAATTTTGCTAGGAATCATTCGTTCCCAAGCAGTTTGGTTACTTTCCGCCCGCTGGCAAGATGCGATAACTTTTATTATTTTAGCAATCTTTCTCTATTTCCGCCCCAACGGCATCCTGGGTCAAAAAAGCAGACTAGAATCAGAAATAGGGAATCGGTAATTGGTAATAGGTAATGGGGAATTGGTAATGAAAAACAAAATCAACAATTAGCAATTAGCAATTAGCAATTAGCAATCAATGAACTATCTACTTCACCTACTGATTTACCTAAGCATTTATCTGATAGTCTCCCTGAGCCTGAATTTAATTGTCGGTTACTGCGGATTGCTAACCCTAGCTCATGCGGGATATTTTGCTTTAGGCAGCTATGTTTACGCTCTAGCAACGCTCAAACTCGGTTGGGAATTTGTACCGGCAACAATTTTGGCTATAGCAATTGCCGCTGTATTGAGTTTGGCAGTTTCATTACCGGCTTGGCGGTTTCGGGGCGACTTTTTTGTAATGATAACTCTGGCGGTTCAAGTATTGCTATTTGGGCTGTTTTATAACTTGACTAATCTCACCGGCGGTGCTGAAGGATTGGCAGGAATTCCGCAGCCGAAGTTGTTGGGTATTGAATTCAACTCAATCGGCGCAATTGCGGTGCTATCCCTGGTTTTAGCTGGGGGTTGTGCTTTGGTTTGTTGGTTATTGCTGAATTCGCCTTGGGGGCGACTGGTGCAAGCGATGCGCGATGACGAATTGGCGACGCGCGCCCTGGGGAAAAACACGCGCTTGCTGAAGGTTCAGGTGTTTGCGATCGCATCTTCTACAGTAGCGATCGCGGGTGTTATTTATGCCGCTTATGTGAGTTACATCGACCCCAGTGCCGCTGCTTTAGACCATTCGATTTTGATGTTATGCATGGTAATTGTAGGCGGCGTTGGTAATTTTTGGGGGCCTTTGGTAGGGGCAGCGGTGCTGGTAGCAATTCCAGAAATGCTTCGTTTCGTCTTTATTCCCGATGCTTATGCTGCTAATATTCGTCTGTTACTCTACGGACTTCTGCTAGTAGTAATGATGCACTTCCGCCCCCAAGGTTTGGCAGGAAATTATCCGATTGATTAGCATATTTTTTTGTAGGGTGCGTGACGCTGCCAGAAT
>DNGG01000504.1:8785-9175 GCA_003486675.1 Cyanobacteria bacterium UBA11372
GCTGCCAGAATATTTGAACGTAGAAATGAGACTTTTGACGTCACGCACCAACCACCAATTGTGACACGCAGCTTTAGTTCTGTTGGTTAAACCGCTCCTACATTCTGGCGTTAGGGGCGGGTTTATAGCGGGAAAGCACGCGCATGAGGTACACCATCAACAGCAGTGTGCGGGCAGCATTAATGCTGCCGCTACACAAACGAAGCCAAAACGCTGTACCTCACCTCATACCAAATCCGGGTTAAGCTGCTACGCATTTAAATCCAATAAAGCGGCGGGCAAGATGCCCACCCCACAAGAAAAAGGTAAAATTTCGCTCTCAAACTAGGTGCGTAGCAGCTTATAAAATTTTATAGCCCGCGTTCGCGCAGCGTGCCGGAGGCATAGGCG
>DNGG01000504.1:9409-12520 GCA_003486675.1 Cyanobacteria bacterium UBA11372
GTGTAGCCGCGAATGCGAGTCGTTCAGCATCAAAGGGGCGATCGCTTAAACCTGCCGCTACAGGTTACAACGAAAGGCTCAATTAGCAATGCTGGTGCTAGAAAAATGCAAGTCACGCTCCTATCTCTAGGTGCTGGTTATAACTGCTGGATCTATTTCTTGTAACCCGGTTACAACGTCGCGCATCGTCAATATACCTAAAGTGTCGCTTAAATAATGGGTTTGGCATCAGCATCGATTTGGGCAGTGGTTTTTGAAACCACCTAATAAAAGGAAGTGCCACCATCGACGGGATATGACTACTTGTTCCCCAAATCTACCAATTGCGATCGCACACGCCGCTAATTCTGAGGGGCGATTCTGGTTTCCTTGGGCGGAAGTTGCACTCAAACCCGTTGAAAAACCGCCAGCGAAACCATCAACTCAAACCGATCCGGCTTCTGGCTTATCCCGCCGCCCGGTATTGCTGCGCGCTCAAGACTTACACCAGCAATTTGGGGGACAAACAATTTTAAATCGAGTTTCTGTCGAACTCGGTGCGGGTGAAGTTGTACTGCTGCGAGGCGCTAATGGATCGGGTAAAACAACGCTGCTGAATATTCTTACCGGCAATTTAGAACCCGATGCGGGTGCGATTGAATTGCTTACCAATGGGGTGTCAGAGATGTTTCGCTATCCCAGACAATGGTGGGAGATGAAATCGCGCTTGACGCCGGAAAGAGTAGCAAAAGCTGGGATAGGTAGAACTTGGCAAGATATTCGACTCTTTTCCACCCAAAACTTACTCGATAATATTGCTTGCGCTGCGCCCAATCAATTAGGAGAAAATCCTGCTTGGGCGCTGTTACGTCGTTCGGAAGTTCAAGCACAGGAAAAAAGAAACATTAACGATTCCCAAGCTATGTTACTGGATTTGGGGTTAGCAGGGCGGGAAAATTCATCGGCGGATAAAGTTTCTTTAGGACAGTCTAAACGGGTAGCGATCGCCAGAGCAATTAGTGCAGGCGCGCGCATTTTATTTTTAGATGAACCCCTATCTGGTTTAGATGCGGCTGGAATTGCCGAAGTCATGGCGATGCTAAACCATTTAGCCAAAGAACATAACGTCACTCTCGTCATCGTCGAACACGTTCTCAACATTCCCCGCATTTTAAATTTAGCTACAACGGTATGGACGTTAGAAGGTGGCAAAATTGCGGTTGAATCGCCGGAACAAGTGCGAGCAGAGTTGCTAAAACCATCGGGCAGCAATTTAGATAATTGGATAAATATGCTCGCCGTCAACAATGGCAAAATTAAGCACGAACATCTGACTGGAGGTGCGATTTTATCTCGAATTATCTCTTCAGAGTCTCCAGGTTCGGTGGTGCTATCGGTTGAAGATTTAGTCGTTTATCGAGGCAAGCGCCTGGTAATTGGCGAGGATCAAAACGGCGAAGTGCGTGGAATTTATTTTCAATTGTACAAAGGTCAAATCAATATTTTACAAGCTCCCAACGGCTGGGGAAAGACTACCTTGATGGAAGCGATCGCCGGATTAATACCCATCCATCGAGGTAGCATCCAACTCAACGGTCAACCGATTGAAACATTACCCCCTTGGGAACGAGTCAAGCTGGGTCTTTCTCTACTTCAATCCCGCGATAATACTTGCCTCAATCTCACAGTTCGCGAAGCACTAAATCTTGCCCGCGTTAGTAAAGTAACGCACCACATAACCAATTTACTTGGTAAAAAAGTGGCAAATTTAAGCGGCGGTGAAAGGCAGAAGCTGGCTTTTTATTGTGCCATCGGCAAAGGCGAATCATTCTTAATGGATGAACCCTTCTCTGCTTTGGATAATCCCAGCGTTCATCGCTGTCTCCAGCAAATGAATAACTTTAAAACAAATTTATGTTTAATCGCTATTCCTAAAACTATTTTTTAAAATGCTCGCACGAAAAAATGGTATGATAAATACCAGAGCATCTACTAAATGTATCAATAAAACCACAAGGAGTATCAAAACATGGAAATGCGTCTAAAGCTACATCAACCCAAACGATTGAAAGCCAACGATTCGCTGAAAACGCTGCTACAACAAGGCAGACTTCTGGCAGCAGCAGAAACCTCTAGTGCTTGCAGTAAAGCCATTCAACGTTAAATCAATGAAAGAAACAATAGACCAGGGTAAATATATTGGCTTAAGACCGGATGTAGAAATCGAGGAAGCTAAAGCCTTTTTATCGGGAAAAGAGATTGGTGAAATTGAACTAGATGCGGAATCAAAGCCAGTATTGTTAGCATTACTACCTCTGTTAGATGGAACTCGAACAGTGGCAGGGATAATTACAGAACTCCAGTCTAAAAAAATTGGTGAAACTGCTGTAATATCTTGCTTAAATTTTTTGTTGGAATCGGGGTTCATCTACCACTTTTCCCAACCTCAAGATATTTATATTGCCGCCAATTATGCTTGGCGATCGCACAACCAAGAAGAAATTTTAAATAAACTTGCCCAAGCTCAAGTTTTGTTACAGGGACAGCAGAATTTTTGTCAGTTAATAGATCAAGGATTAACCGCATCGGGAGTAGGAGCAAAAGTTATTCCAGCTAGCGAGGAGTGGGAAACTTTTGCCAGTCATGCGGATTTAATTATTGTGTTCGGAGAAACTTGGGAACAAGTCTTAGCGGTTAATTCCTGGTGCGTCAAAAACAACAAGCCTTTAATAGTGGGATGGTGGAAAAAGTTCACCATTTCTTTTGGGCCAATTTTAATTCCTGGTGTAACGGCTTGCCAAGCTTGCATATACGAACGACAGGGAAATATCCCTTATCCAGATCTTTCAAATACTCCCCAAGCAGGTAGCTATCCGATGGTTGTATCGGCGGCTAATTTATTAGCAGGAATTGGCGTAGAATTTTTGAGCGGTGCGGGGCTTTCGCGGGCGTTAACATCAATTCATGAAATAGATTTGCGTGGCGTTACTTTTGCGTCTTATCCTGCGTTAAAAAATCCCCGTTGTCGGGTTTGCAGTCGGTTAAAAACTTATCCAGAAGGAGCGGTAATTGATGCTTAATTTGGTTATTGGTAATTAGGAAACACTGCCGGGGCGGGTTTAGATAAATTTT
>DNGG01000544.1 GCA_003486675.1 Cyanobacteria bacterium UBA11372
TTACTACCGTTTGGGCTAAATAACTGATTGTTACTTATTTTTACATTATAAAAGCCCTTGATTTGCTAAATCCGTTTCGGTTTGATCAAACGAGGCGATCGCTTCTCGAAACAAAAATAGCGATCGCCCAAGCTAAATTGAGTCTGCTTGGGCGGAAAAAGCTGGCCTCACCTAAAATGAGCGATCGCCCTGGCTACAAATCTGGGGGCGATCGCTCAATCTCTTCTAAATTACCGTAAAATCCGTAGCCCCTTGACACTCCGGGGTGTGGAATGTGGGTTTACTAGGCCCCACACTCACAATCGGGCATGAGCAGCTTAGGGACGGCAGGCGCGGTATTTGATGTGATAAACCAAACCGCGGTGAGCCAAATCGAAGGAGTCAACGGTGGCACTTCCAGCGCCGCTGGCTGTCATCGCAGCATTCACGCGCATATTTATGCTGTCACCACAGCGCGACCAAACATCAGCTACAGTCGCTAAGCTATCGCGAACGTTATAGTTAGTTTCGCCGGTGAAAGTCCGGGAAAAAACTGGGCCGCGGCTGCCTGCAAAAAAGTATTCTGCTCTTAAGTTCCCTCTGGTTCCTGGTGCTACATAACCACGATAATCAGCATCGTAGAGAGAAATTTGGAAACCTTGGGGTACTTTGATGGGAATGCTCAGATTACAGCTTTTCCGGGTTTCTGTTGAGATATTTCCCTGGGCTACAAACCGATCAAATAGAATGGTTAGTTCTTGACCGTCGGGGCTGACGCTGACACTGGCAGAGCCATCGGGGCAACCAGTACCACCATAGCTTGCGCCTAAAATTTGCACTGTTTGCTGGGCCAAGGCGGGGCTAATCGCAGCGGCAGCGGACATTAATAATGCGGCCACTAATACTTTGGCAAACTTCATGGATGTTCTCCTGAATATAATTAAGTGTTCTGTGGAGATTACCCTGACAATAATTTTTCTGATAAGATTACCCTGAACAATAAAAGCAAAATTTGGGCAATACTTCTCCAAATAGAAGACAGCAAAGCTAGGAAAGTCTATATTACGAGCTAAATTAGACTAACTAGCTCATGACTTTTCCAAGGAATGGAATTGAGCGAAAAGCTTTATAACCAAAAGCTTTATTTGCTGCTACTTTTTAAGATACATACCAGTCAAGTAAAGTTCCGCAAAATCTCTGAACTTTGAAAGTAGGTAAACTCAGATCTTGCACCACGGGAGGCAGAGCCTCCCAGACTTCGTTCCCAGGTTGAACCTGGGAACGAGAAACGAGAATACTGTGGGCTGCTAGCTCAAGGTGCAAGATGTGAGTTTACCAGAGACGAGAGAAAGCCTTCTCCTACAGTAGTCCGCACACCATCAGGACAAAGGCCACAGATGGCGGGTTCGTTGATGATGAGTTGCGTTGCACCACTGTCAGTACCTGGTGATTTCACTTATACAGGACTTACGCGCATATTCCGGATTTTTATGAAGATATATAAACATCGATGCGGATTAATTTATCCACACCCCGCACCGTCGTTGGCGAATCGACGCTGAACATGCCGCCGGTAATCGTGCCAGCGCCCATGGCGATCGCATACTTAGGTTCCGGCATTTGCTCGTACAGGCTAACCAAAGCAGGCGCCATCTTCATCGTCATTGTCCCTGCCGCGATCGTTTAGATCGGCGAGGCTCTGGCTAGAACGGGGAACCAAACCAAAGCGGTCGAAATCGAACCTCGAGCCAATCAAAGCTGCAAATTCAATAGCTCCAGAGCCACATTACCTGAAAGCCTCACAGCAGCACTGCTTTCATCTTTCACCAGCATAGAAGATCGCAAGGATAACCATAGGCGACAGTCCATGTCATAATCTGTAACAGAGATTTTAATAATTCGATCCAATTCTGAGTAGGCGTGAGCCATGAGCAACCAAACTGTTGATGCGAAAGCGTTAGATAGGTACGAATGCGGCGCCTGTGGCTATGTTTACGAACCCGCCAAGGGAGATAACAAGCATGACATCGCTGCGGGAACTCCCTTTGAAGAGTTGCCCCCAAGTTGGCGCTGTCCGGTTTGTGGTGCGCGCAACAAGGTATTCCAGAACATTGGCCCAGTCGGCAGCGCATCTGGATTTAAGGCCAATTTTGGCTACGGCTTGGGTGTCAACACCTTAACGCCGAGTCAGAAAAATTTACTGATCTTTGGCGGTTTGGGGCTGGGATTTTTATTCTTCATCAGTCTCTATGGTTTACAATAATAAGTTTTGACCCAAACAGAACCGGCGATGAATCGAAGTTGCTTGCTTAGATTCATCCCTCATAACTGACCGTTGACGACTTACAGATAGCTTGGAAAGCAATGCACTCAATCTTAAGAGCCTTACAAAAAGTAGGAGTTTTGTTAGCCGTAGTCCTGCTGTGTATCGGTTGCAGTAAGGTACCTTCTACCAGTTTCAACCCCTGGCAATTGATTAGTTTGCCAACCGAGTCGAACTTACAAGACATTGCTTTTACTGGCGATTCAATGCAGCACGGATGGGTGGTAGGCAGCGACTCCACCCTATTTGAAACCACCGATGGCGGTAAGACTTGGCAGGAAAAAAATCTGGAGTTAGGCGATCAAAATTACCGCTTTACTTCGGTGAGTTTTTCCGGACAAGAAGGGTGGATTGTCGGAAAACCCGGCTTGCTGTTACATACAGCCGATCAAGGAAAGTCTTGGTCGCGCATTCCCTTAAGTTCCAAGCTTCCAGGCGATCCGAATACGATTCTGGCGCTTGGTCCAGATTCAGCCGAAATGACGACTGATGTGGGGGCGATTTACAAAACTTTAGATGGCGGGAAAAACTGGAAAGCGCTGGTACAGGAAGCGGTAGGGGTAGTGCGGAATATTTCGCGATCGCCCGATGGCAAGTACGTAGCCGTTTCTGCCAAAGGTAACTTCTACTCAACTTGGGAACCAGGACAACAAGCTTGGGTACCCCACAATCGCAACAGCTCCCGCCGCGTGCAAAACATGGGCTTTACTCAAGATGGTCGGTTATGGATGCTGGCGCGGGGCGGTCAAATTCAATTGAGCACTCCAGAAGATCCCGAAAAGTGGGAAGAACCAAAATATCCAGAACTCTCAACCAGTTGGGGTTTATTGGATTTAGCCTATCGGACGCCAGAGGAAGTTTGGCTAGCTGGCGGTAGTGGTAATTTGCTCTACAGCGCTGATGGCGGCAAAACCTGGCAAAAAGACCGCGAGGTTGAAAACGTGCCTTCTAACCTTTACAAGATAGTATTTGTCCAGCGAGACCGGGGATTCATTATCGGGCAACAAGGCACTTTGCTGCGATACGAACCACCTGCTGAAGCAGCTTAAACCGATTGGTTAGATAGCTTGCCTGCTTCAGGTAAGCTATCTCATCAAGAAAATCCCAGTGAAAAGTTTTCTCTTGAACTGGTAGCGCAATCGGGTAAAATACTCAATCAGGACAACCGCAGTTCACCGATTAAGGTTGGATGAAAAAGCCCCTGGCGACGTGCTACGCGAGACTATAAAAAGTCAATGTTAAAAGCCTCTGTTATGGGTGTCTTTTAATCATCTCAATCGTAAGCAGGTAAGCAAGTAGTTCAAATGTCGTAAGTTTTCCCTGATAAAAATCTCTTGGGGAAAAAGCGCCCAGAAGTGGCACGGCAATCTTGACTTGATTGGGCTAATCAACAACCTTAAAAAGGGCGTGCTATTACGCCTAGTGGGGTAATACCCAAAAAAGAAAAACATAGAG
>DNGG01000089.1 GCA_003486675.1 Cyanobacteria bacterium UBA11372
AACCTACAGACTTTGTCACTTTGTAGGTTGGCTTGAGCGGTAGCGAAACCCAAGATCAGAGGTGATGACTACAGACTTTGTAGCCAAACCCAATACCAAAGGTTATGATAGAAAGCACATCCAATAAAAACAAACCAAAACCAACGAACCAATAACTAAAAACCATGCAATATCGACGGTTAAAAATAGCAGGAGGCACATACTTTTTTACCATTGTTACCCACGACAGACGCAAGTTTTTATGCGAACCCGATAACATCTCCCTGCTCAGAAATGCTTTTCGATATGTCATGCAACGACATCGCTTCACAATCGATGCAATTGTTATATTACCTGACCACCTCCATGCTATTTGGACATTACCCGATGGAGATTGGGATTTCTCTACACGTTGGCGTTTAATCAAAAATTATTTTAGTCGCCAATGCGATCCAAAGTATCGGGGTAAAATCTCCACATCCAGAGCGAAAAAACAAGAGCAGTCAATTTGGCAACGTCGCTTTTGGGAACATCAAATTAAAGATGAAAATGATTATAATAATCACGTGAATTACATTCATTATAATCCAGTAAAGCATGGATTGGTCACTGCACCGAAGGATTGGAAATATTCCAGCTTTCACCGTTATGTTAAAAATGGAATTTACCCTCTAGATTGGGGAGCAGGAGTTGAAATTATATTCGATTCAAGTATAGGAAATGAATAAATTATATCATGTCAGGCTTTTCACCCATAATTAAAACTCTCCGCGTCGGGAGCCTCGGGAGCGTCGGGAGCGTCAGTCCTAACTATGGGTACTCAAACTGACATCATATTAGTAGGTTGAGTTGAGGTCACGAAACCCAACTAGATGGCGGCAATGGTTGGGTTTCGCTCGCGCTCAACCCAACCTACAGGTCTACTAACCCGGATTTTTTGGCAGCTCTTGACGCACCGGAATCTCAATTACAAACTCCGTTCCATCACCAGGTGCCGAGTTACAATACAGCTTACCGCCATGTTTGTCGGTCACAATTTGGTAACTAATAGAAAGAGCTAATCCATTGCCTTTACCCCCAGATTTGGTAATAAACAACGGATCGAATAGATGAGAACGTAGCTCCTCTGTCATTCCGGGGCCATTATCTGCAATATAAATGCCTACCCAGTCTTTATTGATAACTGAGGTAGAGATGCGAATTAGGCTTTGATTGGATTTGATATCTTCTAGCGATCGCCGCTTTTTGTAGTCCTCTAAGGTATTGATTGCCTGGGACAACAAATTCATAAACACTTGATTGAGTTGACCTGGATAGCACTCGACGAGGGGCAATTTTCCATAATCTTTGACGACTTGAATGCCGGTACTTTCCAGTGAAGGTTTCAAGCGGTTTTGCAACAGCATCAAGGTACTGTCAATTCCCTCATGAATATTGACCGCTTTGACCTCGGCTTCATCTATCCGCGAGAAGTTGCGTAATGAGGTGACAATTTCGCGAATGCGATCCGTTCCAACCTGCATTGATTGCAACAAACGGGGCAGATCTTCAAATAAGAAACCCAGGTCTGTCTTCCTCAAAAACGCCTGAATTTCTGGCGCCGGGTCTTGATAGTATTGTCGATAAAGCCGCAAGCATTTGAGTAAGTCTTGAGTATATTCATGGGCGTTTTCCAAGTTGCCGTAAATAAAGTTAACCGGATTACTGATTTCGTGTGCCAAACCGGCAACCAGTTGACCCAAACTTGCCATTTTCTCAGACTGAACGATCTGAAACTGAGCTTTTTGCAAGTCGTTTAAAGTTTGTGCCAACTGTTCGGTTTGTTCCCGCGTTTGACTCAACAAATTGGCTTGTCTTAGTGCAACGCTTAGTTGCGTCGCCACTTGAGTGACGAATTCTAGTTGCGCGTCTTCCCAATTGCGAGGATGGCTGCATTGATGAACGCACAAAAGTCCCCACAAGCGATCGCCTTCCATCAGAGGTACGACGATCTGCGCCTGGATTTGGAAACGCTCCAGGGATTTTTGATAGCATTCCTGGAACCCGGCTTTTTTAATATTGGATACAGCTTGCAGTCGTCCTTGAGCATATTGAGGCGCGTAATCTTCGCCAAAGCAATGATCTTCTAGCTTAAAGCCTAACGCAGATTCAAACTCTGGCAACACATCTTCGGCAATAAATTCACCGCTGCAAAAGTTTGTATTCTTGTGAAAGCGGAAAACGCCAACTCGGTCAGCTTTAAGACTGCGCCGCACTTCCTGTGCAGTCGTTTTGAAAATTGTTTCCAAATCGAGGGATTCGCGAATTTTTGCCACCACATCAAACAGAATTTGACGCTGTTCCGCCGATTGATGCATCGCTTCTGCGCGCGTTTCGGTATTAGATAGTAATTCCGAACTTTGAATCGCTACCCCCAGTTGACTCGCAACTTGGGCTAAAAATTCGACTTCGACGGTATCCCATTGACGCGGTGCTGAATGTTGGTAAGCTGCGAGCAGTCCCCATAAATTGCGCCCGACAAAAATTGGGGTCAAAGCATAGGCACGGATTTTAAATTGCTCCAAAATATCCAAGTGACAGCGCGTATGTCCGGCTTTGTAGATATCAGCAACTGCAAAGTTCTCGTTGTTACGGTATCTACCGCCTTTGGTTTCTTGCAGGTGGGTATCTTCCCAAACTAAGTTTTTACCAAAGGGATTGGTAACCATCCATTCCACGTCAGGGATGCCATAATGGCTGATAAATTCGCCGCTCCAGTCTTTGTTAAAGCGATAGACACCAACTCGTTCGACTTTCAAAAGCTTGCAGACTTCTTGGCAAGTGGTTTGCAGGATTAAGTTAGTATCTAAAGACGAGCGAATCTTGCCCACAACTTCGGTGAGCGTGCGCTGTCTGGCGATCGCATCTTCAAAAGCGATCGCTTGTTGTTTCGATTGCTGCAACAATTCCGCCTGTTGGATCGCCACCCCAAGTTGTGCGCCAACTTGAGAGAGAAATTCCACTTCGTAGTCCAGCCACTGACGCGGCCCTGAATGGTGGTAAGCTGCTAAAAGTCCCCACAACTTTTGTCCGGTAAAAATTGGCACCAGGGCATAAGCTCGAATCTTAAATTGCTCCAAAATATCCAGGTGACAGCGCGTATGACCCATCTTGTAGACATCCGTCACCGCAAATGTTTCGTTGTTACGGTAGCGTCCACCTTGGGTTTGTTGCAGGTGGGTATCTTCCCAAACTAAATTGCGTCCAAACGGAGTCGCGCTTTCCCATTGGGCATTCACCGTGCCAAAGTGGCTAATAAACTCGCCGCTCCAGTCCTGATTAAAGCGGTAAATTGCCGCCCGTTCTAGTTTCAAGAGCTGGCAAAGTTCTCGGCAGGTGGTATCGAAGATCAGTTTTGTATCGAGGGATGAGCGAATATTACCCACCACTTCGGTTAAGGCGCGCTGTCTAGCAACGGCATCTTGCAATTCGGCGGTTCGCTGTTTCGCTTGTTCCTGAATTTCTGATTGTTGCATCGCCACGCCGATGTGGATCGCGGCCTGGAACATAAATTCGATTTCATCAGTGTACCAGGGACGCGGTGCGGAATGCTGGTAACCGGCAAGTAGCCCCCACAACCTATTGCCCACAAAAATCGGCGCGATCGCATACGCCCGAATGTTAAACTGTTCCAGCACTTCTATATGACAGCGCGTATGACCCGCTTTGTAGATATCGGCAACCGCAAACGGCTCATTGCGGCGATACCTTCCCCCTTGGGTTTCTTGCAAATGACTATCTGCCCAAACTAAATTCTGTCCAAACGCACTCAAGCTATCCCAAGGCGGAATAGCAAAGCCAAAACGATTGATAAAGCTGCCTGAGAAGTCTTCGTTAAACCGATAAATCCCCACGCGCTCGATCCCAAGTAACCGACAAATATCTTGGCAGGTGGTCGAACACAGCGCTTCTAACTCCACCGATGCACGAATTTTACCAATAATCCTGGTTAGCAGCTTCTGATATTGAACCGTGCGCTGTAACTGCTCTTGGCAAGTTTGGGGGTCGAGATTATAAAGATTCGCTGACATGGAACCAAAGAAAATTGCGAGATGTTATTGCTTACTTTAGAATTCCCACAAAGCTTCGTCCACGAACAATTAGTTCAAATTATCCTTCAATTAAAATAAAATTTATAGCAACCGCCAAGGCATTTAAGATGTTCTTCATTGATTCTTAGCCCTTCTTCCCCTAGCCCCTAGCCCCTAGCTATACCACCAACAGCTTATGGAAAATGCACAAAATTGGTATATTGTCAAGCGTCTTGACGGACATTGTGAAATTCTCCCCAGCGCGCAAGTTGAAGAAAAAGAAGACCCCAGTATTGTAGAACGCTGGGGGCCGATTAATTCTCAAACTGATGCGATCGCGCGTCGCATCGGACTCATCCGCTCTGGAAAGTGCAAACCCCAATGAAGAATTGGAGATTGCAGATTTAAGATTTCAGATTTGAAATCTACAATCTGCAATCTCCAATCTGAAATTCACCTCAATCTGCAAATCTGAAATCGACTTCAATCTGCAATCTGAAATCTCAAATCTCAAATTACCGGGATGCTGCCGAATTCCCGCCACCGCTGTTGCGGCGGGCGATTTGTTGCTGCAACACTTCAATCCCTTTAGCGTATTGGGGATCTTTCGC
>DNGG01000410.1 GCA_003486675.1 Cyanobacteria bacterium UBA11372
GTCGTTCCATGCCCAGGCAAATACCAAAGAAAAATTTAAAAATTACCAAAGGCGAACCAGAGCTTTATGACGAAAAGAAAAAGCCTCTGAATATAGCAATGACGCCAACTGGGGCAAAAATGCTTGATGATTTGGCAAAGAATATGGGACTGACTAGAAGCGAATTGGTAGAGCGGATTGCTAGAGGAATAATTCCTTTGCAAACCAATTCTTTAGAAACTGATGAATTGGAAAAATCCGCAGAGCAATCCAAATTGTCATCGGCTTGAATAGAGTAGCCTCCAGCACGCTGACGCGATCGCAAAATCTTCTAAGGCTTGCTGATACCCATTTTGGTACGCAGAGGGGCTGTCAGTCGGACAGCTTGGTTTTACCATTGTTAGAGTCTCCTTAATTTGGGGGCAATAGCCAGCGCTGGACTGTGCAAGGTTGGGGCGCTGGCTTTTTGCTTTTTGATTTTGTACGTTATCTATCATACTTGATTTTGTACAAAATCAATCAGAGATGCCAAAAAAATTAAATAGACAGATAATGAGAGATTGTGTTAGTCAAGGAAAACAACGATCTCAGAGTCAGAGAAAAGACTATGCCGCGTGGTGGTCGCAGAGAAAGCAGTGGGCGCAAACTGAAGTGGAATCTGGGGAAAACTAAGGCAGTTAGGATTCCGGAAGCGATCGCAGATACGATTCTGGAGGTTGCTAGACGGCTAGATGAGGGAGAGAGTATCGAGTCGGTGATTATTCCTGAATCAGAGATATTAACAGTCCAGCTTTCCCCTGATGACTTGGGGGAATTCAAAGGTCACTCCAAATACTCATCAGCTTGAGGCGGGATGAGTTGGAGGGAAAAGGACAATTTGAACAGTGTCAGGCGTCCTGCGATCGCATTCAACAACTACAGCAACAGATTGAGGCTTTGGAAGCAATACTAGAGAAGTTAGGTGGGAATGAATGAGCTAGCAGAAACTTTGAGATTATTTCCAATAACCTCACGAACCCACTCTTTCATCCTCTGTACTCCTGAATCAATCTCTGATTTATCCTAAATACTTATTCGCAAATTCTTCTGGATTTAAACACTCAAACTCGCCTGTTTGTTCAGCCAAAGCACGAATCAACTCATGATTAGAAGAAACAAAACACTGCGCCTTACCAGTCTTAGCTGTTAGATAAACACCCACATCTTCACGAGGTATTATACCCAGCGCTTCTACTCTAGAAAACTCATCAGCGTCAAGCAGCACATAGCAGACATTAAGGTTTTGCCAAATTCGTCCTAACAATTCACCTCCCCAATCTTTGTTTTTGAGGCGTTTTGCTACTCGTAATATTTGGTCAAATAATTCCTCAGAGACTACGACCTCAACTGAGCTTGGTTCTTCCTCTCCAAACCCCACCCATTGTAACAGGCGACTTTCATAGGTATTGGGATCGGCAGCGCCAATAATGTAGACATTTGTATCAAAAAACACCCGGTTTAGAGCAATCGCCATCAGACACCTTCTGAGCTTTTGCTTTCTGCATTTTTTATAGATTTCTGCTGACGTTCAGCAGCTATTTCTTGTTTAATTTCCTGCACCAAATTCACGATCTTTTGGTGAGAATCATATCCAGCTTCTATTAAGGCTTGCTGAAACTGCTGTTGAAAGCTATCTAAAGGTATGAGTTCCCGTTGAGCATATTCGCGCATCCCCACTAAAGCCTCAAAAGCTTCCACGCCTAACAGGATTGCTTTTGGCTTGCCTTCAGAAGTCAAGATAATTAGTTCGCGCTCATCAGCAGCACGATCTACCAGCTCGGAGAGTTGGTTACTAGCGTCTATAATTTTTACTGTAGTCATTTATCAATTGATAGTTTTAGTTGGGGAATTTATCTACCTTTTATAATATCATGCTATTGGGGATTTTGGCTAAGGTAAGCGTTCTTGTAATTCTCCCTGGGAATACCTCACTAACGGTTCATCTTGGAAACTTCCAGCCGTCTTTTCAAAGAAACCTACAGGCTATCCTAACTCTTCTGGGGTTTTCTTTGAAACTGGCGTCACAGGTTTAAACATTACCGTTACTTCTAAATCGGTATCTTTAAACTCGGTAGGGATTTTCAGTTGTAATATTCCATCCAAACCTACATGAGAACGGATTAAAATTTTATATTGAGCTACTGTCTCTATAATGTGCTTTAATTCTGCTTGCAGCGATCGCCCGTGTTCCTTGGCAAGTAATTCCAGTTTTTCTATCACCGCCGGGTCTAGATCTTCGATAATCATTTGGGTCATAACTTGTTCGTCAGGCACGTTAGCCCTAGCGTAACGCATCCTACGCTAACTGGCGCGATCGCTATGCATAATTTTCATCAGCAGTCATATTTTTTATAATAGCGATCGCCTCCTATTTACCAAATCGTCTGAATGTTTGTTAACGCCTGAATTCGCAGATCGCGAGTAACAAGAGGAAGCGCCAAACACAAAGCCGTAGCTGCAATAATTCTATCGGGCATATCGGGAACTGTTGCCCGGTCAATTTGCCGAATCATTGCTGTTACATTGCGATCCAAAGGTGCTAGTACAATGCCAACATTGGGGTCGTCCAAAGCATTTAAAATTCGTGTCAGTACTTCTTCTGCCAAGCGTCCCCTTTCAACCAAATAAGAGATTTCTACGATTGAGATCGCCGATACATAAATAGGATTACCAGCATTAATTGCTTGTTCAAAGGCGGTTAATGCTGCTTCTGATAATCTCTCTAGGTCAAAAATGTACCAAATCAAAGCATGTGTATCTGTTACTACTGATGTCATTAAACAATCTCCCTCGGAAAATTCCCCCACATTTCTTTGCGCGCTTGGGCAATATCTTCTTCGGTGATATCTATCTTCAAATCAGCGCACAATCCTCTAACGCTGCGTAAGGGAGGCTTAGCTGTCATTTTTTGATACAAAAATTCTACAAAATCCAATAATTCTTGTTGCTTATCTACAGGTAATTGCCGCAACTTTTCTAAGACTGCTTGCTCGATGTTCATATATTTTTTCCTGGGTTAACGAGCGATTTGGGAGAAGTCAACTCCATCAAATTTACCGGAACTGGCCATTTTTCAGAGCTTGGCGGCGACGACGAGCGGAAATGCGCTTTGCTAGAGCAATCATCCGATCGTTAACCACAGCCCTGCCAGAATCAATTGCTTCCAGCAGTTTCTTAGCAGCCATACCTGAAACGGGCTTAGATTGTGTCTGGAGAGGATATTTCATGGGAAGACGATATTTTATTTATCTATGTCTATCATAACAAGTGCTTGCGTAATCTTTGCGGCAGTTCAATTATGGCGCGATCGCTCAACGTAATTTTCATCATTGTTCGCATTACTTTAATTTTCCACTTCCTAATAACGTTGAAAATATTTATACTGTTCCTTCTCTATTTGCTTGCGTAACCTTTGCAATAGTAATAATCTATATGTAGCTTCTTGATATGCTTCCTTAGATGGCGAACTTCCCAATTTATCCAACATTTCATCAGTTTCTTGAACAATGGCATCGCGAAAGAAATCGCTCAGCTTTCTGCGATTCATTCCTTCAAGTTGGATGACAGCAACTTCTACAGGTTCTCCATCGACTTTCATCTCTTTTATTTCTGATTTACCTATTCTAGAAAACTCCGAGCGCGCAAGCCAATGGTAAAAATCCATCTGTTAAGCTATCAAAGGCATTCAGAAGTTCTTCTACTGAAGCAGTCATAGCCTTTTTCCTATATTTTCTCTTAGCATAACACGGGGCTAACTGAATTATTTTTACTGCCTCGCTTACGATCTGGCTGGATTAAGATTGTAGGGGCGGGTTTTACGAGAAATCCTTGCTATCAGCGCAAAGTATAAATAAACTCGCCCCGGCTTACGCTACCAAGACAACAGAACATAATAGGATGCGTTACGCGATCGCTAACGCATCCTACCTTAACTCCCGGAGATATTTGATCGCCTACTTGGCTTAGCAATGTGTTACGGTGCATCTTCGTCAAAAGCTTCATAACCAGGATGAAGATTCATAAAATTGCGTACAAGCCGAAGACCTAGCTGTTCATCATTGCTGCTAAGACTTTTTGCCAAAGAAGCAAATCTCTCTCGTTCTTCAACACTACTGAAGTTAATATACAACGTTTTAGGATGCTCATCTGAAGACGCAACTCGCCAAAGCTGAGTGAGTTTGTACTGACTGTTATCTTGAGGTAGCAACTGCGCGATAAATTCGGCGTTGCGGTAATGAAAACTGCGATGTTCTTGCTGCGGATCAATGAAACTGTGAAATTTGTCTGGTAAGCGACGCTCTACTTCTTCAGCTTCACATAATTTACCATTGAGAACCAATCGTTCAATCTTATCCAGCCAAAGCCGGTCAAATAAATCAATTAGCTCTTGATCGCTCATATTTTGGCGAGTATTGTACTCTACCTCAAACAGCTTGTTTGCTCCGATTTTTGCAACACGAACTTTGTCCCGATTCTCGACTGCAATCATGGCACAACAGAAAACACCTAGCGACTAAAATTTTGTAGGGTGCGTTACGGCTAGCGCCTAACGCACCGATACTAATGTAAAGACGTTACATGTAACGTCTCTACGACTAACTTCCACCAATCCGCGCCACATCGCGAGCATTTTCTTCAAATGCCGCAGCCAACGCATCATCGCCACTCAATCCCGACGCCAATGCATTCTTCAAGCACTGCAACACGCGCTTGTAATCCCTTGGCATCACTTTGACGAATTTCGGCACCATTTCCGCCCAATTTGCCAGAACTTTAGTTGCTTTCTGACTCTTGGTATAATCTGCGTGCTTTTGAATCATCTCGCGGACAGTATCGATATCTTCTTCATCCAGAGTTTCGATATCTGCCATCGAGGTATTGCACCGCGTCGCGAAGTCGCCCGCTTCATCCAGAATATAAGCGACGCCGCCACTCATCCCGGCTGCAAAGTTACGTCCGGTGCTACCCAACACGACAACTTTACCGCCAGTCATATATTCGCAACCGTGGTCGCCGACGCCTTCTATAACGGTATTCACCCCGGAATTGCGGACGCAGAAACGTTCTCCCGCCACACCGTTGATATACGCCTCGCCACTGGTTGCGCCGTAGAAGGCAACGTTACCAATGATGATGTTTTCTTCTGGCACAAAGGTTGAACCCGCAGGCGGATAGACAATTATCTTGCCGCCGCTTAACCCTTTGCCTACATAGTCGTTGGCATCGCCTTCGAGTTCGAGGGTGACGCCTTTGGGTACGAAGGCACCAAAACTCTGTCCCGCGCTGCCTTGGAAGTGCAAGTGGACAGTATCTTCTGGAAGTCCTTGCCAGTGGCGTTTAGTGATTTCGTTGCCCAGAATTGTCCCGACGACGCGGTTGATATTTTTAATCGGCAAGGTGGCGCTGACTTTTTCGCCGCTTTCAATTGCCGGTTTGCACAGATCGAGCAAAGTGGTGATGTCGAGCGATTTGTCTAAACCGTGGTCTTGCGGAATCTGACAGTAACGTCCGACGCTATCATCGACTTCCGGTTGATACAGAATCTTCGATAAATCAATGCCTTTGGCTTTCCAATGTTCGACAGCTTGTTTGGCTTCCAGAACATCGGTGCGTCCAACCATTTCGTTGATGCTGCGGAAACCGAGTTGCGCCATGATTTCGCGCACTTCACTGGCGATGAAGCGCATGAAGTTAACTGTATGCGCCGGATCTCCGGTGAAGTTCTTCCGCAAGAGGGGATCTTGGGTAGCCACGCCTGCCGGACAGGTATTGAGGTGACAGACGCGCATCATAATGCAGCCCAGAGTAACTAATGGTGCGGTGGCAAAACCGAATTCTTCTGCACCCAGCAAGGCGGCAATTACCACATCGCGCCCCGTCTTCATTTGTCCGTCGGTTTCTACGGCGATGCGACTGCGGAGGTTATTTAGAACTAACGTCTGATGCGTCTCGGCAAGTCCCAATTCCCAAGGTAATCCCGCGTGTTTAATCGAAGTTTGGGGCGATGCACCCGTGCCGCCGTCGTAGCCGGAAATTAAGACTACATCGGCGTGCGCCTTCGCAACTCCAGCCGCAATTGTTCCCACTCCAACTTCCGACACCAACTTAACGCTAACCCGCGCGTTGCGATTGGCATTCTTCAAGTCGTGGATTAACTCTGCCAAATCTTCAATCGAGTAAATGTCGTGGTGCGGTGGTGGCGAAATTAAACCTACCCCAGGCGTCGAGTGACGAACTTTGGCAATCCAAGGGTATACTTTTTTACCTGGTAACTGTCCGCCTTCACCCGGTTTTGCACCTTGCGCCATCTTGATTTGCAGTTCCCGCGCTTGGGAGAGATACAAGCTGGTAACGCCGAAACGTCCAGAGGCAACTTGTTTGATCGCGCTGTTCTTCGAGTCGCCGATCTCGTTTGTCCAGGTGTAGCGCTCTGGATCTTCGCCGCCTTCGCCGGTGTTCGATTTGCCACCAATGCGGTTCATGGCGATCGCCAAAGCTTCATGCGCTTCTTTAGAAATCGACCCATAACTCATCGCCCCTGTCTTGAAGCGCTTCACGATCGCTTCCACCGGCTCAACTTCCTCGATGGGTACGGGTTCCCGTTGCTGGAATTTCAACAACCCGCGCAGGGTATAGAACCGCTGATTCTGCTCGTTTACGAGGGCGGCGTATTGCTTGTAAAGTTCGTAACTTCCATCCCGCACGGCTTTTTGCAGCGTGTGGATGGTTTGGGGACTAAACAAATGTGCTTCGCCTTCTTTGCGCCATTGATATTCACCGCCCACATCCAGGGTATGACCGTTGACTTCCCGGTCGGGGAAGGCGTGACTGTGGCGTAAAATGGCTTCGGTGGCGATCGCATCCAATCCCACCCCCTCAATCCTGGATGCCGTCCAAGTAAAATATTTATCAATGACTGATTTGTTCAATCCCAGCGCCTCGAAAATCTGCGCGCCGCGATAGCTTTGCAGCGTTGAGATGCCGATTTTTGACGCAACTTTGACCACGCCTTTGGTTACGGCTTTTACGTAATTTTTGCAGGCTTTGTAGGTATCGACATTTACCAGCGTTCCCTGTTGAATCATCGCATCGATTGTCTCGAAGGCGAGATAGGGATTGATCGCGCCGCAGCCGTAGCCGATCAAAGTGGCGTAATGATGGACTTCGCGGGGTTCGCCGGATTCGAGGACGATTCCTGTGCGGGTGCGCGTACCGTTGCGAATCAGGTGGTGATGCAGTCCGGCAACGGCGAGCAAGGCGGGGATGGGAGCTTGGCTGGGGGAGATTTGGCGATCGCTCAAAATAATCAAGTTCACCCCAGACTCAATTGCCCGATCTGCCTGGGCGCAAATCTCTTCCATCGCGGCTTCCAAACCTTCCACGCCTTTTTTGGGGTCAAACAAAATTGGCAGGGTAATCGATTTGAAATCGCCCTCCGAAATATGTTTCAGTTTCGCCAATTCTTCATTACTTAGAATCGGCGTTTTTAGTTCAATTAAATGACAGCTTTCTGGCTCAGGTTTGAGCAAGTTTCGCTCAGCACCGATAGTTGTTTCTGACGAAGTAATAATTTCTTCCCGAATCGA
>DNGG01000409.1 GCA_003486675.1 Cyanobacteria bacterium UBA11372
ACCCGGTTTCTGCGGCGAAGACAGCGCCTACTACTAACGGTGCGATCGCTATCCCCCTATTACCAATTACCCATCACCAATTAGCAGCGAAAAATGTTTCTAAGTCCGGCACATCTATCCACCTGTTCATTTGGTGCGATTGATGGGTTAAATCCATCAATAATTGGGAGTATACGCCTTCTTTTAATCCGGGGGTCATTTCCTCCCCTCGATCAATGCTTTGCACCCATCGATCAACTACTCTAATAAACGGTGCAATGCGACCATCGGCGTAATTTTTAGGGAATTCTAAACGATTGGGAATTGCGACTTCTGTTAAAGATTTTCCCGCCGGTGCAGCCCAAAGACGAAATCCGTGGACGTAATCTTTTTGATTGTCGCTGCCTAATACTAAAGTACCGCTCGAGCCATACACTTCTATCCAATGTCCCCTTCCCTGATACGTCACCGAACTCAGGCAAACTTTAACCGGAGTACCATCTTGAAGTTGCAGCATTATCAGGCAGGTATCGTCCGCATCTACGGGCTTCATTTCTTTAGTCTCCGGATCGGGTCGCGCCTCAATAGCGGTGCTTAAATGGGCGCACAACCGCCTTACAGGCCCAAATAACCAACTGATGTAATCGAAGGCGTGGGAACCAATTGCTCCCAAGGCGCCGCCGCCGGTTTCTTTGCGTGCGTACCAATTCCAAGGACGCGATGCATCGGCGCGACTCGATACCAACCAATCGATTTTAATTAAACGCGGTTGCCCTACATATCCTTCTAATAGGTATTCTGAAAATAATTGCCATGCGGGGACAAAGCGGAATTCAAAATCAAGTGTGGCGATCGCTCGCTTTTCCTGTGCTATTTGATACAACTCCCTCGCCTCGATTGCTGAAAGTGCTGTGGGTTTTTCCAGCAATAAGTGCTTCCCCGCTTGCAATACGGTTTTTCCCATTTCGTAGTGGAGAAACGGCGGCGTCGAGATGCTGACCGCTTGTACTTGGGGCAGTGCGACGATATCTTCTATGGTGGTACAGGCGTGGGGTACGTCGTGGGATTGGGCGATCGCTTTCGCCTTCTGCAAATCTCGATGATACACCGCCACAACTTCTGTGCGCGGATGCGCCTTAAATCCCGGAATATGGACTTTCTCACCAAATCCAGTACCTACAATTGCTACACCTATATGTGACTGCATCAGATGCATTCCCTTCAACTAGGAAAACGACATTGGTTGATTATACTTCTCCAAAAATTCTTGTGGGGTAGGCATCCTACCTGCCAAAGAGTTGCTGTTGTGGAGAAATCTATTGGACCTCTCCAACAAACAACCTGTTTGACAGGCGAGACGCCTATCCCACAAGAATTATTGGAGAAATCTATTGGACAAATCGGATCGTCAGAGGATAGCGATAAAACTCACCTTTCTGCGCTTTAGTTGCCGCCGCGATCGCTAACGCCAATTGAAAGATCCCAAATAGAATCAATGCTCCATTTTGCCACAGTTCAATTCCCCCCGGTAGTAACTGAGGTCTTTGGTTACTTTCAGGCTCTACCCCTCCCAGCCTGCCTACGACCAACAGGGAAATTAAACCTAAAATAAAGAATATCAGAAACCCGACAATACTGTACAAAGACATCGATAGTTGAAAATTAATCGCCTCTTTTCCCTCGGCTTCTACAAAAGCACTTTCATCTTTCTTCAACCACCAAATAATTACTGGCCCTACCAGGTTAAGGAAAGGAGGTGCGAAACCGAAGAAGATTAGCGGTATCCATATCAGCGCCGAAAGATGACACAACATTCCCCATTTCTTAGCTTCTTGGTCGTTCATGGCAGTTATAGCTAGGGACTAGGGACTAGGGGCTAGGGGCTAGGGGAAGAAGGGGTTACAATCCTGGGTTTCAGGAATTAAGAATATTCCTGATTACTTGGCGGTTGTTATATTTTGAATTTTTCATTCAAAATTGATTCTTTTTCACCCACAAGACCCTGATGCTTTGGCTTTTTATTTAATTAATCTAATCGTCAAAGGATAGCGATAAGACTGACCACCTTTAGCTTTTATTGCGGCAAAAATTACTAAAGCTAAGGCTACCAAACCGATCGCTGTCAATGCGATCGCAATTATGCCAGCAGCTAAGCCAATGCCTACGATTGCTGCGCCACCAGCTTGATCGGGATTTGCTCCGCTGGGTAGATTAGATCCAGCAATAATACCAACAATTATGCCCACAACTACGGCAATTATTCCTATTACAATGCCGTATATAGTGAGGGAGATTTGAAAGTTTAGCGACTCTTTTCCCTGGTCGTCAATAAACGCATGTTCCTTTTTCTTCCACAACCAGATCGCTAACGGCCCTAAAATGTTAGCAAATGGCAAGGGGGGAATGCCAATAAATGATAAAAGCCCTAGAGGTATCCCTACTAGGGAAGCGAGGTGACACCACATTCCCCAGGTTCTTGCTTCTTGGTTAATATTGTCAAACATTGGCGTTTACCTTTGGCGTTGTTTTTCTATCCATTCGATTGTCTGATGTGCCAACTTAGTCCCCGATAGTCGGTCAATTTCCCGCACGCCTGTAGGACTGGTAACGTTAACTTCAGTCAGGTAGCCGCCAATGATATCAATACCGACAAAAATCAAGCCATCGCGTTGCAAGGTAGGTGCGAGTTGGGCGCAAATATCGTACTCTCGTGGGGTAATTTCGGTGGCTGCTACTCTGCCGCCCACTGCCATGTTACCGCGAAATTCTTTGCCCGTGGGGATGCGATTGACTGCACCGATGGGTTCGCCGTTGAGCAGGATAATGCGTTTATCTCCATCTTTGGCGGCGGGGAGATAAGTTTGCACCATGACGGGGACTTTCCCTTGTTGGGTGCTAACTTCGATTAACGAATTGAAATTGCGATCGCTCGGTTCTAAAAATAATATCCCTTCCCCCGCCTTTCCCCCCAAAGGTTTCAATACTGCCGCCCCTTTTGCTTCTACAAATTCCCGAATTACTGTCTTCTCCGAGGTAACAATTGTTTCTGGTATTGCCCCAATAAATTGCAGGGCATACATCTTTTCATTCGCCGCCCTAATACCATTGGGACTATTGATAACTAAGGTTTTGGCTGGGTTGATATAGTCCAAAATATACGTTGCGTAAAGATAGGGAACTGTTACCGGCGGATCGGTTCGCATGAATACCGCATCCATTGTTTCCAGGGGGAGAAATGAGCGATCGCCCAATTGATACCAAGGCGATTGGGCCACCCAAAGTCCCTCCACCAGCTGCACCGGCGTTAAATGCACCCGTTCTAACACCGTCATTGCCTTGCCATCCACCACACTCAAGTGAGATGCCTGAGTTATCCAGACTTCGTGCCCCAATTCGCCAGCAGCTTCCATCAGCGCCACACTGGTATCGTGACCTGGATCGAGCAAGTGGATGGGGTCAATGATAAACGCAAATTTCATAAGTGAGAAGGTAATGGGTAATCGGTGATAGGTAATGGGCGGGGAGTCAGAAACCGGGTTTCAGAGTCGATTTCTCGTTACCAAACCCCAGATTTTTAAGAGAAACCCGGTTTCAGGGCGCGAGCGGTAAAGGGCGGGGGAGTGAGAAACCGGGTTTCTGCGTCGATTTCTCCCTCCCAAACCCCAGATTTTTAAGAGAAACCCGGTTTCTT
This sequence comes from Cyanobacteria bacterium UBA11372, assembly GCA_003486675.1. GTDB lineage: Bacteria > Cyanobacteriota > Cyanobacteriia > Cyanobacteriales > Aerosakkonemataceae > Microseira. The sequence goes on from DNGG01000409.1 coordinate 3,671, forward strand.
TGTGTAAATCCTCTACCAACTCTTGTGGGGTAGGCATCCTGCCTGCCCTCTACTCTATATGGGGTCTAGATCTAATGACTCATGACCGATCGCCATTGACTATACCAGCAATGGCTCTAGCTTGCCTTGGGCGTCCAAGGCGTGGAGATCGTCGCAGCCGCCAATATGCTGGTCGTTGATAAAAATCTGAGGCAGAGAACGTCTGCCATTGGCACGTTGAGCCATCTTTGCCCGTGCTGCCTCATCCCCGTCGATGCAGTATTCGGTAAATTCAACCCCTTTTTTGTTCAGCAAACCCTTGGCGCGGATGCAAAAAGGACAACTACTCCAGGTATAAATTTCTACGTTCGCAGCCATAAGCACCTCAAATGTTAAATTATTTTACTTTATTTTAGTTTACGAGCTGGGTGGTGCTGGGCGGGGCAATGATGTTAGATCTGCGATTGGTTCAAGAAACCCGGTTGTTTAGAAAAACCGGGTTTCACCAGCCGAAAGTCAAAATCAATTTGGTGGAGCATGAAGATACACCCACGAGAAATCTACGATTTGCTGCTGGAGTCGAGTCAAACGACGGAATTGGTGCGAGAGGTATTGATCGGCTTAACCTGGACATTTTGTCAAGCAGAGGGGATGGGGTTGTGCATGAGTCCAGGGCAGCCAACCCGCACCTTGCCTTGGGCAGGAACGCTGGTTAACAAAGCGATCGCGCAATTAGCCCCCTGGGTACGTTCTTGGGATAGCTATCAAGCAACTGTTGGGATGGCAGCAATTAATGCGGCGATCAATCCATCTTCACCACTACTGGAAAAAGCCGAGCCAATTGCGCCCAAAGGTGCGGCGAATCTCGCTGTTTTTGAGCATTTTTTACCGCTGATTCGGGGAAAAAAAGTAGTTGTAGTTGGTCGCTATCCTGGGCTGTCTCAGTACGAAGAAGAGACAGAAATTACCGTAATTGAACGTCAACCCAGCGGTGAAGATTTACCCGATACTGCCTGTGAATATCTCTTACCAGAAGCAGACTGGGTTTTTCTCACAGCCACCTCGATTGCGAATAAAACTTTTCCGCGTTTAGTAGAGTTGTCGCAAAATGCCAACTTAGTTTTGATGGGGCCGACTGTACCTTGGTTGCCGGATTTAGCGAATATGGGAATCGATTATTTGGCAGGTGTAAAAGTTATTAATACCGAGGCATTACGGCAAACAGTTGCCGAGGGAGGCGGTGTGAGAATTTTTGACACTGGCGTGCAATATTGCGTCCTGAAGTTATGAGAAAATTGTTTTGATTTATGGTGAGGAGAGCGATCGCGTTAGTTTGGCGATCGCTTTCCTCCCTACACTGCAAACCTAAAACTATATGACCTCAAAAATCCTCACCAATAAACTTGCTTATCTTGATTTAATCAAACAAGAGTTGCTCCTGCCTCCCAAACAGCCAACCGCTCCTTTAGTTATAGATATGTTTGCAGGTTGTGGCGGTTTAGCTCTAGGTTTTGAAGCCGCAGGTTTTAGAACTATTGGGTACGAAATGTTAGCAGATGCCTGCGCAACTTATCGATACAATCTCCAAAGTTATTGTTATCAAATAACTTTAACAACAGCATCAGATTTAGTTGATGGCGCAGATGTAATAATAGGTGGCCCTCCATGTCAACCTTTCAGCGTAGGGGGAAATCAACGAGGATTAAAAGATAGCCGCGATGGTTTTCCAACCTTTCTATCTGCCGTTGATCGTTATCGTCCTAAACTTGCCTTATTTGAGAACGTGCGGGGAATGTTATTTCGGAATCAAGCTTATTTTGAAGAAATTGTCATAGCTTTGGAAAAATTTAACTACTTTGTTGAATGGCAAATTTTAAATGCCGTTGATTATGGAGTTCCACAACGCAGAGAGCGGCTTTTCTGCGTAGCTCATAAAGGTGGTTGGAAATGGCCTAAAAAAACGAATTTATCCTTACACTATACAGCAGGAGAAGCGCTAGGAGAACTGGCATTATCAGCACCACCTGAATCAAAGTTTCTCACGAGCAGTATGGATGAATATGTCAAGAAATATGAGAAAGCTTCCCAATGTATTAGACCAAGAGACTTACATCTAGACGCACCTGCTAGAACGGTAACTTGCCGCAATCTATGCGGTGCAACTGGCGATATGTTGCGAATCCGCTTACCCGATGGAAGGCGTAGAAGGCTGACGGTTCGAGAAGGGGCGCGTCTTCAGAGTTTTCCAGATTGGTTTGTGTTTCAAGGCTCTGAAAATAGCCAGTTTAATCAGATTGGGAATGCCGTACCGCCACTATTAGCTAAAGCTTTAGCGCTTTCTGTGAGGGCGTACTTTGTTAACGATCGTTGTCAAAATACCGAGCAACAATTTCACTCAATAGTTCCTCTGGGCTAATTTCATTTTTTAGAGCCAGGTTTCTAACTCTTTGGATATCAGAGGAAGCCATTTTAATAGGCGCGAACTGTTCGGGGAATGCCCAAGGACAATTTCTACATTCAAGGTCGCATCCTCGGCAAGCTGTGCTTTTAAAGTTGTTACATTCTGCACACAAAGGTTGCCAGTTTTCCTCTTCATTACCTCCACCTCTGAGGCGTGGAATTTTGTGGTCTTGATCGAGCCTGACAACAGGTGGCTGTCTACCGCAAACTGCACAACGATTTTGGTATTTGAGCAGAATTTTTTGCCAAACTTCGTTACTGAGTTTAATTCGCTGTTCTCTTTTGGTACTAATTTCTAAACTGACTAGCTGATATCTTGTTTGCTTGCCACTGCCAAACCGAACGACTCCCAAAAAACCTTCTTCTCCCTGTAACTCTCGTATCCGTCTGGGTACATCTTGGTAGGGTTCGCCTACGCCTCTGAAATCATCTATGACTTGGCGCAAGCGCGATAATGAAACAACTGGCCCAGGGATACCATGTTCCGAAGGCCATAGAGTTTCTAAAATCAATCTATAGTAATTTCTATTAGCTGGCTTAGTGGTTACAAACCCAGCACAAGCATCTCTAAGCCATTGTTCTCGGTCTACTTGTTGGAAGGTTGGATCTGGATTTTGAGCAGGTAACTGAGGTTGTTGGGTTTCATCTTCATTCATTTGAGTTCTCTTCTCCACGCAACAACCATTGGGGAGTTACACCTAAAACCCTTGCGATCGCATCTAGTTCGTAATCTTTAACACCCCGCTTTTGTCGCTCGATCTCGGAAATATCAGACCGATCCAACTTGATTTGAAAATCCACAAACAGTGCAGCCGCTAGCTCGCTCTGATCCCAACCGAGTTGTTCGCGCGCCTGCTTTATCCTGGGGCCACTAATATTGGCATTGCCCATCGCTTGTATGAGGAAAGCAACTCCGAATCAAGATGCTAGCCTCGGTTGATACAGCTTTGTAGACGAAAATCGTCTATAGCCGCGATCGCGCTGGCTGCCTTAATGAGGCAAAGTAGATAAAGACACCCTTGAATTTTGGGTCATCATGCGGGTAGCCTCATTCTTTACAGGCATTGGCGGGTTCGATCTTGGCTTTGAAAGATCTGGAATGAAAGTCGTATTCCAATGCGAAATAGACCCCTTTTGCCAAAAAATCCTCAAACGACACTGGCCTGACGTACCAATTCATGAAGACATCACAACCCTTGTTCCTGCAACTATCCCTGCCGCTGACTTATGGTGTGCCGGATGGCCCTGTCAAGACCTCAGCAACGCCAATACAGAGCGAAAAGGACTCGCAGGGGAACGAAGCGGACTGTTCTACAAATTTATGGAACTTGTTGCAGAAGTTCAGCCAGCGTGGTTGGTCTTGGAAAATGTGCCCGGGTTGCTCTCGGCAGAGCAAGGAACCGCGCTTGAACTCGTTATCGACACGCTGGAAGCGCACGGGTATTTGGGGGGATGGCTATCGTGTAACGCTCTCGATACGGGCATACCCCACGACCGAGATCGAGTCTTCTTTATCGCCAGTTTTAGATCGAAACGTGCCTATAGAATCTTTACTGACAGCAGCGAATTGTCTGGGGATTCTCCGGCGCGAAAATCGAGCCAAACGCAAACTAGATCGAGCCTTCGTGAAAGCGCTGTCGGAGACACTCCGCTTGTGGTACAACGTCGCGGCGGCTTCGGGTATACCCTGGCAAAAAGCATCTGCCCCACGTTACGCGCCCAAACTGGAGGACATCAAGGAGGTCATTCAGACCGACCAATACTCTGTGGCGAGAAACTTGACTTGGACAGAATGGGAAAAGCTGATGGGGTTTCCTCCCGGATGGACTCTCGCAGAGGGAGACTCCTTGGTAACGCCGTTGTCCCCGCGATCGCTCAATGGATTGGCAGAAAAATCGTAGAAATCCAGACTCAGGTTTAAGCCCAACAGAACATCTAGGGTAAGCTTTCCCCAGCTTACTCAAGTTCTTTTAGGGCGATACTGATATATACAGTCCCCAAACAGCAGTAAAAATTAAACAAAACACTATGACCACCGAAACCATCGAACTTTTATCCAGCCGCGAATTAGATAAAATGCGTCAAGCTGGGCGCTTGGCTGCCCAACTCCTGGAGCATCTCGAACCAATGGTAAAGCCAGGAGTTACTACCCTCGAACTCAACGATGAGGCTGAGCGCTGGACAAAAGCGCATGGTGCTAAAAGCGCCCCCCTTGGCTATCACGGTTTTCCCAAATCTATCTGCACCAGCGTTAATGAAGTCGTATGTCACGGCATCCCCAATGCTAAGCAAATACTTAAAGATGGTGACATTATTAACATTGACGTGACACCGCTTGTAGATGGTTACCACGGCGATACCTCTAAAACTTTCTTCGTCGGTACGCCTTCACCCACAGCCAAAAAGCTCGTAGAAGTCACCCTGGAATGTCTCAAAAGGGGCATTGCTGAAGTAAAACCAGGGGCGCGGATTGGCGATATCGGCGCGGCGATTCAAGAATACGCAGAGGCTCAAGGCTTTTCAGTTGTGCGAAATTTTACCGGACACGGCGTTCACCGCATTTTCCACACGGCACCGGAAATCCCCCACTATGGGAAGCGCGGTACGGGGAAGCGTTTAAGAGCGGGTATGGTTTTTACCATTGAGCCGATGATTAATGAGGGGACTTGGGAAGTAGAAGTTTTAGATGATGGGTGGACTGCTTTGACGTTAGATCGAAAACTTTCTGCCCAGTTTGAGCATACGGTTGCGGTGACTAACTCCGGCGTCGAGATTCTTACCTTATAAGGCAAGATTGATGCTGGATGCGGGTGGGGTGAATGCGATCGCACAAACCGGGTTTCTTTAATCGGAAACCCGGTTTCTGCTTTCCTGGTGGGTAAGTGCCGTCAAAAGCAACTTGCAACTTCCCCTATTGCTTCAAGACATCGCGGCGGTCAAAATGTGAGTTAATCAACTTTAGTACCGCTTTGGCGATTAATTTGTTAGCACTCTCGCTGAAGTGTCCATCATCAACAAAGTTTCTGATGTCGGTAGCTGGAGCAATATTATGAGTATTGACATAGGGAATTGCAGCCTGCTCTAGAGTCGGCGAAAGTGCCTCAAACAAATGATTTTCATAGCCGCGATCGCTAATCAGAAGCACAATTGGCAATTTGCCGTCAGCTCTAGTCGTTGCCGCAAAATCCTTCACAATTGCGCTTAAAACCGGGATGTCTATTTCTGCATTGAACCCGGCTGAGCTATAAATCTTATTTGCCATCATCGCCTGATGCCGCTGTGCATAAGCTCTGCGAATCATGCGTACAATTGCAGAATTATCCAGCCAATTCCGTTGAAACAATAATGAGTCAAAAAATTGATCGTTTTCTCGAATTTGGCTGACAAATTCCTGCCACTGTTGCTTGTCTTGCATGACAGCGCGTAGTTGAGCCAGAGACGAAACTTTAGGCCAAATCGCCTTCAATTTTCCGTCTGCCACAAAGTAGCGCGGGTAAGTGTAAGGAGCAGGCGCTTCAAAATTCCAGGTCAAGCCGCTTGTTGTTCGGATTGCTTTAACGCTTGAAGCCAGAATCCCCAAAATCGCTACCTTGGCTTGTTGCTTACCCCGATCTAAGTTGTACGCCGCGAATGAGTGATTCGGTGGCGCTGCCGGTGCAGCGACCAATCTTAACCCGATTTTGGCATCTATTTTCTTCATCGCCTCACCCACATCATTTGAAAATGACATGCCGTAGATGGCAACGAGCAAATCTTCCCCAGGCGCAGGGTTTCTGGGATTATTTGATTCTTTCCCATCTTCTGGATCTAACCAGCCAGCATCTGCTATCGGCGCACTTAATTCGTCTGTGGCACCAATCATCCTTACCAATTTTCCTTCCACAGATCGCCCGTATTCAAAATAAAGGTTAAGCTGTCCGGGGGAAGTTACGCGCGGATCTAATGGATAGGGAAACAGAAAATTGATCGAGAGATCGAACGCAAATAGGAAGAAAACTATCCACAGTACCGTCACAAATGACTTACGGATTTGGTTAGTTTTAGGTACCTTAGAACTGGGAGTAGATATACTGTACAGGTGCATTGCTCAATCCCATAAACACAATAACCAGCATGGTTGCATAAATGGCTGCACGCGCTGGGGTTGGAAACCGAAGGTAAAAATCTTGACTCTGAGATTTGTAGGCCAAAAATTCATACCCTATGAGTATTGGAATACCGCACAAGGCAGGTAACGGCGGATTTGGCATGGTGAGGGCGAAGTTTCCGATATCCACAAACAGAATTTTTGTGAATGTGATAATCTGAGCCAGAGATGTTGCTCGGAACAACAGCCACCCATAGCAAGTTAATACAAAGAAGAACAATGTTGCTGCTATCCCTTGCCAATTTTCCAAACCATTTGGCGATGAGCTTTTTTTATTATCTTTGGGACTAAAAACTCGATACGCGCATAAAAGTGCCCCTTGATAAAAGCCCCAAAGCACAAAGTTCCATGCCGCACCGTGCCAAAGTCCACCCAGCACCATTGTCGTCATCAGATTTAGATAGGTTCGTACCTCTCCTTGACGGTTTCCACCCAGGGGTATGTAGAGATAGTCTCGCAGCCAAGTCGATAGACTGATGTGCCACCGCCGCCAAAACTCGCTAGGATCTTTGGAGAAATATGGCAGATTGAAGTTGAGCATCAGTTCGATGCCGAAGAGTTTGGATATTCCCCTAGCCATATCGGTGTAGCCGGAGAAATCGCCGTAGATTTGGATAGTGTAAAGCAAAGTTGCCAAAACAACATCAATCCAAGAAACCGCCCCAGTCGTACCGTAGATTGCATTGACCGAACTTGCTACCCCGTCAGAAATTGCCACTTTCTTGAACAGGCCGAATAATATCAGAAATACGCCTTGAGCAGATTGCTCGAAAGTTAGCTGACGTGGCTTTGACAACTGCGGTAGTAAGTTGGATGCCCGATCGATTGGCCCCGCAAGTAATGACGGAAAATAAGCTAAGAAGAGGGCAAATTCTGAAAATTTTTCCGCTGCCTCGATCTTGCCTCGATAGATATCAACCGTGTAGCTTATAGTCTTAAACGTGTAAAACGAGATTGCTACAGGCAGAACGATGTTTAAATGTAATAATTCTGCCCCAATCCCCAGGGAGCGAATGCCTGCAACAGCACTGTCAATGAAGAAATTGAAGTACTTAAAAAAGCCAAGGAGTCCCAGGTTTGTACATACACTAATCCACAGGAACAAATCCCGTCGTTGTTTTTCCTTGAGTGCAGTAAACTTGGGATATAACTGATTAGCGATCGCTACTAATGCTATTGTCGCAATTAATACCAACCACCCTGAAATTGCAGCAGGTAAAAGCTGATTCCACTGTACTGATAATCCGAATGTCTCTGTATTGATTTTAACTGCATTCCATTGCACGGTAGTACAAAAGAATGCTGCCAATATCAGAAACCTAGCTGCAACCCTGCGCCCATAGCGGGTTAATCGACCCGTCTCTATCATCGATCCGCAGTAGAAATCAACTACAGTTGATATGACGAGCAGAAAAACGAACCTCACGTCCCACCAGGCATAAAATATATAGCTAGCAGCGAGCAATATCAAGTTTTGCCCGCTCTGACGCACCCGGTACAGTAAATAAGTTACTGTAACAAAAATTACAAATTCAACGGAATTAAACGTCATTTTTGGTTTGAAAAAAGTGAATTTCTCAACGCCGTCGAGTTGAGATCCATTATATGGTTTGAAATAAAACTTGGTTAAACTGGCAGCAAGTTTTTTTCTTTTTTTTTCTTAAATAGCTTTTGGTATATTCAACCAGTACAATCGGTTTTTCGCTAATTTAAACTTCCCTTAACCACGCAAGTGGATTCGCATCCTAATGCTAACTCGACGCACTTGTATAAAATCGCAACGCAAATCGCCAAAACCCTACCGAAATAAAAAATAACCCCAATGCTAGTATTCCAGCACCTATCACCCAACCAATTTCACCCCGCCCTAACATCGCTTCCGCTGGTACAGTTGTTAAAAATGATACTGGTACTATAAAAGTAAAGAAAAATCGATAAGCTGTTGGATAAGCTACCATAGGGAATCTTCCCGCTTCTAACAAACCGCGCAGTACTTCGGTAACGTTATAGATTTTGACAAACCAGATGCTGGTTGCTCCCAACATAAACCACAAGCTATAAAGAATCCCCAAACCAAATAAAATAGGTATGGTAGCGATCGCATAATCGCTGGTTTTAATCCCCAGTCGCGTACCTGCATATCCAACTAACACTAAACCAAAGATTAAATCTGGCAGTCCCCAAGGGGAAACGCTACGGGCAGAAAGCCAAAATTGGCTGCTAATCGGCTTTAATAATACAAAGTCCAAAGTGCCGTCTTGAACGTGTCGCACGATACGATTTAAGTTAGGAACGAGGAAGGTACTAGAAAAACCTTGGAGTAAAGTAAACACTCCCAGCACTACTAATGCTTCTTCCCATTTCCACCCGTGAAAGCTATAACCAGTGCGGTAAAACAAAAACAGAGTAAACACACTGCCCAACAGGTTGCCCAAGCTGCTCAGTGCTGCCAAAATAAAGTTAACCCGGTACTCCAATTCGGCTGCGATCGCTGTGCCCCAAAATAATCCCAATACTCGTAAATATCGTCCCATAGTTAATTGCAGATTGCAGATTTTAGATTTCAGATTTAAAGGTTAATGCTTAACTATTAAGTATAATCTAAACCCAGCAAATTTCCAATTCCAAATCTGCAATCTGAAATCTAAAATCTGAAATTATTCACGCGCCCATCCCAGAATAATGCTTTAATCCTCGACGCCACAACCAACGGTTCCACAAAAAGAAAATTATCAACCAACCCAATGTTGTCAAAAATCCTCTGACTGCATCTATAGGTAATCCTATTAACAATGCTGCGGGAAAATGGATTAAATAGGGAAACGGCGTCCAAAGTACTACCTCGCGCACTTCGCTGGGAAATAATTCTAAGGGAGCAATAATACCAGAGAGAAAGAGATATAACAACGACCAAAATTGCTCGATCGCCACTGCACGTTCTAGCCAAAATGCGAACATGGCGAAGGTATATTGTATTAGGAAACGTAACGAGAAGGAGAGAGCGATCGCTAGCAAAAACAGTAAAAATCTCGATAAACTCGGTATCCAAAAAGACTGGGGATACAGAAGGAAAAATAAACCCACCAGCACCAAAGAAAATGGCAAGCGGGCAAACCTTTCGCCAACGTGGGAAGCAATGTGATGCCAAATTGGATCTATTGGCTGAAGTAATCGAAAGGAAAGCTTTCCTTCTACTACCTCCCGTTCAAAGTCCCAAATTACCCAAACTGTACTGAACTGGCGCACGATAAATACTGCCAGAAAGTAGCGAATAAAGTCTACAGGTGTTAATCCAAACTGCCCACCCTGCGCTGCTTGCATCCAAATGCCCATTAAAATAATCGGCAAAGATCCTGACAACACCCATAAAATTAATTCGGCTCGGTATTCCACCATGTAGGCATAGTAAACTTCAATCAGCGTCTTGGCTTTTCTAATAATTCTTTTCATCATACTACCCCGGCACGGAATACCCGACCGATTACATCTTCAACCGGCGGATCTGTAATGGTCAAATCTAATACTTGCAACTCGGCTAACATCCGAGAAACAGTGCGGGTAAGTTCTTCCCTTCGCACCAGCAAGCGCACTTCCCGCCCTTCTATTGCTTCTATTTCACCGTAGGGAGATAATTTTTCTTCTGGTAGGGCATGAGCTAGTTCGAGTTGAACTTCGCGACAAGGGGCATATCTTTCTAATAACCCTTCTAAACTGCCGTCGTAAATTAGCTGTCCTTGGTGAATTAAAAGTACTCGCTGACACAAAGCGGTAATATCTGCCATGTAGTGGCTGGTTAAAAGTATTGTGGCTTGGTAGCGTTGGTTATACTCGCGCAAGAAGTCGCGCACGCCAACTTGAGCGTTGACATCTAGTCCCAAAGTTGGCTCATCTAAAAATAGTACTTGGGGACGGTGCAAGAGTGCGGCGAGTAATTCCGCTTTCATGCGTTCGCCTAAAGATAGTTTTCGCACGGGTTGGTTTAATTTGCCTTCTAGGGCAAGCATTTCGGTAAGTTCTCCCACGCGATAGCGAAACTCTTTTTCTGGTATGTCGTAGACGGCGGCGTTGATTCTGAGGGAGTCCAATGCTGGCAAGTCCCACAGCAGTTGCTGTTTTTGCCCCATTACTAGGGTAATGTTTTGCAAAAACGCCTTGTCCCGCTTGAAGGGGATGCGCCCTGCGACTTGGACTTTGCCGCTCGAGGGATGAATCAGTCCGGTGAGCATTTTCAGCGTCGTGGTTTTTCCCGCACCATTGGGGCCTAAAAACCCCACCACCTCGCCCGGTTCAATTTGGAAGCAAACAGACTGCACGGCTTTTACCTGGCGGTAGGTGCGGCGCAGAAAGTGCCTCAGCGTTCCTTTTAGCCCCGGTTCTTTAACTGCTACCGGATAGACCTTGCTCAGGTCAAGAGCTTCGATGATTGGCATATTCTTTGGGTAGATGATGCGATCGCGCAGCGTGCCGGAGGCATATCGCGCCGCCAACGTCAATTCATTTTAACCAACCCATTTTCCCTGACTACCTACCTGAGACTGAAGTTGAGCGATCGCTAAAAATTAATTATTCTTTACCAATTCCACACAGCCGTTGCCAAACCTCGCTGGTGTGCAGGTGCGCTTCTTGAGCAGGTGAGCAGGGGTGCAACTTTGACCTCTTACTTGGGAGAGCTTCCCTTGCCTTTGCCATATCGCCGCCCACAGCAAAACCGATTTTTTTCTTTTTGTCTATTGTACCTAATTATTATAATTAATAATATAAATTTTAAAAAAACTAGGTTTTAAAGGCCATATAGCTACTGAGAAGCTTTTGGCAGGTTAAAATAATATAATAAAATCATATACTTGTTTTTAAACCCTTAACTATCTTCAGAAGCCCTTTCAATCCGGGGAAAGTTGGACAATAATGCTTTTGTGTAGGAAGCGAACCCCAAGCAAAATTCGACAAATCAAGCATATTTTGACAAGCCAAAATTAAGGAGAAAATTCCCTGTGAAACTAGCAGTTTATGGAAAAGGCGGAATCGGTAAATCCACAACCAGCTGTAATATCTCCACAGCCTTAGCCAAACGCGGGAAGAAAGTGCTGCAAATTGGTTGCGATCCCAAACACGACAGCACCTTTACCCTGACGGGTTTCTTAATCCCCACGATTATTGACACGCTTCAGGCTAAGGACTACCACTACGAAGATGTTTGGCCCGAAGATGTGATTTACAAAGGCTACGCCGGAGTGGACTGCGTGGAAGCGGGTGGCCCTCCTGCGGGTGCGGGTTGCGGCGGTTACGTCGTGGGGGAAACCGTCAAGCTGCTCAAAGAACTCAACGCCTTCGACGAATACGACGTGATTCTGTTCGACGTATTGGGAGACGTAGTTTGCGGCGGTTTTGCTGCGCCCCTGAATTATGCCGACTACTGCATCATCGTCACCGACAACGGATTTGACGCTTTGTTCGCCGCCAACCGCATCGCCGCCTCGGTGCGGGAAAAAGCTCGGACTCATCCCTTGCGTCTGGCTGGTTTAATTGG
>DNGG01000415.1:0-25225 GCA_003486675.1 Cyanobacteria bacterium UBA11372
CCTCTGCCCCCCTGCCCCCCTGCCCCCCTGCCCACCTGCCTAGTAACCTCCATGACTAATGTAGTACCCGTAGCACTGACTATTGCCGGTTCGGATAGCGGCGGCGGTGCTGGCATTCAAGCAGATTTACGGACGTTTGCGTTTCACTGCGTCCACGGGACGAGTGCTTTAACTTGCGTCACAGCTCAAAATACTCTCGGAGTGACGCGAGTGGAAGCCCTACCAGCGGCGGCGGTAATTGCCCAAATAGACGCAGTGGTGGAAGATATTGGCGTGCAAGCTGCCAAAACGGGCATGTTGTTGAACCGGGAAATCATTGCTGCCGTGGCAAACCGGGTAGAAGCTCATAAAATCGAAAAGTTGGTGGTTGATCCGGTAATGGTATCGCGCACGGGCGCTCAGCTGATAGACGATGAAGCCGTGGCAACTCTGCGGGATGCTTTGATGCCAAAGGCAATGGTGGTGACGCCCAACCGATATGAGGCTCAAATTTTAAGCGGATTGGAAATTCATACCCTTGATGATATGCGAGCGGCTGCCTTTCGCATCTACCAGATGGGTTGCAGGGCTGTTTTGGTCAAGGGGGGAGGAATGCCGGGACAAATCCGGGGTGTGGATATTTGGTTTGATGGGAAGCAGTGGGAAACAATAACTGCGGCGTCGGTAGACACCAAGAATACCCACGGTACTGGGTGTACCCTGGCGGCAGCGATCGCCGCTAATCTAGCTAATGGTAAAGATTTATTCCCCGCCGTGCGACGGGCAAAAGATTACGTCACCACCGCCTTACAGCACTCTTTAAGCATAGGTTCTGGCTCAGGCCCAGTAGGACATTTTTTTCCGTTACTCGGTAATGGGTAATAGGTAATCGGTAATGGGTAATCGGTAAAGCCACCAATTACCCATTACCCTCGTTCCCAGGCTGGAGCCTGGGAATGCCATTACCCAAATCGGAGTATCAAATTGTCCTAATTTCTACTATTGTTAGGCATATAAAACAGGCTGCTTGTTGCCAAACGACAATCTAAACCTAGCTAAGCCTATGACCTCCAATCCGTATCCCAAGCCATCGGTGTCAAAATTAACCAATCCCGGTCAAAGCACACCAGCCACAACCAATGCTTACGCTCCCGCTGTGCCAATATCGGTTTACCGACAACTGGCAGCGGAGTTGCAAGCGACGCGGGTAATGCTGGAATCGCTCAATGCCCACAATCAGCAGTTGGTGCAACAAAACCAACTCCTGCGCCGGGAACTTGACAAAATCGTTCAGTCAGCGCTGTACCTAAAACAAATCGTTGACTCTTCGCCAGATGGCTGGAGCGAGGCTAGCTACACCCATCCTGAAATGAGAAATCAACCGGGATACCAGACGGGGGCGCCGCGCCCGATGTCTTGGGGGCCACTTCCGATGTCAGGGGTGAATCCTTCTAGCCCCGGAGTGGCACCGAATGCTTTGAGGAACTTGCAACCGAGTCGAGGGGTTTTGCCAGATAGGATAGTCACAGAACAGGCAGAAGGTCGCTATCGTCAGACTTCGCAATCTGATAGCTCAACCGTCAATGGATGGTTGTATATTTTGTTGATTATCCTGATCGTGATTACCGCTTTTGGCACTGGCTTTTTGCTGATACGCTCGTTGGCATCAAAGCGTTGAACCCAGAGACAAAATTCTCAATTTTAAGCACAACCATCAAACGGCAACATGTTGCTGTTGCCGTTGCTTAAGTTCACCGTCCTTCGTAGTCTTTGTAGTCTTTGTAGTCGTCGTACTCGTCGTAGTCCAGATAGCTGGCGCGTTTTTCCTCATACCGAGGGGACGCATACTCAGAGCGCCGTTTGTACGGCAAAGACGGTGGCAGCTGGTTGATTGGGTGAATCAACTGTACCGTACCCGCAGCAGGACGCTGCTGCCGCGATACTAGGGCAAACACCCCTGCCATCAGCAGCCCAGCCGTCACTGTAACCCCCATTCCTCCCAATGCCCACAGCAGGCTTGTCGTATTGGGATTGCTAGACTGTATCCCAGCAGTCAACTGCGCTGGGTTCAGCTGGGGGTTCAAGCCGCCGTTATTTCTCATTTGTGCGCTTTGGGCGTCAATCACAAACTGCTGATTGCGAAGTTGAGTTTGTAGCTGCTCGATTTGCGCTTTCAACTGTGCGTTTTCTAACTGCTGCTGGGCGCAATTGGCACAATAAGCAGGATTATTTACACCTGGGGCTGGCATTGGAGCTAGTGCCGGGTTGAACCCAGGAGGCATCTGGGGGTTAGCAAGCGGCTGTTGCAGATTTTGAGGGGGTTGCAGTGAAGCAGCAGCAGGCAAGTTGTATAAGCCAGGATTGCCACCTCCTTTGAGAAATAGCAGCGCCGCAATCCCTGCTAGTCCAGCTCCTGCTACAAATGCCATTCCATTACTCATCACTCTCACCCCTAAAACTGGATTACTTTGAAATAGATTAATTTAACCCGACTTTTTTTGGGTTAAAACCCCAACAAACTTAATGGGGTTTGGGGGTAGTAAGTCGCACCCTTGTCTGCCTTATCTATTCAAAACCAGAACGGCACAGATGTCTAGCCATGAAAAATCACAGGCGCACTGACCATCCCAGTGCGCCTGTGTCTTAGGATACAATTTACTGGCTAATCAGCCCCAAGGATTGAGTTAGGCGATCGCCCATCCTCAGAGGGGAATCCCATCTGACACAGCAGCAAACCAAACCACCGATTCGGATCTGTCCAAGCTTGCACCGGCACTAAACCTCGCGCCCCTAGTTCCCGTCGCATGGCATTCAGGTCGAATTTGCGGGAAATTTCGGTCAAAATTGTCTCGTCTGTTTCAAACTCGACGGTTAAGTCGAGGGCGCGCAATCGGACGGTTTGGGCTTTTTTGCAAAGCAAGTAAATTTCAATTTGCGATTGGGATTCGTTGTAAACAGCCTGGTGTTCAAACTGATTTGGGTCAAAATTGCCCTTAAACCGCCAGTTGAGGTGATCGAGCATGTTGAGGTTAAATTGCGCCGTGACGCCTTGGCTGTCATTGTAGGCGGCTTCTAGGAGATGTTTTGGCTTTTGCAGGTCGATTCCTAATAAGAAATATTCCCCTGGTTGCAGCGCGTTGATGATGTGAGCGAAGAAGCGATCGCACTCTTTTGGCGTCAGATTTCCCAGGGTGCTACCGATAAAACATATCATCCGGCTCTTCAGTTGAGCAGGCGGCAGTTGTTGCAGCGCCAATTCGTAGGTACTAACCAAACCGCGAACTGATATCGACGGATAATCTAACAGTAATTTGCGGGCGCTGGTTTCTAAAATCCCGGCGCTGACATCAATTGGCAAATAGCGCAGTGGGTGTCCCAGATTATGGTAGGCATCAAGCAGAATGCGGGTTTTAGTTGAGCTACCGCTGCCCAATTCTACGATTTCGCAAGCACCTGTTATACTGGCAATTTCACTCGCGCACTCTTGCAAAATTGCAGTTTCCGTGCGTGTGAGATAATATTCCGGTAACTCGCAGATTTGCTCAAAAAGTTGGGAACCTCGGTCATCATAGAAATATTTCGGTGGTAGGGATTTGGGAGTTTGCTTCAATCCGCTGACTACATCGCTACCCTCATTTTGTTTGTTTTGGGAGAGCGCTAGTAAATCTTGTATCTGCAAGCGGTTTTCGATTGGGTAAGGTGCAACGCTCATGCTGCTTGCAGTCTGAGAAGTATACATTCAACCTCCGTTAGTTGGCAGCGATCGCATTTGCAGTTATCAGATGCGATCGCTTGATCCGTATTGCTTGTTATTGGGCCATAATCCAGTTAAACACAAAGCTATAAGCTATAAAATCTCGCTTAAGCCATAGGTTTCCCTCTTAATATTCCTCCCTAGCAAATTATTACACAAAATGGTTGCTTAACCGCTCCAGATGAATATAGAAAAAAATTAAGATTTTGAGTTTGACCATTTGCTAGCCTATGCCAAACCTATTTTTCTAAAGTTTGCAAGTCAAAGAAACTCCAAAACAGGCGAGACGCCTATCCTAGAAGATTTAGGGGTAGTTCATTCAATTCAATTACCAATTACCTATGTTATACTCCATAACTAGCAACTTGTGTTAAGTAACTCAAGTTGCTAGTTATCTCTCGAAGAGCGGCTAATGGCTAATGGCTAATCGCTCAATCAGTAAAAATCCTACATTAGCAATTAGCTTTTCTTGCAATTAGCAACGCCACAGTTGATAACTAGCAACTTGTGTTAAGTATATTGTTTCATCAGTTTTGTCCATGAGAATATTATTTGTTTGTACGGGTAACACCTGTCGCAGTCCGATGGCGGAGGCGCTATTTCAAGAAAGAATTCGGCTACTCGGAAAACTAGATGAAATTGAAGTTCGTTCCGCTGGAATTATTGCAAACAAGCGTTTTACAATAGCGTCTAACTCACTAACTATATTATCAGAGTATGGCATCCAATACGATAAAAAGCCCCAAGGGATTAGTTTAGAATTAATCTCATGGGCAGACTTAGCACTGACGATGACAAGGCTGCATAAGTATCTGGCGATCGCACTCTTTCCCCAACTTCTCAACAAAACATTTACCCTCAAAGAATTTGTCGGCGATCCAACTTCATTGGACATTGCAGATCCGGTTGGTAAATCTTTATCCAGGTATCGCCAATGCGCCCAAGAAATTGACCAAGCACTCAATCTTTTACAAAATAAATTATACAATATCAACCCTGATTTTTCACTCCCGACTCCTCACCGCTTACCTCGGACTTTCTTTTTGTTGAAATATCTGATTAGACTAACGGGGTTAAGTAATAAAACAAGCAATTGACGGATTTAAGAAACCCGGTTTTTTAGACAATACCTTCGCCTTGCATCCGACACCCTTAAGGGTGTCGCTATTGCATTCAAAGGCTGCGGAGGCAGCCTGTGAGAATTTGAGCCTGCGAAGGCAGGCTTTGTTTGTGTAGCGCCATGCTTTAGCGTGGCGCGTTTCAGAAAATTGGCGAAGGTTTTATTAGAAAAACCGGGTTTCTACTACAATGATTAATAACTAACACAGCGAAACCCTGCCAAAATTTCCCGTAACCCCGGATAATACCAATTACGAAAACTACAGCGCATCGCCCAAGGACGAGTTGCCCAACTACCGCCTTTTAATACTCGATGTTGCCCATCAAAATAACTTTGGGAATATCCAGAATAGGGATAGCTGGCAAAACCATCATAACCATAAAACCAGGTAGCCGTCCACTCCCAAACATTCCCCAACATATCATAACAACCGCAAGCACTTTTTCCGGCCAGATAGGCATTTACAGGCGTTGTCTGCCAAATTTGATGGTTGTTATTGCATAACTGAAAATCTGGTATTGTTTCTCCCCAAGGATAAGTGCTAGATTGCCCGGTTTGTGAATTCCAACTAGCAGCTTTTTCCCATTCTGCTTCTGTTGGTAGTCGCTTTCCCACAAAGTTTGCATAAGCTTCTGCTTCGTACCAGGAAACGCCACAAACGGGATGATTATCCCAATCTGAATCATCTATCCAGTACAGTGGTTTTGTGACTGGGTTTTCTTGTAACCATTTCCAACCTTCATCTGACCACAATTTGGGATTTTGATATCCTCCCGCTTGCATAAATTCCCGATATTGTTTGCAAGTAACTGGATATCGGTCAATATAATAAGTATCCAAGTCAACTCGATGACGGGGACTTTCGTTATCTAAGGCATCAATTGAATCATTTCCCATTGCAAATTCACCCCCCGGAATTTCAATGATTTCATCAACAGGTGCAGAAATATCTCTCTTGTGGGGTGGGCATCCTGCCTGCGCGATCTGGGGTGCAGAAATATCTCTCTTGTGGGGTGGGCATCCTGCCTGCCCCACCTTTGGCAGGCGAGACGCCTGCCCCACAAGAATTACCAAAATAATTGTTTCGCAGTGCTGACTTTCGTGTTGCAGGATAAAGCGCCAGAGACGTTCTTGTTCGTCTAAAGGTGCCATTTCTAAATACTCAAATACCTGCGATCTGACTTTATCCAAATAGTCGCAAGTTTGCTCTATTGTTGGTAATTTTACCCGTTCTGTTTTGGGCAATCCATCGGCAGCATATAAGCGGCGATATTCTTGGGAAAAAATCGATGGCATTCCAGCACAACGTTCCCATAACCACAAAGATTCAGTAAAAGCAATGTGACCCAAATGCCAGCCAATTGGACTAAAATCAGGATGCGCTTGATGGCAAAATGTATCGTATTCTATGCCTTCAAATAATGCGAGGGTAGAAGCGCGACATTGCTGCATCCACTGTTTTATTTGTTGACGTTTTTCAGGAGCGGTATTATTGGTTTTAAAATTCATAAATTTCTAGATCAAGATCTTGACCTACACTAATTATGCTGCGTTCTGCAAAACTCATCCAATTGCCGGTAAATAAAGGTTCAGAAGCAATTATTACAGCATTGGGAAATGTTGGATCGTCCCTTAACCAGTATAAAGAAGGAGTGGCGGTATTATGAGCAAAACGGCTGGCAATTAAACTATGCCCATCGCTGATAATAATGTTGGCAGAAAAGCTCACTTGATAAGATTCTGCTAGTTCGGTTAAATTTATCAGAGTTTTGTGCAATGCTGTTGCCAAATTAATATCGGGAGACGCTTGCAATTCGTTAATTAGTAAGGCGAAAATATGTTCTGAGTCGGTAGTGCCGTTGATCGCCTGGTAGGCGGTGTTGTTGATGCGATCGCGTATTTCCCGATACAATGTCTGGCGGAAATTCTGAATAAATCCATTGTGTGTAAATAACAACTTTTCATACTGAAACGGATGACAGTTACTCAAATCTACCGCTAAACCGGGAGTAGCGCTGCGAACGTTGGCAATAATACACCCCGACTCAATATAGCGACTGAGACTCGGTAGGTTAACATCGCTCCAAATTGGCTGCGTATTTTTATACCTAAACGGTTCGGTATCTTTTTGAGGATGATACCAACCAATGCCAAAACCATCGGCATTGAGCAATCCGGCGGTCATTTCCCGGGGTTGATAGCTTTGGACAACTAAGGAATGTTCGGGTTTATTCAGTAGGTAGTCTAACAGAATCGGCGAACCGAGGTAGCCTAGTAAACGGCACATGGGGTGTATGCGATCGCTCTCAACTCATAACAAGATACACTGTTTCGATTACAAGAGACGCCAATAAGCAGTTGACAGTTGACAGTTGACAGGTAATTCACTTTCCACCATCTTCGGCAGCAGCAGTGCCGGATCGTTGAAGGTGTGATATTGATTTAACAGTGCATTATTGGCTTTATAAAACCGTTCTTTGAGGCGGTCTTCCCGTTTCAGATAAATTTTTATTTCTCCGGTCTCATCCATAGTTTTACTGCTTTTTTTATGAGCGAGCGGTTACAATTGAAACAATCAATAATTTAACTACTTTACCACTATAATACAAGGTTGAAAAAATGTCTAACGCAATGCTGGTAATCTTTCCTTATCGCTACCAAGGTACTTGGGTATTTGATGACGAGCGAGTCGGACTTGAACGAGAACCCTTTGTTAGCGGCATCCCCCAAATGATTGATATTTTAGTTCAAGATATCCCCAAAGCTGAGTTTGGTTTTAAGCTTTTGTTTTCTGCCAATCCTTTCCCAGGATATCAAGCAGAATTAGTTTGGATTAGAGAAGAATACGGCGGCAATTGGTATCGTTGGCAAGATAAAAATATAGAAGGTTGGTTATGTCCGGCGTTATTTAAGTATTTCAGCGAAGCCCCAATAAAAATATATTGCCAAGCAGAAAAACTCATTTGAAAACAGGAGGCAGCAGCCCACCGATGCCTCGTTCCCAGGCTGGAGCCTGGGAACGAGATACCTGGAGGCTCTGCCTCGCTACCAACGAGATAAAATAATATGCATTACTGCTGAGCATAAAACCAATAAACAAAACCAAAAGCTAAAAAAATTAAAGCGATCGCAGCTTGTACCACTCTAGCAAAAATCCATCTAGCTCGGTAATAATTCGCCGCCAGTAAGCGCTGTTGCCTCACAGTTGTCACCCAATCCGGCAACACCCAAAACCACACTTCTAAAATTCCCAAACATCCCCGTTGCCGAATAGAATCTTGCAGCATATCCCGAAATAGTTGAGTCATTTCTTGACCGTATTCCCAACGGAAGGTTGGAGGATAGGCTAATAGCAATATGCTATAGAACCAAACCGAAATATCGCGCAGAAAACTTGACATTAGAAATTGCCTCCCGCAATCCTTCCATCCAGCAACTTTTTCGCCGCAGCCATGTTAACTAAACTGGCTAAACGTTGCGCTTCCAAAGTAATAACTCGGCGACCTAATTCTGTCAGGCAATAATAGCGGCGACGTTCATCATCTAATTCAGCATCCGGTCTTTCTTCCGACTCCAAAATCAGTTTATCCGCCAGCAGACGCTTAATCGTGCCGTAAAGCGTACCCGGACCAAGTTTGACGCTGTTATTCGTACTTTGTCGCACTTCCTGCATAATGCCGTAACCGTGCCTTTCCCCATCCACCAACGCCAGCAGAATGTGAAACGCCGCCGGTTTCAAGGGTAGGAAACTCTCTGGATCGATTTTGACTTGCATCGCTTTATATCTATTTACGATGTATTATTATACAATATATCGTAAAATGATATAAAATGGAAGCCATGCAATTTATCTATTGTTTGCTTGCCGAGGGCACTTACGGCTTTTTTCGGGCAATTTTCGATATTTATCAAGCCATGACGCACCGTTCAAGGAGATATCGTTGGTATCCTCCCGATGACGAGTTTCCCGATGGTGACGCCGAGGCGGGTGTCAGAAACCGTCCACCCCATCCTGGGGGAAGCAACTCGGCACAAGCTAAACCCGAAATCGAAGGGAGAGATTTTTCTCTTGTGCCTTAAAAGCAGATTGCCAGCGAGTGAGGTATAGCCTTTTGGCGCAAGTTTGTGTAGCGGCACCCTTAAGGGTGCCCGCACACAGCTGTTGGTGTACCTCATCCAGCGGCAAACCGCTATAAAAGCGGTACAGAAACCCGGTTTCTGCGTAACAACAAACCGGGTTTCTTGACGGATGAGCTACATAGTGCTACAAATAATACAAAGCTCAAGATTAAAAAAGGAGGCGTCATGGCGCGCCTGAACCAAATTATTGCTATTGAAAAAGGCATTAAAAGCAAGTCAGTACAAGAACTGACAGGGATTCAGCAAACGTTACAAAAGCCTGCATTGTTTAGCGGAATTGCTCGCACTTATCGTCCCAAAGATGAAGAAGGCGAACAACTGCCACCTGAGTCGAATCGGGTGCAAGTGAAGGCAGAAGAAGTGCTGCGCCAAACGGTAGAAGTTTTGACTAAATTGTTTGACGTAACAGCAACTAAAGATTGGGTAAATTGCCACGCGCGGGCGGATGTTGTTGTCGATGGTCAAATTGTTTTGACTCAAGTGCCTGTTGCGTATTTGCTGTTTCTGGAAAAACAGTTAGTAGACTTGCAGGCATTTATTAAAAAGCTGCCCGTTTTGGACGCCTCCGAAACTTGGACGTTTGATAATTCAGCAGATTGTTGGGCAACGGAAGCGATTCAAACCCTCAAAACGAAGAAAATTCCGCGCAACCATGTAAAGGCGGAAGCAACGGATAAACACCCAGCTCAAGTTGAGGTTTATTACGAAGATGTGACCGTGGGATATTGGCGCACGGTAAAGTTTTCCGGTGCGATGCCTGCGACGCGGATTAAAGAATTGTTGGAGCGCATTGAAAAGCTGAGTCAAGCGGTTAAATTCGCCCGCGAGGAAGCGAATAATACGGAAGCAGAACAGCAGCATATTTCGGCAAGAATGTTTCAGTATTTGCTGGGGTAATTTAATTTAATATCATGTGCGGTTGCATCGGTAACCTAAGCCGGGGCGGGTTTAACGAAATATCTCGTGGTTCCACGGATTGATTGGTAAAACCCGCCCCTACACCATCAAAAACACTTAAAAACCCGGTTTATTCAAAAAACCGGGTTTTTGTTTGCTTGCATTTTTAGAAGGTTTGAGCTATATTAAAAGACAGGAGTAATCCAAAGCTAAAACTCAATTTTTAATTTCAATCGTGCTAGCTTAATTCCTGCGATCGCTGGTATTAGCCCCAGTCAGATCCAGATAAAAATTAAGCGTAGTCGGCACTGTTTCAAACTCAGACTATTACTCCAAACTCAGCATTCACCGCTGGATGCCAAAGCGAACGCCAACGAGTCTATTATCGTCGGATGCGGGATCGTAGCCTGCCTGGAGCGCCCAACTTGCTCCGGTAGTTTAAGTGGTAGAACACGACGATGTAAAGATTGAATTCTTGGCTTAAAAGCAATGGCGCGTGCAAATAGCGGTATACCGAAACCCAGAGCAGGCCAAGCTCTGGGTTTCATGCTTTATTAGATAATGGATAGCAATATGCCTCCGGCACGCTGCGCGATACGTGCTGGCGCACACGCTGCGCGAACGCACTTCTAAGCAAAAACAAGCTTATTTCAGTATAATTAAAAAAAGGATTGAAAAGCGGTAAAAGGCAATGACTATTAAAGAATATATAAAATCAGTTAAATATGTTGCCAATGCTAACGGAAAGAAAACAGATGTAATTATCCCGATCGAAGTTTGGGAATCTTTGTTAGCATCCTGGGAAAACATGGTAGAAGCTTTGGAAAATCGGGAAGATGCTGCGATTTTTCAAGAGTGGTTGCAGCAGAAAAAAGCTGGTAAACTTGAGACTATTTCTTTGGATGATTTAGAACAAGAATTAATTGCAGATGGACTTATATCAAGTTGAAGTAACTAGCACAGCACGCAAGGAAATTCGCGCCTTACCGGGCAATATGCGGCAACGAATAATCGATTTGCTCAAAGAGTTGCGCTCCTCACCTAGACCGCATAATACTAAACTGATGGATATGTCAGAGTTGGGTGACGAAGTTTCCCTGAACATCGAGTTCTACCGAATTAGGGTAGAGTCTTGGCGAGTTGTGTATGCGATCGAAGAAGAACTAAAGTTATTGACTGTTTTGGGAGTGAGGAAGCGACCTCCTTATCAGTATGATGATTTGCGTGAGTTGATAGATGAATTGATGGGAAATGAAGAATAAATTAGAAGCGATATGCCTCCGGCACGCTGCGCGATCGCACTCTCTAATTCAATTTTATACTAGCGTACCTGCATCATCCATAAATCTGAATTTGTTGGGTTGATCGACAGCGAAACCCAACCTACAAGTCTCTTAAAAGTTGTTGATAATTACAGGAGGGCTTGACCGCGCTGGTGGATAAGCGGGATAAACAGGTAGATAAGCAGGTGGTGGATAGGTTGGTGGGTAAGCGGGTGCTGGATAAGTTGGTGCTGGATAGGCAGGTGGTGGATAGGCAGAAGCCGGAGCGTAGGTAGGATAAGCAGGTGGATTAGCTGGTGGTGGATAGACTGGTGGGTAAGCGGGTGCTGGATAAGTTGGTGCTGGATAGGCAGGTGGTGGATAGGCGGAGGCCGGAGCGTAGGTAGGATAAGCAGGTGGATTAGCTGGTGGTGGATAGGCGGGTGGTGAATTGGGAGGCGAATAAGCGCCCGGATCTCCAGCTGGGACTTGGGTGTTTATTGATTCTTGATTGACAGGTGATGGTTGAGAGCTAGAGCCAACACCCAGCAAGCCCTCCAACGCACGACGCCCCATCTGATCGAGTAGAGGTGCAATAGGAATGGCTAAAGTCTTCTGAGCGGTAATAGCAACCATTGGAACGGACAGAGCAAAAAGTACAGCTAGTTTGCTGCATTGTTTTAGAAACACATAGTCTTGGTTAATCATTTTGTACTCCTCAATGGTTAAAACGTTCAGCAAGGAATAGCGATCGCACATTAGTGTGAGGTGCGATCGCGTAATTCAACTTAGAAACAATCAGTCAATAAATAAATTGAGTCGTTATCTAGGGCATTGGACGCGAGTTAGGCGGATTGCCATAGATATATGCGCTAGGAACCCAAAAACTTGTCCCTGCGATTCGGAACCATCGAGCATCAGGAGTTCCTAGTTGTAAGTCAGTGACTGTCTCGCCGTAAATCCAACCATCAAACGAAAGCGTTGTACGATAAGCTGCGGTCTGGTTGCTGCGATCCGCTAAACGAGGGCTATTGCGAAAATTCACCCCTGTAGTTGACATAACCCAGCCAGAGAAGTTAGCTGGCTTAAAACCACTCGGCGGTGGATTCGGGTTACTGTTTCCCCGAACCCAAAATGATACGTCAGACCGACCATTGACACTGTTGCCAAAGCCAATCACCGTAACGTTGTTACAGTCATACTCGGTAAACTTGTTACCAAGCTGATTCGCTCCGCGTACACTGATGCGCCCATCAGGCTGAAGGCTTTCAACTACCCCAACATGACCATAAGTTTTGTCTGCACCTGGAAACGAAGGCTGCATTACCACCACAGCACCCACAGTTGGGCCAACCTGGCGAAATCCATTCCGGGCTAGAACCGGGCCTACATCTTTGGCATTAGCTGGTATATTGATACCGTAGCGGTTTGCTACGTATGCCACACACTGGCAAAACTGAGCTGCCACAGCTGGTTTAGGGTTGACCAAGCGAGTCGCTGTTACAGTACTGACGGTTGCAAGTGAGCCTAACAGAAGCAGAGAAACTGTTTGTTTAGGTTGAAGCCAATTCATAATTGATACCTAATTTAATTTCTTGACTCATCCCTTTGAAAGGTTTGATGCTGGCATTCTCTCCAAAATGCAAGAATCGTGCGCCGCAGAAAAGGCTGTTAAGCGCTGTTAAGAACAGGACTTAAGGATTTTGTTTTAAATTTTTTTAAGCCAAAGCCAGAAAATGTTTCAGCTACTCTAAAATCTAGAAACTGAAATTTACTAACTCCTTTAAAATCGGCAAAAAGCTGTTATCTGCCTTCAGCTCGACTAAAGTCCCGTTAACCCGGAGATAATCTATACAACTTCAATGACTTCACGCACAGCCAGACGCAAACGGGGTCAGATACTGACTGAAACAGGATTGGAGAAAATTAAGGAGGCGATCGCAAAAGCGTTTCCAAATGGATACACCTTACCAGACATATCAGCACGAACTGAACGGACTCACTCTGCTGATAATCCAAAGTCGAGCAATTTTGTATCTAATGATACGATTTCCCATATATTGAATCGACGGGCAGGGGCTGATAAATCGAAGCTAGAGAGTCTTTTCAGAGCCTTTGGGTTGAATCTGGAGCCGGATGACCATAAGGCTGCCGCCGATCATTTTGGGCATCAAGCAGCGAACAGCAACCAGCGCCAGGATTGGGGCGAAGCCCCAGATGTCTCGGTTTTCTACGGACGTACTGAAGAATTAGCCAAGCTAGAGCAATGGATTCTAACAGATCGCTGCCGACTGGTGCTGCTGTGGGGTATGGCAGGGATTGGCAAACGATTTCTGTCTGTGAAGCTGGCGCAACAGATTACCGATAAATTTGAATATACGATCTGGCGAAGCCTCCGCCACGCTCCACCTATCCAAGACATCCTGACAGATCTGATCGAATTCTTCTCTGACGAGCAGGAAACGGATTTACCAACAACCGTCGCCAGTGGCATCTCGCGGCTAATAAAGTGTTTACAAACGAACCGCTGTCTGGTGGTACTTGATGGAGTAGAAACGGTTCAGGAAAGAAGATATCCAGAGCGATATCAGGAGTATGAGATGTTATTTAGACAAGTAGGTGAATCGGAGCATCGGAGCTGTTTAGTGCTGACCAGTTCGGAGAAACCTAGAGAAATTGACTTATTGGAAAGCAGAACTGGCCCCGTGCGTTCTTACAAAATACAGGGTTTGACGCTAGATGCAGCACGGGAGATCCTTAGAGAAGTAGGGTTAGTTGACGAAAATGAATGGGATAGCATCATCGAACACTATAGAAGTAATCCTTTATATCTGAAGATAGTTTCGGCTTGTATTGTTAAAATATTTGCAGGGAAAGCCTCTAATTTTATTGAAAAAAATACAACATTTTTGGGGCGAATAGAAAAAGTTTTAGAACAGCAGTTTGAGCAAATACACAATTTAGAAATAAAGGTAATGCGCCAGTTAGCGATTGCTCGCGATTCGCTTGGCATCGACCAATTGAGATCGGAGATTTCCCCACCCATATCAACCTCCAAATTAATGGAGGCGCTGGATTCTTTGCTATGTCTATCTTTGATTGAAAAAATTACAGAAGGAGATGAAGACCTTTTCACACTCCAGCCTGTAGTTAGGAAGTACGTTATTAATCGTTTCGGTCAAATATAAAGTGAATTAAAACAACCATGATTCAGGCAGGAATGTTAATTCGAGAGCGCTATCGGGTTGTTCAAGAGCTAGGTAAAGGAGGAGGATTTGGCAAAATCTTTGAAGTGGATGACAGAGGAACACCAAAAGTTCTAAAAGTTCTGAATCTCGAACAATTTTGCAACCCCGAAGACAAACAAAAGGTGCTTTCTCTATTTAAGCGGGAAGCAGATGTCTTGAAGCGGCTTAATCATCCTGGCATTGCCAGAGTGGAACCAGAAGATGGATATTTCACTTGGCTAGAGTCCGCCCGCGAACCGTTTCACTGCTTGGTTATGGAGAAAATTGATGGACATAATTTAGAGGAGTGGCTAGAGCAGAGGGGTAATCAACCCATCACAAAAGAACAAGCAATTGAATGGTTAAAACAACTGGTAAAAATACTGAAATACTTGCATGAACAGCATTTTTTTCACCGGGACATTAAGCCATCCAACATCATGTTGAAACCTGATGGGCAGCTTGTGTTGATTGATTTTGGAACAGTGAGGGAAGTCACCAACACTTATCTATCCAAAATCTCTGAGCAACGTGAGGTAACAGTATTGCATTCAGAATATTACACCCCACCGGAGCAAATAAATGGAAACTCTGTGCCACAATCTGATTTCTATGCTCTCGGTTGCACTCTTGTTTGTCTGCTAACAGGAAAATGCTTAAAGGAGCTTCCTAAAGATCCTCAAACTCATAAATTCATTTGGCGAAACCATGCCCCGACGGTAGGCGAACCGCTTGCCAATTTGATTGATTGGCTGATAGCTCCATTGCCAAGAGAGCGACCTGAAAATACACAAGTAATTTTGGAATATTTAGAAGCTGTTGAAAAGGGGTTGCCAATATTCCAAAAGTCGGCAGTAGTTCCTCGGAATTGGCAATATTGGTTCAGCCAACCTTTTCGCCATCCGTTAAAAATACTTTTTCTATTGCTTATAGTTTCAATATTTCCCTTGGCAATACTTTTAGTGCGAACTACAGTGATAGATAGACCCCTATGCCGTAGTCACTTATGTATTGGGCGCAATCCAAAAGACAGCACATGCGACAAAGATGCGATAACTATAACGACTAGAGACAAGGGTTATGCACCTTCATTTGTTGAGGTTGAACTGAGGTATTCATGGCGATGCAATTCAACGTGGGTCAGAACTACAGGACAACTTTTTCCCAGAACTGATTACCTTGAAGATACTCAAGGAAAAAAATACGGTGCATCTCAAGAGATTCAACTTCCATCTGGGGAGATGATACGTTACACCAATATGGGACCTGGAGACATTGAGATCAGAGCTTGTAGTCAACCCTCAAGTGGCGAACCAAAATGTACGAGTTTTGTCAATCCTTCCCTTGTCCCACCAAATTAATGCGGTGGATAAATCTAACTTAAATGATAGCGCTTGTAGCTAAATTTATGGTGTTCTCAACGGCGATGAAAAAGTTCGTAAAGACCGCCAACCAAGGTTGGACTTTAATAGAAACTTTAATTGTAATTGTTATGATTGGAATCCTTTCGGCTATTGCTATCCCGACTTACTTGGGAATAATCAAAAAATTTGCTCCCTTGTGTCGTGGAGAATCATGTATTAATCGCGATCCCAGAGAACAAAAATGTGACAAAGATGCCAGAACAATAGATTTAAGTTTATTACCCGACGGAACTAAGCTTGAACTAAGGTTCTCAGGGAGATGTAATGCAGCTTGGGCAAAAGCTGAGGTACAGTATGGTTCAATGGCAATTGGCTCAATGCTCTATGTTGAAGATTTTCAAGGTAATAAATACGGTCTATACACAGTTGAGTCTGACGGAATTAATCAACATTACGGTAGTATGGGGCCTGGTAGCAACCTTAAAGCATGTGTTAAATTGCCAAGTGGTGAAGCAATGTGTACGAATGATGACTGACAAAATATAAGAATTCAGATTGAGGACTTGACAAGCAAAAAATTTTCCCACTCACAATCCCCGAAAATAAACCTTTTTTAACTTACCTGTGGAAAAGAAGTTGCGATCGCTTAATTTCCTCACTCTTCTACATTCTCAAATTCAATCCGTTCATAAATATCACTTAATGGCATTTGAAAATCTATCGAATCAAGTCCTAAAACTGCATCCGATGATTCATAATAAGTCAAACTCCACTTACCCTCAGCAGTTTTAACCAACTGCTCAACCTGAAATTTGTATTGATCGATTAAGATATATTCTCGAAACTCAGGTATTGACCGATAATAATCAAACTTATCTCCTCGATCGTAGTTTCTGGTTGAATTAGATAAAACTTCAACAATTAACAAAGGATTCGTTACCTCCGTTGTACCACTTCCTTCATAAACAGGTTCTCCTTGAATCACCATCACATCCGGATACACATAACGACGATAACGCGGTATCCATAAGCGAACATCGCTCATAAAAATCTCGTAATTTTGCCCTTTCACTGTCAAGGGAAATTTTCGGCAAACATTAAGGGCAATCTTGTTATGATTCGTTGTTCCGCCAGCGATCGCAATAATCTCTCCATCATGGTACTCGCTTTTGGATTCAGCGGTTTCCTCTAATGCCAAATATTCTTCGCGGGTGTAGTAGCGTTTTTCGGTTTTAGTTTGCATATCTTTCCCCTAATAGATATCTGCAATAATTATTGTGGGGTGGGCATTCTGCCCGCCTTTAGATACTTTTTTGGATAGGTCTAATTAATCCGCTTGTCATAACCTACCCATTCTTTTTCCCGCAACAGATATTTTTGCACTTTACCCGTTGCAGTTTTAGGCAATTCGCAAAATTCTACAGCTTTGGGACATTTAAAAAGTGCTAAATGCTGGCGACAAAACTGGATAATTTCCTTCTCCGTTGTCTTAGTATCTGGTTTTAAAGTTACAAAAGCTTTGGGAACTTCACCCCTCGTTTCATCTGGGATAGAAATAACCGCAACTTCCAACACATCGGGATGTTTGTAAATTGCCCGTTCGACTTCAATGGTGGAAATATTTACACCAGTGCTAATAATTATATCTTTCGCCCGATCTCTTAATTCAATATACCCATCGGGATACATTACAGCTAAGTCGCCGCTGTGAAACCATCCGCCGCGAAAGGCATTTGCAGTCGCTTCGGGGTCGTTAAAATAACCCTTCATCACGTTATTTCCCCGCATGACAACTTCGCCCATTGTTTCGCCATCGGCGGGGATATCGTTCATATCTTTATCGACAACGCGCATTTCTGCTGCATGGATATAAGGAACTCCCTGTCTCGCTTTCAGGCGGGCGCGTTCTTCTATAGGTAAATTATCCCAAGGTTTTTGCCATTCGCATATGCTATGAGGACCGTAAGTTTCTGTTAAACCATAAGTGTGGGTAATCTCAATTCCCAATTCTTCCATCGCCTGAATTATTGTGGGCGATGGGGGTGCGCCAGCGGTGGTGACGCGCAACGGATGGGATAGGGATAGTTTGGCGATCGCTCGATCATTTACTAACACGATCAAAATCGTTGGTGAACCGCAAAAATGTGTTACCCCCTCACTCATCAGCAAATTGATTGCCGTTTCTGGATAGAACTTTCGCAAGCAAACATGGGTTCCCCCTACCGCCGTTACTCCCCAAGTAAAACACCATCCATTGCAATGAAACATTGGCAGCGTCCACAGATAAACACTTTGACTGTTCATTCCCACTTCTAAAGCTTCGCCCAAAGCGTTCAAATATGCGCCGCGATGCGTGTACATCACACCTTTAGGGTTTCCACTCGTGCCGCTGGTATAGTTAATAGATATTAGGTCTGTTTCATCTTCTAAACAAGATGAAACTGCTTCTGCTGTGCCTTCATTTAGAAAGGTTTCGTATTCCATTCCGGGCAATTGTTCGCCCTGAATTTCGGCTTGGTCATCTACAATATTGACAATTGCTTCAACGCTTTCTAGTTCTGCTCTTACCGATGCGACTAAGTGGGAAAATTCGGTATCGATGAAAACTAAACGCGCTCCGCAGTCGTTTAAAATATGGCGAATATCTTTAGATGATAGGCGGATATTAATCGCAACTAAAACGCCTCCCGCGTGAGGGACGCCGAAATGTGCTTCCAACATTGGGGGTATATTGGGACAGATGAAGGCTATGCGATCGCCTTTTTTTATCCCCCACTTTTGCAAAGCACTCGCCAATTGCTTGACACGGGCGACAAATTGTGCATATGTCCACCGCTTTTGCCGATAAACAATCGCATCTTTATCCCGAAACACAGTCGCAGTGCGCTCGATAAAGCTTTGAGGTGTTAGAAAAGAATATGAAACAGAATTAGTCATAGTTGGTTATTAGATTTTTCTTGTGGGATGGGCATTCTGCCCGTCTTTCTTGTGAGATTAGGATTAAAATTAGGCTCTAGAGAAAGATCTATTTAACGAACCACAGAGAAACAGAGGACGCAGAGGTAAGAGGTAGGCAGAGATGGTTGGTTTTATTAGAGAAATAAGGGATTAGAGGTTATAATCCTTATTTCGTTGGTTATGTTTGGTTTCGGGATTAATATTTCAGGTTAAAAGCGGCAACTGCCAAACAACCCCATCCAATCAAAAATGCTGCACCGCCGATGGGGGTAATTGCGCCCAGCCATTTGATACCGGATAAACTGAGGGCATATAAGCTACCTGAAAAAATCGCAATCCCGGCGATAAAGGCAAATCCTGCTGCGTTGAGAAATGGCGGCGGCGTCTCGACGCGAGTTAACAGCAAGGCGACTAATAATAGGGCTAGGGCGTGATACATTTGATAGCGAGCCGCAGTCTCGAAAATTTCGATTGCCCGTTCCGTGAGTTTATCCTTTAAAGCGTGGGAAGCAAACGCCCCAGCCGCAACGGCAAGACCTGCTAGGATGGATGCGATCGCCATAAAAATCTGAGTCATAAGAATTTTAGATTTTAGATTTGAGATTGCAGATTGTCAGAAAAACAAAAGCACAACACAGATTGCCAACTCACACGCATCATTATACCCTCCATAAATCCGTGCATCCGAGTTAAAAATCCGTGCTGTGCAAGGTTGTGCCATTAAACGCCAACTTACTTACGAGTTGCTTCCAGCATCCGCGAGAAATAAAAGCGAGTACTCGTCAATTCCTTGCGACCGATTGTAAAACCATTGCTTTGCAGTATTTTGATAATATCTGCTTCGCGGTGTAGATAGGCGCGAGTTGCTTTAGAAGGGCCGGGAAAGAAATCGCCGATTTTTTTCAGTAAACTGTAGATCGCGGTCTTAGGCGCAAAACTCAGAATCAAGCGAGACTCTGCCAAAGATGCGAGATGGGAAATCATCTCAGCCGCTTTTTCTTGGGGATAATGGATTAGAACATCCAAGCACACAACGGTATTGTAGCGACCGCTAAGGGTTTCTAAATCCTGCACGGCGAAGGTAGGATTTTCCCCATTACCCAAAACATTTTTTGCTCTTTCCTTCGCTTCTTCCACCATTTTTTCGGAAATATCGCTGGCGTAAACTTTAGCACCAGCTTCAGCGAGGGGGATACTGAGACTGCCGACGCCGCATCCAGCATCGCAGATTGATAGTCCTGCTAGATTACCATCGGATTTTAGCCAGTCGAGTAAGGTATCGACTGTCTGTTGATGTCCTTGGCGGATATCTAACTGAACTTTGTTTACCTCCCCGTCGCCGTAGATGCGCCGCCAGCGGTCAAATCCGATAGCGTTGAAGTATTCCCGAACAACTGTTTTATCGTCAACTGCGTTCATAACGTTGGATTTTTCTGCACTGTTCCCAACGTTTCAATTTACCATTGTCCGCGCTCAGTTAGGCATCCAAATTCAGCCCATGCCACTCGCTGTGGCGATAACTACATTTGAAATCGCGTACAATCCCTCAGAGAACCCGGGACTGATAAACAGAATCATCAAAGCAAATAACCCAAATGGGCTATCTTTTAGCGGTTTTAAGGCTGGGAAAAGTTCGCTGAATACGTAAAACCCATCCAAAGGTGGAATTGGTAGTAAATTGAAAATAAACAAACACAAATTAATAGTGGCTCCCAGGTAAAGAAATTGATAGCTTAAAATTCCATCAATTGGAGGGCTGGAGGACAATCTGAGCAGCAGAATAAACAATAATGCTAAAACCAAATTTAGCAATGGCCCTGCGGCAGACACCAAAATATTTCCCCATTTGGGAGAACGAAATTTAGATGGTTTGACGGGCATTTCCCCCCAGCAGATACCGCCAATACATAGAAAAATAATCGATTCCCAACCCATATGAACGATTGGGTTGATCGTCATGTGACCAGTTTTTTTGGGCGTATCGTCTCCCTGACTTATAGCCGCAAAGCCATGTGCGAGTTCGTGCAAGCTAACTGAGAGGATGAGGATTAAAACTATTCTGAAAAACAGCAGGGGATTGGTAGCAAGGGTTTGAATAAACATCGCGCTTCCTGGGTTTTCTCAACAATCGCAGAATACCCAGTAGCTACAAAATGGGCATCGGTAATTCCCGAAATTTACTTGTTATGGCTTAATTTTTGCAAGCGCTGCCAAGTGAGTGAGGATGTGGATTTTTCCCAATGCCAGCGTAACAATTGACGAACGGGTTGACCGAGGTAATCGCAGTTTGTTTTGTCTTTCTTGATTGGGATTTGCTGGGTGCGATCGCTTTTTATTCCAATCGCACGTCTCGGTGATACCGTCGCCAGCGCGATCGCTTCTTCCACTTCGCATATTCCCCACTTAACCAAATTCTGCACCCCTACCAACAGCGGTAGTGTAGTTCCCGCTAGTGTACCGTCTGGCAATCTCGCCGTGCCGTTTTTTACCTCTATCTCGCGGTTATCCCAAGGGTAAATCCCATCGGGTAACCCCAAGGGTGCCAGGGCGTCGCTGACTAGGAAAACTCCGCGATGCGGCTGACGCCACGCTTCGCGATCGCAAAAGCTAGCCCGCAGCAACAACTCCAGCATTATCGGACTGACATGCTCTCCATCCGCTATTAACCCACACCGCACATCCCGATGCACCAAAGCAGCACCTAACAACCCAGGCTCCCGATGGTGCAATGGCGGCATCGCATTAAAAGCATGAGTTACCATCCTCGCCCCCAATTCAAACGCTCGTTGCGCTTGTGCCGCCGTTGCCATCGAGTGACCTAAACTCACTGTAATTCCAAGCGATCGCAAATAACCTATTACCTCCCCCGTCGAGTCCAACTCCGGTGCTAAAGTCATCACTTTCACAATCTGGGCATAATCTGCCAAAACCCGCTTGACATTATCAATCGTTAGTGGTAATAAAAATTCAGCCGGATGCGCCCCTCGCTTTTGGGGATTGAGAAATGGCCCTTCTAAATGCACCCCCAGCATCTTCGCCGTCGGTGCATCTTCTGGCTGTATGGCGGCGAAATCGGTCAAAACGGCTAAACTTTGCTGAATTTTCTCGACCGAAGTGGTAACCAGAGTTGGTAAAAATCCATCTACGCCCCGTTGCCAGAGAAATTGGCAAATTTCAGGCAATTTATCGGCATTTTTAGGAGTTAGGTCGGGAAATGGCAAACCCAGCGCCCCGTTAATCTGTAAATCCACACCACCCGGTGAAATCCAATCCCCCGCTACATTTAAACCTTTGAGGTCGGTTGGCGCAACTCGTTTGCTAACGGTATCCATCGGCAGAATTTCTTTAATCCTGCCCTGACGATCGACCAAGATCATCTGCAAGCCTTCGTAACCTAACAGACGAGCGTTGAAAATATCAAGATCAAGAGTCATTTGCTAGAAATCGTTCATCGTTTGTCAGAATATCTAAGGATTGACCAATTACCAATCACCAATGACCAATTACCCATTAGTCGGTATTATTATGGGCAGCGATTCCGACTTGCCTACGATGAAGGAAGCGATCGCCACCATCGAAGAATTCGATATCCCCTGCGAAGTCGCGATCGTCTCTGCCCACCGCACCCCGGAACGTATGGTAGAATATGCCCAATCTGCCCATCAGCGCGGCTTAAAAGTGATTATCGCGGGTGCTGGCGGCGCTGCCCACCTACCAGGTATGGTTGCATCTCTCACCCCCTTGCCTGTGATAGGCGTTCCCGTTCCCAGCCGTCACTTACAAGGCGTTGATTCGCTCTATTCCATTGTCCAAATGCCTGCCGGAATTCCCGTCGCCACCGTCGCCATTGGCAATGCCAAAAATGCCGGGTTGTTAGCAGTACAGATTTTGGCTTCTCACCAACCAGAATTACTAGAGCGGGTGCAACAATATCGTCAAACCTTAACCCAGTCGGTAATGGATAAGCAAGCTCGTCTTTCCCAGTTGGGTTATCAGCAATACTTAGCCGAGATGCCCTAAAAAAATCTGTATTTGTAGCTCTGAGGGCAGTGCAAAACTGTACTGTAAAATACAGTTTTTTTCTCTACAACCACGGGTAATTTATCTTTACATCGCGCTACAATTTGGGGCTAACATTTAAACAAGCATAATTATTGCAAGATTGCTTGCTTATTTGTCAGGTTGTGTCGTAAATTACATTGCAACAGCCAAAACCCGCTATCGTGACAATAATTGAGTGGCTGTAGTATAGAACAAATATTTAGATTTGGAGCCAAAGTAGCTTCAATCTAAATGCAATTGACGGCTGAGTTTACTTGAGGTATTAGCGGCTTTACCCAAAAGTCGTTGAGAGTCGTTTTAACAGAAATAACCCTGGACGCGAGTATGTCTTATAGAACAAGAAAGAGAAAGTGGAAAATACCGAAAAAATCCCTAATTTCGAGTAGCTGGCAATTTATCGGGCGGCTGTCTCCCACTTGGCAAGCTTGCTTCCCCCTGGCCTTTTTAATTGTGCTGGCGTGGAGTTGTGCGGGAATGGCGCAAAATGCGCCTACCCTGGAAAGCGTCGCCCAAGCGCAAAGAGATTTGAAAGTCGGCTTGGACACGATGTGGGTGATGATTACCGGCATGTTGGTGTTCTTTATGAACGCTGGTTTCTGTATGTTGGAAACCGGGTTATGCCGTCAGAAAAACGCCGTCAACGTTCTCGCCAAAAACTTGATTGTATTTGCCCTTTCAACCATTGCTTTTTGGGCGATTGGTTTTGGCTTGATGTTCAGCGATGGCAATAACTTTATCGGCACCAGCGGCGGATTTTTCCTCATCGGAGCAGATAACAGCCCAGCAACGGGAACAGCTTACAAAGGCATTTTCAGCGCCCTTAACTGGACGGGCGTACCGCTGCTAGCAAAATTCTTTTTCCAACTGGTATTTGCCGGAACCGCAGCGACAATTGTTTCTGGCGCAGTAGCAGAACGGATTAAATTTGTTGCCTTTTTAATCTTCAGCTTCTTGCTAGTGGGAATTGCTTACCCGATTACCGGACACTGGATTTGGGGCGGCGGCTGGCTGCAAGATATGGGCTTCTGGGATTTTGCCGGTTCAACCGTCGTACACTCGGTAGGAGGTTGGGCGGCTTTGATGGGTGCGGCATTTTTAGGTCCCCGTTTGGGTAAATACCAAAACGGTGAAAGCGTAGCCATGCCCGGTCACAATATGAGCATTGCTACCTTGGGCTGTTTAATTTTGTGGTTAGGTTGGTTTGGTTTCAACCCCGGTTCTACAATGGCAGCAGATCCAGGCGCGATCGCTCACATTGCCATCACCACTAACACCGCTGCTGCCTTTGGCGCTTTGGCTTCCACAGTTGTAGCTTGGGTGTATCTCGGCAAACCCGACCTTTCGATGATTATTAACGGTGTATTGGCTGGTTTAGTGGGCGTTACGGCTTCCTGTGCTTGGGTTACCGTTGGTAACTCTGCGATGATCGGGATTGTGGCGGGCATTCTGGTGGTTTTCGCCGTCACCTTCGTTGATAAACTCAAAATTGATGACCCAGTGGGCGCGATCGCGGTTCACCTCGTCTGCGGCATCTGGGGAACCTTGGCAGTTGGTTTGTTTGCAGTTGGTCCCGGTGTCTATCCTTGGATGGTTGACATTGCTGGTAACAAGGTTGGCCCCCACGGATTGTTCGCCGGTGGCGGCTTGAAAAGTTTAATACCTCAAATTATCGGCATTCTCGCCGTGGGAGGCATGACTGTTCTCCTCAGTAGCATCTTCTGGCTGGTGCTAAAATCTACCCTTGGTATCCGCGTTTCCCCGGAAGAGGAATTCGTCGGCTTGGATGTTGGCGAACACGGCATGGAAGCTTACAGCGGCTTCCTCAAAGAAGCAGGCGCTGGAGGCATCTCTGGCAGTTCCGGCGCTTTTCCTAGCAAACATAAGCGTATGAGCGGCTGATTTCTCTGCCAAAAACGCTCTAAAATCGCCTATTTCAGTTGGGTTTAATACTTGCTTTTTTTGACAAATTAAACTCGAATTTACCCGCTAGGAAAGCTGGCTTTGAAGTTAGCTCAAAAAGCGGGTATTTTTCCTGTCTGTTCGTAGTAGGCGCTTGAGCGCCGTCCCGCCTGCGAATCACATTACCAAAAAAATGTTGCCTATTTTAACCTTAACTTTAGAAACTGACTCTTCTAGCAAAATTATCAATAGGGAAGCGGATTTTATAAGATTTTTTTAATATTAAATGTATAGATAAATACAGTAAGCTAAATTACCGAGAAGTTGAATGAAAGTCATTCGCCCAACTCGTTTGTCTTGAGGGAACAGAGCAGGTGTTAAGAAAAGTTTTAGTTGCAGGCATAATAGCGCTGTGTCTGCTTGGCGGTATCGTGTCGGGCAATGTATTTGCCCAAGATGCATCGCCCACCATCAGTCCAACACCCGGACTGAATGCGCCCACCACAATTTCCCCCTCACCAGGGGCAACCTTAAGTCCCACCCCTGAACTGACTGCACCCGCA
>DNGG01000415.1:25493-30647 GCA_003486675.1 Cyanobacteria bacterium UBA11372
GGTGCCACCAGGGGCAGCGTTAAGTCCCGCCCCAGGACTGACTAGCCCGACGGGGGTGTCGCCGTCACCAGAGGCAACCTTAAGTCCAGCACCCGGAGTAACCGTACCCGACTCTACAGCACCATCCGGGTTGCAAACTCCGGCTCCGGCAGGGGTGATAACCCCCGCGCCAGTTGCGCCCCCCGATGCGTCGCGTCAAGAAGCGTCTCCCGCCACCGAGGAAGCGCCTAAGATCGATACCGGCGATACAGCTTGGATGTTGATATCCTCAGCACTGGTGTTGTTGATGACACCGGGGCTGGCGTTTTTCTACGGAGGATTGGTGCGATCGCGCAACGTCCTCAACACCATGATGATGAGCTTGCTGCTGATGGCACTCGTCGGCGTCACCTGGACGCTGTGGGGATACAGTCTCGCCTTCGATGTAGCTAAAGAAAACCTCAATGCCGACAACTTTGCTCAAGGTATAGAACAATTCATTGGCGGCTTAGACTGGGTGTTCTTGAACAACGTCGCCGCCGATCAACCCGATCCGATCGGTTATGCGGGAACAGTTCCCCACCAAGTCTTCATGGTCTATCAGATGATGTTCGCCGTCATCACCCCAGCCCTGATTTCCGGTGCAATTGTCGAACGGATCAGTTTTAAAGCCTACTTCTGGTTTATGCTGCTCTGGTCTACCTTCATCTACTCTCCTTTAGCGCACTGGGTTTGGGGCAAAGGCTGGATTGGTGCATTAGGTGCGCTTGACTTTGCAGGCGGAACCGTCGTACACATCAGTTCCGGCGTCTCCGCAGTCATTGCTGTATTGATGATCGGACCCCGCAAAACCTACCCAGATCGACCCGCCGCACCCCATAACGTACCCTACGTTCTACTCGGTATCGGCTTGCTGTGGTTTGGTTGGTTTGGCTTTAACGGCGGTAGCGCCTTAGCAGCAGGCGGCTTGGCAACGGTTGCATTTGTCACCACGATGATTTCCACTGCTGCTGGTGGGTTAACCTGGTTGATTGTGGAATGGGTGCTGAGAGGTAAGCCAACCGCAGTCGGAATTGCTAGCGGTTTCTTGGGAGGATTGGTAGGCATCACCCCCGCCGCAGGATACGTCACGCCAGTTGGTGCGATTCTCATCGGTTCGATTACCTCTGTTTGCTGTTTCTATGCCGTCAGCTTGCGGGCTAAGCTACAGTTTGACGACTCTTTGGATACCTTTGGCGTCCACGGCACGGGTGGTACGATAGGCGCCTTGCTGACGGGCGTTTTTGCCACCAAAGCCGTTAACTCCGCAGGAGACAATGGCTTGCTGTTCGGCAATCCCGGTCAATTGTGGGAACAGTTTGTCGGTGTGATAGCGACCTATATTTTTGCCGCAATTGGCACTTTTGTCATCCTCAAGATTTTAGGTCTGTTTATGCCCTTGCGGGTGAAACCAATCGTCGAAGAACAAGGACTCGATATCAACGAACACGGCGAAGAAGGTTACGGCGAAGAATTTGCTTCCGGTTTAAGTTTTACCGACATTACGAAATAGCCTGGATCTATCTGAATATTCTCAGGGTCAACTCGCAACATCAGTCCGCAATTCTCCCCAAACAGGGAATCTAGAATTGCGGACTTGCACTTTTATTAAACCTGACAAGGTATAAGCCGGAGGATTTCGTCCTTAATTGAGCTATATTATATAGCGATTTCCAATTCTTTTGATCGCACCGTAGAAGCAGGGCATTATCAAAAAAATATGGTAAATATAAAAAAATATATTTCGTGGTTCTTATCAACATTACTATTAACGCCGCTCTTGATACAATTACCTTCACTTCCTGCCAGCGATCGCCTGGATATTACCAATTACATGCCAGAGCTGGTTGATTATACCTTGTCAAACGGCTTAAGAGCGATCTTAGCCAAAGATGATTCGGCTCCCGTCGTTGCAGTTAATCTCCGTTACTACGTTGGGGGAGCAAACGATCCCCAAAAGCGCTCTGGGTTTGCCCATCTATTTGAACACATGATGTTTAATGGCTCGGATAACGTCAAGAAGGGAGAATTTGATGCCTATCTTGAGCCAGTTGGTGCAGAATCCAATGCTTTCACCTATATTGACAACACAGATTATGTCCAAGTATTACCTGCCAATCAGTTGCCCTTAGCCCTGTGGCTAGAGAGCGATCGCATGGCATCATTAAAGATTACTCAGGAAACATTTGACACCGAGCGGCAGGTAGTAATTCAGGAGTTGAATGAAACGTTAAATGCACCTTATGGTCGTACTCAAATTTATCTGGCTACTACTCCTTTCCGTGGGTACTTACCATACGAGCATGAACCAGGCGGCAGCATTGAAGATATCAGTGCAGCAACATTAGAAGATGTAAAAGCTTTTCACGATAAATATTACATTCCCAATAATGCCACCTTAGTTATTGCTGGTGATATCGACTTTGAACAGACCAAAGCTTTAATACAAGCTTACTTTGGCGATATTCCTCCAGGGAAACCAGTTGTACCCATCCTCAAGCAATATCCTTTGCCCGCACAGTTTCCTATTAAGAAAACCGATGGTAAAACTGGCTGTAAAGTTGGTTATGAGGATACTATTATCGATCCTTTGATTGAGTTACCAGCAGTATACTACACAGTTGTTGCTCCCTCAGAAGGTCCTGATTTTTATGCCCTCAGCCTTTTAAGCGATATTTTGAGCGCTGGCGAGAGCAGCCGTTTTCAGCAACAAATAATTCGCCAAGGGCTGGCGTCAAGCGCCTCGGCGAATCTTGAGGCAAATATAGGCGCATCCCTCTTTGTAGTTTCCGCTATTCCTAATGCCAACCAATCTTTAGAATCAGTAAAATCTCACCTACAAGCGCAACTAAGAGAAGTTATGGCTAAAGGCGTGAGCGAAGCCGAATTAGCCCGTGCCAAAAAGAGGATCAAAATTGGCTCAATTAGTAGTTTGCGAGCGTCTGTGGCGAATACAGCAAGTACGCTGCAAAATGCTACCCATCGATTTGGTTCGCCCCAA
The DNA here is from genome assembly GCA_003486675.1 of Cyanobacteria bacterium UBA11372. Taxonomy (GTDB): domain Bacteria; phylum Cyanobacteriota; class Cyanobacteriia; order Cyanobacteriales; family Aerosakkonemataceae; genus Microseira. Next base: position 28,513 of record DNGG01000415.1, read on the forward strand.
GCAGTAGTGAAAGAAATTGCTAACTTCGATGCCGTTACGGTTGCAGATATCCAGCGAGTTGCTCAAACTTACCTCTGCCAAAAACCAATGAACACTATAATTACCTTAAAAACTGGCAAAGAACAGTTAGCAACCTATCCAGGCAAGCTTGTAGAACCGATTGATGTGCCGATTGCTTCCGAGCAACTTAAACCCAGTCCTGCTACTCCAGAACAGCTAGCTGGGCTACCAGCGGGGGTAGTCAGTCGCACCCAGCCTCCTAAAGCTTTCCCGGCTAAAGAAACTAAGTTTCCTCCCTATCAAACATTCAGTTTAAACAATGGATTGAAGGCAATATTTGTCCCACATCACGAAGTTCCGGAATTACAACTGCAATTGCTCGTAGGTGGTTCTGACGTGGCAGTTACAGCTAACAAGCAAGGCATCGCAAGTTTACTAACAGAAACCATTATTCAAGGCACGACAAATGCCTCTGGGGCTGAAATTGCCCAGGGAATTGAATCGGTAGGAGGCTCCGTGAGTGCTGGAACTGGGTTGGAATATCTTGCCATTAATACCTATGCTCCCTCTACAGATTACCAGATTGCCTTCGACACTTTAGCGGATGTGGCACTAAATCCGACATTTGGGCAGCCAGCAATTGAAGTTGCTCAGCCCCAAATGCTGACCGCTCTAATAGATTCAGAAACCGATCCCTCATGGCTAGCCGCTCGTCAGTTTGATCGCATAGCTTATCCCAACCATCCCTACGGATTTATAACATCAACTGCAACGATAAACAATATCAAACGTAAGGATTTGGTTGAGTTTCATAACACTTTTTTCAAACCCAACAATGCTCTTTTGGTAATCGTGGGCGATATCACTGTAGCTGAAGCTAAAGCAGAAGCTGAGCGGGTATTTGGCAGATGGCAACCGGGTGAAGTGCCAAATTTTTTGGCTTATCCTCCCAACCAAATGGGCGATACTTCTGTAATCTACCTGATCGATCGCCCAGATTCAAAACAAGCAACCATTCGCGTTGGGAATCTAGCCTTAAATGCCCGCAATCCTGATGGCTATCCCTTCTCAGTAGTGAATACGGTTTTGGGAGATGGATCTTTAGGCCGTTTGTACAAGAATTTGCGAGTGGATAAGGGCTACACCTATGGTGCATATAGTGGATTCAATTGGGGTGATAATGATATTGGTACTTTTGTCGTGGCAACAGATGTTAATCAAGAACGCGCTGGAGATGTATTAAGCGAAATTTTGCAGGAATTAAAAACCATCCAGACTCAGCCAATCCTAGAAAGCGAACTTTCCTCTGGCAAAGGAAAGCTTTTAGGTCGCTTTGATTTAGGTCTAGAAGATCCTTTTGTGGTGGCAGGTGCATTGGCTAATTATCAATTGACTGGACTGCCTTTACAGGAGTATCAAACCTACCGCCAGAAGATCGAAAAGGTGACTCAAGAGGAGGGGTTAAAGGTAGCCGCCAAGTACATCTCATCCACTCCTATTATTGTGGTTGTTGGTAACGCCTCGATTGTCAAGCCTCAGCTGGAAAAATGGGGTCGAGTTGTGAAAGTTGATGCTCAGGGACAACCAGTCAATTAGTCTCTTTGCCAATGACACCCGAACTGGCAAATGTCGGTTCTTCCAGACAGAGATTTTTGCAGGTATTGCGATCGCGCAATTGAGTTGCGTAAGTCCGCCGACCAATGTTTCACATATTACATACCCGATTTCGGTAACCAACTTGGGCTAGTCAAACACCATTTGAAGATGCACAATCAAAAAGCAGATCCTTTCCCATCCGATTCAAATCGTGTGAAATACAATCGGCGGTATCATCGCCCGAAACCCCTTCCTAATTGGGCGTACCTATCCTTAGTTGCCAACGCTTTACTGATGTTGGCAGTCATCCTCTTATTGAAAGATTATTTATCCCCCATCGATTTTCCCATCAGCGCATCAACCGCTCAACAGAGTTTAGCGCCGGAAACACCAAGCTTACCATCTGGGTTAGGGCCGCGCCACCAGCTGACTTACAATCAATGGATGGCGATTATGAAGCAGGAAGCCAACGCAGCCGCCCAAAACCAACCTGAGCATTTAACTATCTTGGCTGGGGATTCTTTGAGTATGTGGTTTCC
>DNGG01000415.1:30722-33213 GCA_003486675.1 Cyanobacteria bacterium UBA11372
CACCAGCTGACTTACAATCAATGGATGGCGATTATGAAGCAGGAAGCCAACGCAGCCGCCCAAAACCAACCTGAGCATTTAACTATCTTGGCTGGGGATTCTTTGAGTATGTGGTTTCCCCCAGATTTATTACCCAAGGACAAAACCTGGCTAAATCAGGGAATTTCTGGGGAAACTACGGAAGGGTTGTTACAGCGGTTAAAACTATTTGAGCGTACTCAGCCAGAGACGATTTTTGTCATGATTGGCATTAACGACCTGATTCGCAGGTCTGAAGATGATAGTATTTTGTCGAATCAGCGGTTAATCCTCCAGCGATTGCGACGCAACCATCCAGATGCCCAAATTGTCTTGCAGTCGATTTTACCCCACGGCGGTGAAGCAACAACTTGGGAAGGACGCGATCGCTTACTCGCCATTCCCAACAGTCGCATTCGGGAAATCAACGACAAGTTGGCTGCGATCGCATCCGAAGAAGGCATACAATATTTAGACCTGTATCCCCTCTTCAGCAACGAACAGGGTAACCTGCGCCCAGAATTGACTACCGATGGATTGCACCTGAGTCGCCAAGGTTATATAGTTTGGCAATCTGCACTAATCCTATTTGACAGGTTAAAACCTGCGGCAAACAGCCTTGAAGAGGACGCTCGTGAGGTGGGGACACGGTGACGCGGGGATTTCTGTATACTTAGATCTTGCACCATTCTCAACAATAGCTAAGAAACCGGGTTTCTTAACGATGGCATCGACGAGGATAAACAGCCCCAATGCCAAACGCACCCAGGAATATTTGTTTTTGGGTTTTGGCTGATTTTCGGTTGGGATGTTTGGGTTGTTCTTTTTTTTATTTGCCTGCGATCGCGCGCTCTTACTCAATTATGGCGTTTAAACATTTTAGAGCCGGATTCGCTTCCATCCCCGTAATTTTCATGACAACCCTTGTATCCATTGATTCTCACTAAAAAACCGACTCAACCATAACCTATGCAACCACTCATCGCAGGTGCGATGTGTTTTTGGTCGATATCGGTTGCTTTGCTTTGGGTTGCGGCAACCGATAACCAAACACAATACCGCAAAATTGGATGCTTGTAAAGAGATTTTAGATTTTAGATTGATTCTGGTAACGCCCTAGCTAAAAAAGCGTTACTAAAGACGGATAGCCATCGTCAGCAACAAGTTTTAGAATAAAAATCATCGCCTGTGTTGAGGGTGCAATCTACCAGCGATCGCATCTTTCCCCCAATGGTTACAGATCGTCGCGCCAAAGTCCGTCAAGTCTTGTACATCACCCTGCTGCTGAATATATTGGTGATGGCAATTAAAGCAGGGGTGGGATGGTGGACGGGATCTCTGAGCTTGCTCGCCGATGCGTTACACAGTTTTACAGATAGCGCCAATAATATCTTAGGATTGGTAGCGAATCACTTCGCTTCACCCCACCCAGATCGCGACCATCCTTACGGACACCAAAAGTTTGATGCTTTGGGTGCTTTGGGTATTGCGGCTTTCTTAGGCATCGCCTGCTTTGAAATTATACAAGGAGCTATTGAACGGGCGATCGCAGGCTTACAACAAGGTTTAAAACCGATCGCTATATCACCACCAGAACTGTGGATACTGCTACTTGTCCTGGGTATCAATATATTTGTGGCATTTTACGAGCGCCGCGTTGGTTTACAAGTGGCTAGCCCGATTTTGATTGCGGATGCCCAGCATACCATGAGCGATGTCTGGGTAACAATTACGGTACTGCTGGGATTGATTGGTATCTGGCAGGCACGGGTGTTAAACTTGCCCGCACTCCAATGGTTGGATGTAATTTTGTCTTTTCCAGTGGCGTTGTTGGTATTTCGCAGCGGCTGGCAGGTTTTGAAAGAAAATATACCTTGGTTGGTGGATCGAATGGCGATCGCACCGGAAGCGATTCACGCGATCGCCCTGCAAGTTCCAGGCGTCCTCAACTGTCACGATATAGCTTCTAGGGGCGTTGTCGGGCGTCAGCTATTTATTGAAATGCACCTGGTTGTAGATGCCTTGGATGTGGAAACTGCCCACAAGATTACTGAAGAGGTAGAAGCGCGCTTGGAAGCCAGATACAGCCCAGTCAGAATTTTAATTCACGTTGAACCCCCCACTTACAAGTCTGACCGCATTACCTTCGATCCCCAGTCAAAGTAAGGGGATTCATTCTCATTTTTTCCACAGACAAGCCTACTTTTCCACAGATTTTTGCCAGTTTTCCACAAATATTTAAGGGAAGATTAGCAGCTTGTAGCCTAAATTACTGCCACAAACCCAAAAAAACAGGACTTATATTATGTTCGGTGGCATCAGTAATCAGCCGGGGCGGGTTTAACAACATATCTCATGGTTCCACCGATTGATTGGTAAAACCCGCCCCTACATCATTGAAAACTATACACAACCGAACCTACCGGATATGATAATATATCGACCCTCTTGGTATCGGACTTGTATGGTTAAT
>DNGG01000609.1 GCA_003486675.1 Cyanobacteria bacterium UBA11372
TGAACGTCAATATCCATGTGAATTGCACTCAAAGGCAAGTCCAGCGCTTTAAACTGCTGTGCGGTTTCTCTGACTGCTTGTTCTGTACGATATCCCCAGCGCGATTGATGATATCCCAACGCCCAACGAGGAGGAAGCGGCGCGCGCCCGGTTAATTCTGTATAGCGAGAAAGTACTTGCGCCGGGGAACCAACGCTAAAGTAATAACGCAGCGCGCCGCCGTCAAAATCTGCCGTCGCGACATCTGCAAAGGTAAATCTAGCCTCGTAGCTGTTTTCGTAGAAAATTAGGTAACTACCTTGTTGGTGCAGTCCCAAATAAACTGGTATGGAAATATACATGGGGTCGGAGCCGGGGCCGTATTTTCCCGCAGCGTCGTAGTTCCACATGCGAAAGGATTTTGGTTGATCGGTTAATTCGCCTTTTTCGGTTGTTTCCCTGGCGAGACGCAAGTTTAACCGATTTGCCCTTTCTCCCAGTCCGTAAATATGTTCTTCTTGTCGTAGTTGTGCTTTGTGCAACCAGCCATCGGGTTTTTTCTGGGGTGGAAGTTCTGACCGCAGGATGTTTCCTTGGGCATCGCACATTGTTAAACTGCCATCGAAGCTGACGCTGACTTTGAGGGCAGAACTCGATAGGGTTGTGCGTTCTGGTGTTTCTTCCAAGTGCGTTTGTACTGGTTGCCAATTGGTGCGGGCGATCGCATAAGGAATCGGCGGTATCCCAGGTTTCCAGTCAATTCTGACAAAATCTTCAGCTAGAAAGCATATTTCTAATTCCGCTTGTTCAAAGTAAAAATTAGCACCGCTTTGGGTTGATTCAGCCCGGAGTAATTTTCCGGGATTATCAAAACCTTCCCCTGTAGGCGGCATTTGATATTTTTTTTCTAACCAATCCCGCTGGCGCGAGTAAAGCCAAGCTTTTGGGGCGAATGTGAGGTAAAACAGCGACCCGCTCAAATAACGTATTTTATTTTTTAATTCCTTGAAGCTAGTCATATTAAAATTTTCGTAATAGAACCTTTAAAGAGCAAAACATACAAGCAAGCTGAAGAGCATCAATCCAAAGTAAGAGAATTATTCATCAGTCTTAGGGATGATTGTTGCCTTGTGATGTGATGTTTGCTGTGAAAATAACAGTTACTTTATCATCTCAATACCCGCCAGAGAATTATTTGAATATGATTGTAGAGACGTTACATGTAACGTCTCTACAATCCGGGAATTGATTGGCGGGCGGGATTGATTGGCGGGCGGGATGCAGGTTTATAACCAATTGGTATCGGCAATCAAATCTAAGCCTAAAGATAGGGATTTTTCCCCAGAAATCGGACTAGGCTGATGTTTAGTCACCAGATTGAGGAAAGAATCATGCCTAGCGGACATGCCAGTCATAAAGGAAGTTCAGCCAAACCGAATACAAACACTAACGGTAACATTGATATGGCTGATGACCTCGATCAAAGCCCAGAAGAAATTCTTGGTGAAGGCGTTGATGCGCGGAGAGCGAGAGAAGAAAGCTTGAAGAATCCTGCTGCAACTCAAAGACCAAATCAACCAAGTAAATAGGTAATTGGTAATTGGTAATTGGTCATTGGTAATTGGACTAATGATGGCGAAGGGCGGGTTTATTTAGACTTTCTGTTGTTGGCAAAAATATTTGGTCAAACCCGCCCCTACCAAGAAATAATGAGAAAAACCGATAGAAACTATGGCTGAAACCGTATTAATTACAGGTGCTTCCCAAGGCATTGGTAGAGAAACATCGCTGTTATTTGCTCGCAAAGGATATAATCTGGTGCTGGCGGCGCGTCAGCCTGACAGATTGGAAGCTTTGGCGCAAGAGATCCGAGGGATGGGAGTGGATGCGATCGCAATTCCCACCGATGTGCGAGATCCCGACCAAGTTAGCGCACTCGCTGAGGGAGCGATCGCACATTATGGCGCCATCGACGTGCTAATTAACAACGCGGGCATCTATATGTTAGGCCCAGTCGATAAATTTTCTTTAGACGACTGGCACGCAGTTATTGACACAAATCTTTGGGGCTATATTCACACAATTTATGCCCTTTTGCCTCACTTTTTAGAGCGAGGCAAGGGAACAATTGTCAATGTAAGTTCGATTGGCGGTAAGGTTCCCATTCCTTATCAAACGCCATATACGGCTAGTAAATATGCCGTAACTGGGTTAACGGAAGCACTGCACGCGGAATTAGAAGCCAAAGGAATTCGTGTTTGCGGCATTTACCCGAATTTCATTAAAACCGATTTAATGGAACGGGCAATTTTTAGAGGCAAAGATGAGCAAGATGCTCAACAGCGTCACGATTTTGTTGCCAATGCGGTTAAAAGTCCCCTATTAGAAACTCCCGAACAGGTAGCAAATGCAATTTGGGATGCCGTTAAACATCACAAATCTGACGTACTGGTAGGTTCTGCCACAATCTCGAAGACAGCTTATAACATTTTCCCCGGTTTAATGCAGTGGGTATTCCGGCGCACTTTCGCCATGCGAGATAGCGGCTAGGCTGAATCGAGCAGGAGGCTTTTTTATAGATTAATCTGAACACAAATTGCGAGCTTGATTAAGGTACAGCCATGACAACCAATGCGATTAGAAACGATCTAACAATCGACAAAACATCTGATACGCAATATCCAATTGCCGATTTGATCAAGCAACGCTGGAGTCCTCTAGCGTTTGCAGATCGATTAGTTGAACCAGAAAAATTATGCAGCGTTTTAGAAGCCGCAAAATGGGCAGCTTCTTCTTACAATGAACAGCCGTGGAGCTTTATTATTGCTACGAAAGACAATCAAGCCGAGTTTGCTCGCCTCTTGAGTTGCCTAGCAGAAGGAAATCAAGAGTGGGCGAAGAATGCTCCCGTACTGATGCTTTCTGTGGCGAAGCTTTACTTCCAAAGAAACGGGACGGAAAACCGACACGCTTTTCACGATGTGGGAGCGGCAGCGGCTAATCTAGCCATACAAGCAACGGCATTAGGATTATTGATTCACCAAATGGCGGGATTTGACGTACCCAAAGCGCGAGAATTATATAACATTCCTGAAGGTTACGATCCGGTGGCTGCGATCGCACTGGGTTATTTAGGAGATCCAGAAACTCTATCTGAAAGATTACAGCAACGAGAATTCGCCCCGCGCACTCGTAAGCCTTTAGAAGAATTTGTTTTCTCCACTACATGGAACCAGGCATCATCACTGGTCAAGAATCGTTAAGTAGCTCAAGTTGCTAATTGCTAATTGCTAATGGGTAATTGGTAATATCATGTCCTTTGAATTGCTCCTAATAAAAAAAACTCACCCTATCGTTGCGTAGGGACACGGCATCAGAGATATATCGGACAAAGAGATAACGTTAATCGTGCCGTGTCCCGGCTTGTGATTATGGGTAATCTACCGGACATGATATCAATGGGAATTTAACGTTGGGTTGAGGTAACGAAACCCAACCTAGATAATTAGAAAAAGGCGGGCAGAATGCCCACCCCA
>DNGG01000330.1 GCA_003486675.1 Cyanobacteria bacterium UBA11372
AGTTAGCTTTAGCTAACTTAAGCTTTCAGCCCCAAATTTATTTGGAGGCTGTTTATCTCTTAGGTGCAAGATGTGAGTTAACGAACTTTACAAATTATGTAGACTTGTAACAGAGGGCGAGGACAAGTCGATGAGTCAAAAAGAATCTGGACAATGGGACGCGCTAAGATTTGGCAAAACCCTAGCATATTTTGGCATAATCCCGTTTGTTGGTAGCATTAGCTGGCTGCAAAAACTATTTACAGGTCGTAGCGATAAAAAACAACAGATTCAGGGCGGAGATAACAAAATGGGTGTAATCCTAGTCGCGGGTGCGACGGGTGGAGTTGGGAAGCGAGTGGTGCGGCGATTGTTGGAGAAAGGTTATCGGGTGCGTGCGATCGCTCGATCTCCCGAAAGAGCAAAAGCGTTACTCGGCGACAAAGTAGAAATCGTCTTCGGAGACATTACCATACCCGAAACCCTAACTGCCGAAGTTATGAGGGATGTGCGTGCGATCGTTTCTTGCATCGGCGTCCGCGTGCAACCTGTAGAAGGCGATACACCGGATCGGGCTAAATATTATCAAGGCATCAAATTTTACCAACCTGAAATAGTAGGCGATACCCCGGAAAATGTAGAATATCGCGGTATCAAGAATTTAATCCAAGCTGCCGCCGCCAATCTGAATCGTAACCCCGAAAAACTGGTATTCGATTTTACTAAACCCTCAACCGATTTGAAAGAAATTTGGGGCGCTTTAGATGACGTAGTAATGGGTGGCGTCAGCGAAAGTTCAATTCGACTCGGCAACGAGAGTGCTGTATTTTTTGGCAATGTATCTACAGCAAATTCGGGTGGTTTTGCTTCAGTTCGCACCCGCAATTTTAACTCTGCAATTAACTTATCTGGATACGAAGGCATCGAATTGCGCGTCAGAGGAGATGGAAAGCGGTATAAATTTTTCATCCGCAGCAATTCCGCCTGGGATGGAATTGGTTACGCTTATTCTTTCGATACTGTATACAACATTTGGACAACAGTTCGCATTCCGTTTAAAGACTTAATTCCAGTCTTTCGCGCCAAGACTGTAAAAGATGCAGCACCCATAGACGCCAGTCAAATTTATTCATTTCAGTTAATGCTGAGTAAGTTTGAATACGACGGGGAACTGAACCCAAAATTTCAACCGGGTTTATTTCAGTTGGAAGTAGAATCGATTAAAGCTTATGGTGGCGAAACATTACCAAAATTTGTCATGGTAAGTTCTGCTGGCGTCACTCGTCCGGGACGAGTTGGAATTAATCTAGAAGAAGAACCACCTGCGGTCAAATTAAACGACCAATTGGGAGGAATTTTAACTTGGAAATTACGCGGAGAAGACGTCGTCCGCCAAAGTCGAATTCCTTATACAATTATCCGTCCCTGTGCGCTGACTGAAGAAGCAGGAGGTAAAGCGCTAATGTTTGACCAAGGAGACAATATCAAGGGCAAAGTTAATCGCGAAGATATCGCAGAACTGTGCGTTTATTCACTCGAACAACCCAAAGCTTGCAATGTCACCTTTGAGGTGAAAGAAGCAGAAAACGGCGAGGTCGCTAAAAACTGGGAAAAATTGTTTTCGAGTTTGAAATCAGATCAATTCGCGTTGAAATAAATTGCAGTCTGTAGGGGCACGGCATTTATGATCTTTGGGTACAAACCAAAAGTGATTCGACGCCGTGCCCCAATCAACCATCGACGATTTGACAATTTTTACGGATGCGACCGTCCCGACACAATAAATTGCAGCCTGTAGGGGCACGGCATTAACAATTGTTGGTTAGAAACGAAAAGTTATCGACGCCGTGTCCCTACCAACCATTCAGGATTTAACAATTTTTGTATTCGATGCTGTGTGCCTATAATATCATGTCCGGGCGCATCAGTAGCGTCAGCAAAGGAAGGGTTTATTGACATATATCGTGGTTCCACAAATTGATTGAAAAACCCGCCCCTACAAGAAAAAAATATTTATTTGAGGGCTGATTTTTTTATATTAGCCTGCCATGTTCCGTGTAACTTACATAATTGTTTGGTGTTTAATTCAATGTCGAAATAAGGGGTAAAATCTATTTCCTGCTCTCCGAGTGCAAAATATTAAATGTAGCGTTGGATACTTTGTTTAGGACAGCCGGTGAGTTGGTTTATGGCGATCGCATCAAGTCCTTGAAGGTACAGATACAGCACCAGGTAAGGCTTCCCTTTGGTAATTCGGCGCGTTTCGGTGAGATAGCGATAGGAAAGCAGGATGTATTGCGGCATTTTGCCTGTTATTTGCGCTTTTTTGAGCGATAATCCTACTCTGGCGGAGCGGTAGAATTGATTGTTATGAGTGGGGACTGGCTGAAGAAAAAGGGGGCTATCGGTATTCCATGCTACACGGCTTGCGATCGCACGATCCAACTGGTGCGACTCCCATAACCCCAGCTTTTGCCAGTAAATAATCCACACAAAGCGAAGGGCCATCAATTAACTTACCATCAGGTGTGACGAGGCTGCGAATTAAAATCCCACCAAAAGCTTGACCATCTCCAAAAGTCAGATCCAACCCTTTAAAACTACCACTGCGGTAACTACCTCTAGTGCGGTGAAAATACCAGCGTCCGCACTCTAACTGTAGCGGAGCGCGATGGGTAAATGGATCGGGATGCGTCTCTGAAAAGTAATAAAATTCGATTTCAACCAAGCGATGAGGTTGGTTGCCAACAACTAAATAACAGCCAAACAGAAGCTGAGAAGCTATCCGATTAAACCAAGTCTCTATGGTTTCGCCTTCATCTAAATTTTCCGGTTTATCCAGCAAGGATATCCAGTTCGACATATCCCCTTCTATTAACTTTTATGACTTACGCCAGGGCTTTTCTAGAAACCGGGTTTCTGCGTAGAGGTTGCCAAACCGATGATTTTTCATAGAAACCCGGTTTCTTTGCGTCAGTCGTGACTTTCACAAGTTTACAGCGCTCTTTGGTCGCCACGCAAGACCACCAAAGAGCGCTGTAAATTATGCCTGTGAGGTTATCTTATTCGAGGGAATCGCCAGCGTCAATTAGTGCTGCACTTAACTCTTGTAATGGCTCGGAAATGTTTTCATCAGCTTTAGATGCATAATCACCGATATGTTCTCCGAGAGAGATCAAGATTTCAGCGATTTCAGACTCATCAGCTTCCTCACTGGTAACCAGTTTTTTCAAGTTTCTCAAACTGGTGGAAATTTGCTTGAGGTCTTGATTTTTGGAACCTTTAAGCTGCTGATACCACTCGTCAATCGCTGCCGTTGCCGTATCAACATCTACACCAGTTAAATCTTCTTGGAGAATGTCAATCAGCGAGTAAATTTTTTCGCTGACGGCATCTTCTTCGCCTTCATCTTCATTATCAGAAGCA
>DNGG01000606.1 GCA_003486675.1 Cyanobacteria bacterium UBA11372
TCTGACTACAGTTTGGCGACGCTGATAGAACCCCAACGTTCTTATCAAGTCAAAGGAACTATCAACGCCCAATATGCCACCTACAAGCTAGTTGTGCGAGATCCCAAAGGACAAAATAACGCCGCAATCAGTTTAGCAGGAACCTTCCACACCCCAATGGCAACAGGGCGCAGTCCGGGAGATCAGTACGTGCAAGAAAGGGGTGCTGTTATATACCAATTGCGATTAAACGATAAAGACAAAGCAGCTAAAGTACCAGCACGTTCTCACCTTGTTTTACCAGCGCGTTACGGACAACCGCAACGACATCGAGATTGGTATATTTGGCGTATCGAAAATACTTGGCTGTGCGCCCGTCCTTGGGGTGATAATATTAACCTGCAAAATCCCGTTTCAGAAAGGGATAAAGACTATCAAGCTTTGGTAGCGACGGGGGATAATACCGCTTGGATTACCGATGTTGCTAGAGTTGCCGATTATCGGGATTTAGCTAGCCTTAAAACAGCCTTGGATAAAACATCTATCGACGATCAAAATTGGAACAGTAAAGGTGAGATAAGTTATACCAGTTTATTGGGCGATCGCATAGTCATGACCTACGCACCCAACGGCGGGATTGCCCGTGCTAATATTAATGGTAAAGAACGGATTTTGAAAGATTGGCCTGCGATCGCTAGTCCCTACATGCAACAAAATTTAAATAGCGGCGTGTTAGAAGTGAAAACTCCCAAAGAAACCTGGCGGCTGCAAGCAACTTTAACAGGCCCAAAATGGCAAAATTAATTAGCAATTAGCAATTAGCCATTAGCAATTAGCAATGAAAAATGTTTGATTCAACCTTGAGTATGAAAGAATTGGTGCTAATTGGTGGGGGACACAGTCATGCGATCGCGCTCAAACACTTTGCCCAAAACCCGCTTGAAGACGTGCGTATAACTCTAATATCGGATGTGGAACAGACTCCTTATTCGGGGATGCTACCCGGTTATGTGGCAGGTTTTTATAGTTACGAAGAATGTCATATTGACCTGATTTCTCTCACCCAATATGCCAAAGCAAAAATGATATGCGATCGCGCCATCGGATTAGACTTAAATAACCACCTAGTTTTATGCGAAAATCAGCCGCCAGTGCGATTCGATTTATTATCGATTGATATTGGCAGTACACCCGCCACCCTATCCGTACCCGGTGCAGCAAAACATGCAATTCCAGTCAAACCCGTCCCCCATTTTTTGCAAAAATGGCATCAAATAATCGAGCAAGTGACTAACAACCCAGACTCTCCTATTCCCATCGGGATTGTTGGCGGAGGGGCGGGGGGTGTGGAACTAGCATTAACCATGCATTCCCGCCTGTCTAAAATATTAAAATCCCCCCAATTGTGGGATAGGCGTCCTCGCCTGTCCCAGCCCAAAATTAACTCAGAATCCCACCCCAAAATTAAATCAGAATCCCAGCCAAAAATTAACTTAAAACAATCTAATTTAGAAATCCATTTATTCCATCGCGACGCGGAATTGATGACCAATCATAACCCCTGGGTACGACAGCACATGCAACAGCTTCTTACCCGTCGCGGTATATTTGTGCATTTACAAGAAAATGTTTGCGAAGTGAAACCGCGATTAGTATGCTGCGAGTCGGGTTTAAATGTGGAATTTGATTTCCTTTTCTGGGTAACGCAAGCATCTGCACCGAATTGGCCTAAAATATCAGGACTGGCAGTTGACGCCACAGGATTTATTTTAGTCAGCAATACGTTGCAGTCTATCTCGCACCCCCAAGTTTTCGCCGCCGGAGATATCGCCACAATAGTTAACCATCCTTGTCCGAAAGCAGGAGTATTTGCCGTGCGACAGGGCAAACCGTTGTTTAATAATTTATGGCGAACATTACAGAGTCAACCCTTGAAACCATATAAACCGCAGAAACGTTATCTAAGTTTAATTAGTACGGGAGATGGTAGCGCCGTTGCTTCTTGGAGTGCCTGGGGATGGGAATCACCCCTATTGTGGTCTTTGAAAGACTGGATTGATCGTCGATTTATGGATGCTTTCTCCTAGACTGTCAAAACAATTCAAAACAGGTCACAATCTTTTTTTATTCGGGGCAATTTTAGTAGAAATTTTTAGACTTTTTATTCCGGAATATAGTCTTCTTCCTGTTCCCTAGTACCTAAGAAGCATCTTTCCAGTCGCTCAGCAACTCACGACTCGATGTAGTTTTATCTTGACACATTTGTAATTCAGAAGTATTAATCCCTGAGCGAAATTTGGATTTCTTCTGGGACTTGAATTGTTTAGATTCCTGAGATTTTTTCGCACTTATTGTGGTTGCCATAGCTTTTACTTGTTGTACATCTTATAGCTATGAAAACCTAATTCCACTGGACTGTATTGCCAATTTGGCAAAATTCACAAAAAGTTACATAATTTAGATAAAGCCTACTTTAAAGATGAGAAAATTAGATTGATTTCGGCGTTAAGGATACAAGAGGAAGAAAGCATGAGGCTCCAAGGGAATCCCGATAAATAAATTGAGGAGATTGGCTCGGGACGCCGTATTTTTTATCGCCGTGCGTCTCAAAATAGATTTTTTAATTTTTATTCATAAATAAATTAAGGGGCTAATAACCCCGTGGCAGAGGGAAATTTTTGCGATTCAAAGAAACCCGCTTTCTCGAGAAGAGCGTAATATCATGTCCGCTTGTATCGGAAAGCAATAGTTAATAGCGTCCTAGGGGCGGGTTTTACCCGCCCCTCACCTTAGTTTCTTTGTAGATCTCTTTGCTTGCTCAAGAATTTTTCAGAGAAAAAAAGGTGATTTCCACGAATTGTCTGATAAACCCGCCATGAGCGCGATGCCGATGCAACCGGACATCATATCAGTCCTGGTTCAATTTCTAGTCAGGATTAATATAACAATCTTCCGGACAGGGCAGAAAAATTTATGCATAGCGACATAGTTCCTGCAATAATGCCAATGGACATGAGATACAATCTGCCCACAGGCATAAATTTTTTTCTGTTCTCGAACCTTTATGAAAAACTCTACTGCCCGTACCTCAGCTTTATTGGCTGCCTTGACTTTACTCGTGACAGCCTGCACTCAATCGAATAACCCAACTGCCACCAGCACCAGTCCTACAGGGACAGCAAATGTTTCGGGGGGCATTCCCATTGGTGTTGCCTTAGCGCAAACTAGCAACGTGGCTTTACTCGGTCAAGAAGGCATCCAAGGAGCTAAAATTGCCGAAAAATATTTCAATGACAAAGGTGGCGTTGACGGCACTCCGATAAAATTAGTCGTGCAAGATACAGGTGGCGAAGAATCTGGCGCTATCAATGCTTTCAACATTTTGATTAATCAAAATAAAGTAGTCGGTATTGTTGGCCCCACGCTTTCCCAACAAGCCTTTAGTGCCGATCCGATTGCCGAACGCGCTAAAGTTCCTGTGATTGCTGCTTCCAATACTGCTAAAGGCATCCCGGAAATTGGTGATTATATTTCTCGCGTTTCTGCACCCGTTTCCATTGTTGCGCCCAATTCCATCAACGCGGCGCTGAAGCTGAATCCAAACATCAAGCGAGTGGCTGTGTTTTATGCACAAAACGACGCTTTTAGCAAGTCGGAAACAGAAATTTTTCAGCAAGTCGTTAAGCAGCAAAAACTGGATTTAGTCACCGTACAAAAGTTCCAAACCAGCGACACCGACTTTCAAGCACAAGCAACTAACGCGATTAACCTGAAACCCGATTTAATTATTATTTCCGGCTTAGCTGCCGATGGAGGAAACTTAGTGCGGCAACTGCGAGAATTAGGTTATCAAGGTATCATTGTGGGCGGCAACGGTTTCAATACATCTAATATATTCGCCGTGTGCCAAGCTCGCTGCAATGGGGTTTTGGTGGCTCAAGCCTATAGCCCCGAACACCCAAATGAGGTTAACAAAGCTTTTCGCGCCGCTTATCTGGAACAATTCAAAAAAGAACCGCCTCAATTTAGCGCCCAAGCTTTTGCAGCGGTTCAGGTGTATGTAGAAGCGCTCAAAGAAGTGGAGAAAAATAACGATATTGCTAAAATGCCTTTGGAACAATTGCGAACCCAATTGAACAAGCAAATATTAGCAGGAAAGTACGATACTCCTTTGGGTCAGATTTCATTCACGCCAGTGGGTGATGTGGTTCAGAGCCAGTTTTACGTGGCTCAACTGAAGGTAGATGCAGATGGTAAGAATGGTAAATTCGCGTTTTTGAAATAACTCAGAAACTATGCAAAAACCATCCGCTTGTGTATCTACCATTTTAGCCACTCTGGGATTATTGCTTTCTGCTTGCGGTCAGAATAAAGCTGGCAATAATCCCGGCAATTCTATTGCGATTGGCGTGGCTTTGGCGCAGACTAGCAACATTGCTTTAATCGGTCAAGAACAAGTCGCTGGGGCTAAAATTGCCGAGGAGTATTTTAATCAGCAGGGTGGCATCAATGGCAAGC
This sequence comes from Cyanobacteria bacterium UBA11372, assembly GCA_003486675.1. Classification (GTDB taxonomy): domain Bacteria; phylum Cyanobacteriota; class Cyanobacteriia; order Cyanobacteriales; family Aerosakkonemataceae; genus Microseira. Next base: position 4,498 of record DNGG01000606.1, read on the forward strand.
AAATTAAACTGGTGTTTCAAGATGCTGGAGGAGATGAAACGGGCGCAATTAATGCGTTTAAAACCCTAATTAATAAGAATAAAGTAGTCGGGATTGTCGGGCCGACTACTTCGCAACAGGGTTTTAGCGCGCATCCAGTGGCGGATCGGGCAAAAGTGCCTGCGATCGCACCCTCCACCATCGCCAAAGGCATCCCGGAAATCGGCGATTTTATCGCCCGCGTTTCCCCCGGTCCCGATCTCGTAGTTCCCAAGTCGGTGAAAACCGCACTCGAACTCAATCCAAAAATCAAAAAAGTCGCCGTATTTTACGCCCAAGACCAAGAAGCAATGGTCTATGAAACCCAAGTATTCCAAAAAACCTTGAAGCAACTGGGACTAGATATTGTCACGGTGCAAAAATTCCAAACCACAGATACCGACTTCCAAGCCCAGGCGACTACAGCCCTCAACCTCAAACCAGATTTGGCGATTATTTCCGGCCTGCCCACAGATGGGGGAAACTTGGTGAGACAGTTGCGGGAGTTGGGTTATCAAGGAGCGATCGTTGGCGGTAATGGTTTCAGTACTTCTAATGTCTTTCCCGTGTGTAAAAACTTCTGCGACGGCATCTTAGTTGCCCAATATTATAGTCCCAACCAGTCGAGCGAAATTAACCAATCTTTCGCTGCTACTTATCGTCAAAAATTCCAAAAGGAACCCCCCCAATTTAGCGCCCAAACTTTCACAGCAGTTCAGGTATTTGTAGAAGCACTAAAAGCAGTAGATAAACAATCTGACATTACTAAATTACCCCTAGAAAAACTGCGAACAGAACTGAACAAGCAAATCCTAGCTGGCAAGTACAAAACCCCATTAGGCGAGATTGCCTTCACCCCCGCCGGAGACGTAATTCAGAAAGAGTTCTCTGTCGCTCAAATCAAGATGGATGGCAACGGTAACAATGGTAAATTCGCGTTCGTAAAATAGTAAAATAGGGAATCGGTAATGGGTAATTGCTAATTGCTAATAGTAAGAACCAATTACCCATTACCCATTACCCATTACCAATATGAACTTAACTCTATTTATCCAACAAATTCTCAACGGTTTATCCATTGGCACGGTTTATGCAATTTTTGCATTAGGATACACCCTCATTTTCTCCATCTTAGGCATCATTAACTTTGCTCACGGAGCAATTTTTACCTTGGGCGCTTATTTCACCTATACATTGATGGGAGGAAGATTCGGTTTTAGCGGTTTGCTTGCCAATGCTGCCTTACCCATCCAACTTCCATTTGCACTAGCGTTAATTTTAGGCAGCGCCCTCGCCGGTTTAGTGGGAATTGCCATCGAACGCATTGCTTTTCGTCCTTTGCGGCGTAAAGGTTCAGACCCCTTGCTGACTGTCGTTTCTAGCTTGGGAGTTGCCTTAGTAATTGTCAATTTAATTCAGTATTTAGTCGGTGCAGAAAACTACACCTTTCCCGGCGATACCTATGGCAACTTGCCTGCTGCGATTAACTTTGGTACGGCAGAAAACCCGATTCCGATTCGCACGGTTCAATTGGTGATTTTTAGTGTATCTGTGGTAATTTTAGCAATTCTGACTTATTTCATCAATTACACCAAATACGGCAAGGCAATGCGTGCCGTCGCTGAAGATGCAACCACTGCTAGTTTGTTAGGAATTAACACCGATGGTTTTATTGTACTAACATTTTTCATCAGCAGTTTTTTAGCAGGATTGGCAGGAAGTTTGGTAGGTTCAAGCGTTAGCATTGCAGGGCCATATTTTGGCATTGCGTTTGGTTTGAAAGGTTTAGCTGTTATTGTTTTAGGAGGTTTGGGGAGTATTCCCGGTGCAGTGTTGGGGGGTTTGGTAATTGGCATTGTGGAAGCGTTTGTCCCTGGGGAATATTCGGCTTATAAAGATGCGGTGGCTTTTGGGATATTATTTATTATGCTCCTGGTTCGACCCCAAGGTTTGCTGGGGCGGCGGTTAATTCAAAAGGTGTAGCCCCGTAGGTCGCGTTAGCCCGCAGAGTACGGCACCACATTTTTAGCCCCCCCACCCTTCAGGGTAGGGCTATACAAACAAAGTCCGCCTGCGCGGACTTGAGGTATATAGTAAAACCGCAAGGCAGAGCCTTGCACCACTCGTTCCCAGGCTGGAGCCTGGGAACGAAATCAGGAGGGCTGCTGTCTCCATCTCAATCTAAAATCTAAAATCTAAAATCCATTTATGACTGAATTTTTCACTACTTACGGGCCTTTAATCGTCTCGATGGTAATGGGGGCGCTGCTGGGACTATCGCTTTATTTGCCTCTCATGACTGGGCAATTGTCTTTGGCGAGTCCTGGTTTTTATGCGTTGGGCGGGTACATTGCGGCAATTTTATCTACTAAAGTTTTTACCACTCAAAGCGGTTTATTTCCGATTGCTTTATTGTTATTGGAAATGCTAATTGCTGCTGTAGTTTCTGGTATTTTGGGCATTTTGGTAGGGATTCCAGCGCTGCGCTTGCGGGGAATTTATTTGGCACTGGCAACGATCGCTTTTGTAGAAGTGTTGCGGGTTTTGTCGCTGAATTTGGAGATTACCGGCGGTGCTGTGGGTATTTTTGGCATTCCCCAGCCTTTTTCAACTACGATTGAATATTTGTGGATTGCATTGCCGTTACTATTAATTAGTATGGTTTTACTCTACCGCCTTGAGGGTATCCGGGTAGGGCGGGCGTTTACAGCTATTCGAGAAGATGAATTGGCTGCGGGGGCGATGGGAATTAACCCGACTTATTACAAGGTATTGGCGTTTACTTTGGGGGCGATTTTGGCAGGGGTAGTTGGTGCGATTAGCGCTCATTTTCTCAATACTTGGAATGCCCGCCAAGGAACTTTTGATGCGAGTATTATTTACTTAACTTCGGTTTTGATTGGGGGAACTAGGACTTTTGTGGGGCCGGTGTTGGGGGGTATGATATTTACAGCATTGCCGGAAATTTTACGCGCGATCGCAGACGCAGGTGGTTTACCCAACTGGTTAGCAGCATTTCTGCGCGATGGTCGTTTAATTATCTTCGGATTGCTGATTGTCTTGGGAACTATCTTTTTCCCTCAAGGCTTGGTAACGCCGGATTTGTTTAAGAAACTCCAGCGCCGCCAAAGTCAAAGCTAACCAATCGATAGTCAAGTCATAGCTATTCCCCTATGCGATCGCAACTTTTTTGTCATCCTTCGGCATTGTGGCGATCCTTTTATACCGTTTTCCCATGAATGCCCCACACTTGGGGGCGGGTTTATAGAAATCTTGGTGCTAATCAAAATAACTCTTGCGATCGCAGCGCAGCATAGACGATTTCCTCTTTGGCGTACTTGCACACGGATATTTGGCTGCTTTGAGCTTGGCATTGAGATCCTTCTGGATCGCTTCAGTGTCCTAAACTTGATCTAATTTTGCAGGGCTATTAGGGCTTGGTTAAAGCCCGATAGAGATGCGAAAAAGATAGGATTATTGTACCGAAAGGGATGAGGCGTGGAGGCTGTAGAGGAGTAAAAGAAGGGCGAACGAGGGGACTCGAACCCCCGAGTGGTGGAACCACAATCCACTGCCTTAACCACTTGGCTACGCTCGCCGTTGCGATTACCTAATATAGCACAAGCATTGGAAATTGATCTAGGGGGTAATCGATCAATATCAGATAATCTGGAATGCAGGCATCCGTCGGGGGCAGTTTCACATCCCATGCACAAGTTGAATTCGATCAAATCCGCTCTCATTGGGCTTCTAGCTGTTGTCGGGGGGGCGATGGCGATCGCTAACCCCAGTCAGCCCCAGTACGAGGAGTATGCGATCGCTCAGCTGACCGCCTACCTCAAAGATAACGTCTGCACCCAAGCCCCTAAAGATTTCGGCGATGTTCTCCCCAGTTACTGCACATCCCTGGTCGATGTTGGGCGTCCTCAACTACAAAAAATGATTGCCGAGAATACCGACCAACTTAATTTTATTTTCTTTAGTATTTATCGCACAGAACTTTCTATCGGCCCTTTCCTGCCTGGTTACCAGTTTGAAACTCTGGCAGTTTTTGACAAATTCTATACCTACCAAGCTCAAAAGCAATAGTAGGTTTTGGTTGGCAAATCTTCTCTTCTTTTGGTCAGAGTTACTCTCTGCTTTTCTATTTCTGCCGAAAGAGCCTGGTTCCAGCTATTTTTCCAGCTTTAGATTGATTTTGTTTTACCATATTAGTTTTATATTGTCAATATGAACAAACCTATCAAAATTACAATAATTTTTTAGGTTGGTAAGTTTGCGGAGGTTTATATGGCTAGTCGCTATAACCAGAACCAATCGCCATTGGTTAAAATCGTTTACTCCAAAGTATTAGTTAAGGGTAAACTGGAATTGATCCCACTTGAATTGTACGCAGACGGCTCTTTGAAACGAGCTAGCTAATGAATGGAGAGAGAAAGCTAGTTCAAAAATCAAATCAAAAAAATCCAGGCTTCAATAAAATTCGGAGAGATACTAACACCTCTCCCTTTTCGCATAATTAGCTAGGGGCTAGGGGAAGAAGCGAATGAAAACAAGGGTTTTATATCATGTCCTTAAGATTACCCATAATTAGCAGC
>DNGG01000607.1 GCA_003486675.1 Cyanobacteria bacterium UBA11372
TATATAAACCCGCCCCGACCAATGCAATAACGATGCACCCGTAATTTGTTTCAGTTAAAGTTCACCCGTTGCTAACATTTGGATAACGCGAGGCGTACTCGGATCGAAACCTGCTAAATCCCAAGAAAGCGGAGCGTTAGGATCTACCAAACTAATCCGATAAGGAGCAAGCGTCACATACACCGCTTTAACATTTCGATTCACTTTCTTGCGATATTCTGCAAGTGCTTGAGACGGATGTTTATAACCCGCCCAGCTTTCCGAATCAGTCCAAAAACAAACAACATCTGCCTTGAACTTATGCTTAATCATCCAGTCGTAAGCAACAGAAGCATCCGTACCTCCAAAGTTTTGGTTACTCGCCTTGCGAACAGCGGAACTAAAACTATCTTTCGCAGTAATATCCAAATTGCGGAAATCGGTTGCGAAGCCTTTAATAGTGTAATTTTTCTCAGCCTTCGCCGTTACTAATGCCATTGTGGTAGCAATTTCACAGCAACTCAGTCCCATATCCGCAACTAAGCTACTCATAGAACCAGAAACATCCACGGCGTGCATAAACACTTTTCCCGTTGGTTCTACCACTTCAAAAGATAGTTCAACCGCCGTTTCTAAAATGTCCACAATTCGGGGAACCGGGTTCCAAGTTTTCTGACTGCGTCCCAATCTGCCACCGGATTGATATGTCTTGAGAGCTTTCAAAACATCAATCGGATGGATGCGACCTTTCCGCAAGTGTTCCTTATTGTTCAGAACCGCTTCAATGCGACTTAAATTAGCGCCTGCATCAGCTCTCAAAACGCCCAATTCTGTCAGCGAACCCAAGTTTCGCAGCATTGCCCCAATCGGCATTTGATTAAATAACAATTGCCATGCTTGCCGATCCATTTTGCCCACTGGTGCAGCCATTTCATGGGTTAAACGACCCTGAGAAATAGCTTCATGCGTTTGGTCGGGATTCCGCTTCAGCCACTCGTACCACCAAATTTGAGCCAGCGCTTCCGAAGGAATTTCAGTTGGTAATTCTTCCCAACCTTTGATAACCCAATTAAATAGCAATTGCTGGTCTTCTGTGGTAGGTTTGACGTGGAATAACCGCAAAGCATCGCGGTGGGAAAAACCTTGCCGCTGTTGATATTTCAGCAGTTGATAAGCTAACCCTTTAACATCTTCGCGGGAGAGCCAATTTTTACCCACTTCGCGAATCACTTTACCAAATCCCCGCAGGGATTTCGTGTAGTTCAGCCATTCGTAGAAATGACTGCCGGTGCGAACAACTTGGGGGAAGATTTCTTGGAATGCTTTTTTCGCTTCTGGTGCTTCACCCATTGACAGCAATACCAAGGCAAGAATGGGCGCACTGTTGTTAATAGAACGTCCATCGCTGGCATAGAGAATTTCTTCCGCTACCTTGGTGGGGTTTTCGGCTACTGCTTCCCTCACCACGGCAACAAAATCCTCAGTCAGTTCCTGCTTTCCCGCATAATAAGTACTTTTCGCCGTCCCAATTAATAGACACCGACGCAGCATTTTCCAAATGCCAGCATCGAACATCCACCCGCCAGAACGTCCCTGAATCATCTCCGCTTCCCGTCCAGGAATTGGCTGGCTTTGTGGCGTGTTTTGCTGTTTTTGAGTGAAGAACTTGTAGTTCATTTTTCCTCCGGCCTTTTCAGGCAAATTAAGGAAATTTCAGATTTTAGATTTTAGATTTTAGAATTCAAATCTGAAATCTGAAATCTCAAATCTACAATTAAAATTAATTGCTTGGTGGGGCGGGATTTGAACCCGCGACCTTTGAAAACGATAACCCTCAATTCGTCGGCCTTTTCAGGCAAGGGTGTGAATCAAGGACTATGGCAAATTGCCATTTCATGGCTCTACCAAACTGAGCTACCCACCAGAGAAAATTTCAGATTTCAGATTTCAGATTTCAGATTTCAGATGGCAGATTTCAGATTTAATTAAATTTGCAATCTGCCATCTGAAATCTGCAATTATTTATTGGTGTAGCAGAGCAGGATTTGAACCTGCATCTCGGCGAATCAAGGGGGGAATCGTTAAAAGCGATAACCCTCGATTCATTCGGCCTTTTCAGGCAAAAAAATTGCGCTTTACCATTTAAGCTACCTGCCACATGGAATTTTAGATTGTAGATTGCAGATTTGGAATTTTAGATTTAATTAAATCTGCAATCTGCAATCTTAAATCTGCAATTATGTATTGGTGTGGCGAGGTAGGATTTGAACCTGCGACCTCCCGCTTATCAGGCGATAACCCTCAATTCATCGGCCTTTTCAGACAAGTTGCGAACAAGGATGTTTTGGCGCTCTACCACTGAGCTACTCGCCACATGGAATTTGAGATTTTAGATTTTAGATTGCAGATTTTAGATTTGGGATTTAATTAAATCTGAAATCTGAAATCTGAAATCTGAAATTGTTGTAGCGGAGCGGGATTTGAACCCACACCTCCGGAAAGTTGGAGCAGGTTTTGGGGTAAGTTGTAAGTTGGTTGCGATAACCCTCAATTCTTTGGCCTTTGCAGGCAAGTTGCGAATCAAGGAAAGAAATATAACTGCTCCGGGTGGCAACTCTACCATTTGAGCTATCCGCTACTTTTAGGATTTAACTCCTTTGGGAAAAACTGCTTGTATTTATTACTGTAGTACATGTATTACTGAGTGTCAAGTAGTTGGGAAGCTAATTTTATGGCTTCGGCGGGTGTAGAGATTTTGCCTTCAATGCGGGCTAGCTGAATTTCGGTTAAAAGCCAACCAACTTTTGGCCCCGATGGGAGGTTAAGGGTTTTGATTAAATCTGTGCCGCTCACTAGCGGGGTGGGATGGGCAACTTGGTCATCGGGGATAAGATAGCGGTTAATTAAAGGTGCAATTTTATCAACTGAGATTCCCGTTGCTACTGCTACAACGGCTAACGCTGGAAACACGACTCCTGCTTCGCGAAAGAAAAAATACTGTTGGCGCAAAGACATCGGGGATATTTCCAATTGGGGCAAGCATTTGAGGATAGTTATCACGCCGCGGATTTCGGGGAGGCTGTATTTCATGGCTCTCAAAAGATCTTCAACGGAGGCGTTTTCTACAGAAATTTCAGAACGGGTGTAGTTGACGCGAGGCAGAGCCTCGGTAGTCTCGCTCCCAGGCTCAGCCTGGGAGCGAGGGAGAGGAGGCTCTGCCTCCGGGTGTGGGATGAGTAGAGTGGCTAGTTTTGCGATCGCACTCCAACTCCCCTTCCCCCCCGCTAACCCCGGTATACCCCCAGCGAGTTCTTCAGCTAATTTAGGGCAACTTTCTGCCAATATCGCACTCGAGCGGTCAACTGCTGCCAATAGCTCCAAATTATGGGCTTTTACATTATCGTGCAGCGCCCAGCGCAGGATTCCATCTTCCCAAGCCGCAATTAACCAGGGAGTACCTTGAGGACTGCCCAAAAGATAGCCTAATTCTACCCGCACTCGTTCCGCCGCAATTTGACCGAGTAACGGGGCAAATTCCCGCATCGCAGCCCGAGTTTCTTGTTCGATGACAAAACCAAGTTGGGCAGCTTGTCGATATCCCCGTAAAAGCCGCAGAGGGTCATCTTGCAGGTTCCCAGGAGATACCATGCGGATAATACCTTGTTGCAAGTCAGCACAACCTTGCAGCGGGTCGAAGAGTTCCTGAGTGTGGGGATTGTAAGCGATCGCATTAATCGTAAAATCCCGCCGATTCAGATCCGTTTCCAGGGTATCCCCCTCTTGCTGGGCAAAATCTGCGGTAGCATCCTTAAACACAACCCTGGCAATTTGTCGCTCGCGATCGAGTAAAACAAACCCAGCTTTATAATGACTAGCGATCGCGCGCGCCGTTTTCACCGCCTTTTGTGGCATGACAAAATCTAAATCCAAATACTCCCGCCGTCGTTGTAGCAACCTATCCCGCACCGCACCCCCCACCATATAAGCAGCTTCAGGCAACCATTCCAAACCAAAAGGCCAACCTTCAGGAGACAGTACAAAACCTTCCTTCTCTTCTTCCTTCGCGTCCTTCGCGTCTTCGCGGTTCATTTCTTTCCTCAAAACAAAGCGCAACAAAAATCAACCTTTGCGACAAACAAATAGCCCTCTTGCCTACGCTAGATTAACAGAAAAGCCTGTGGAGCTTGAGCAATGTGTATTTGCGTTAACTGCGAATATGTAGACCGCTGCATCACCTACCACGCAGTGGAAACCCAACATCAAGTGCCTCACTTGACGGAAAACCCGGATTTTGAGCCAAACGAACCCAGTATCAACGTTAACATCCGTCCGAAGGAGGATTTTATCGAAATGGAGTGGGATGTGGTTGGTTGTCTCAGCTTTAAGCGGGAAACTGGTAAGTGGGCGCGCTTGCGTCCGGGCGAATTAGTCCCTACTTGAGGCGACTGGTGTGGAAAATAGCGGATACGTCGGGGCGCCAGGGCTGTGCGCCCCTTCTTTTGGTAAATTTGTAGGTCTGGGTTATAGTTAAGCGATCGCTTTCTCCCCGCCTGCGGGAAAACTATACTAGGCAGATGCAGACCAATTTTTTTCCTCCCAATACACAATGATCCATCCACACACAGAAATCCGTTATGTCAATGAATTAATCGGCTATGGTGTATTTGCCACTCAATTTATTCCTAAAGGTACTATTATTTGGGTTTTAGATGAATTAGATCAAAAACTTGAAGAAGCTCACTTCTTATCCCTGGAACCCCTGCGACGAAAACAATTAGTAAAATACTGCTATCGAGATAACAAAGGTCGCTATGTTTTGTGTTGGGATATTGCCCGTTATATGAATCATAGCTTTAATCCCAACTGCATCAGCACCTACTATGAATTTGAATTAGCCATTCGCGACATTTATCCCGGAGAGCAATTAACCGAAGACTATGGATATTTTAACTTAGACGAACCTTTTTATTGCTTACCCGAATCCGGAAGTACTAGAACCAAAGTCATGCCTGATGATATTTTACATTTCTATCCAGAATGGGATCGAAAAGCCGAATCAGCCATGAAATATTTAAACAAAGTCGAGCAGCCTTTAAAATACTTGCTCGCGCCAAAAATTATAGATACGGTTAATGCCGTCGCAGCGGGCAAAAGACCTATAGATTCCATCCGCAATTATTATTATGACAGAGCTAGTCAACTTAGAGCCGTCAGTTAATTTTAAATTGTTGGAGCCTACTCAGAGCCAAAGCAGTAATGGCAGCTATTTCCGTCTCTAGCAGCGTTTAATGCCAAGGAAAAATTATGCAAACCACTGCTCCGGAATCAGCCCCGCACCGCCCGCGAAAGATGTCTATCGTCAAGTCGATTGGTTCGCGATTATTTCTTTCTGTTTTAGGCGGCACTCTGGTAGGCTTGGGCAGCGCCTCTTATTTATTTTACCAAGCCCTTGTCAAGCAGTCAAAAGCCGAATTAATTGCCAATTTGGATGTAAAAGCTGAAAACTTAGAGGGGAGTTTTAAAACATTTGAAACCTCGGCAAAACTGCTGACGGATTCTCTCAAAACGCTTTATGAATCTGGAGAAAGACGGGAACAAGTTTACGTTGAATTAATTCGTCGTTCTTTGCAAACTTTACCCCTAGGAACAGGACTGGGTTTTGGTCAACCACCGGAGAAGCGTCTAATTATTCCAGGGCGAAAGTATGCTTATCCTTGGGCAATTAGAGATCGGAATGGCAAAGTTATTGCTAAAGGCGGAGATACCGACCCTGAAAACTATAAAGAAAGCTATTTTAGAGATCCAATTAAGGCAAGAAAGGGAATATGGTTAGAACCCGTTCGCTATGAAGAAACAACAGTCGATCCGCCTATAATATTTACAAGTACCAGTTATTCCTTACCTTTTTACAATAATAAAAAAGAGTTGCTTGGGGTACTAGGGCAAGATTTAGAGTTGGGATTTTTGAGTGAAAAATTATCCAAGCCAGTGATGAGAGAACAAGGTTACTTTGTCCTGGTTAGTGCTAAAGGCAATTTGATTGCTTATCCCCCCAATCCTAAATTAGCTCTCGAGTTGGAACCGTTTCCCAAAATTAGTAACTATTCGCAGCTATGGCAAGAAATTCATCAGAATATTAAAGCTAATTATAACAACAGCGGCATCATATCTTGGCAAGACGATCAAGGGAACCAGGAATTTTGGGCTTACCGGAAAATTGCTAACAATAATTGGGTATTATTGGCATCAGTTCCCAAGTCAGTTGTTGTGGGGTCATTATTACAATTTACCTTGGCTGGGACTGCATTAGCAGCCATGAGTGCATCGGTTGTCTTGGCTATAGTTGTTGCTTTGTTTGTCCGACGTTTAAACCGGCGTCTTCAACCGATTATGGATGAATGCAACCAACTAGCTGAAGCTAATCCAAAAAGTGAAGAACTAATGAATCGCGAAGATGAAATTGGGCGGCTAACTATATCTTTTTATAACCTGCTAGGACAGGTAACATTTAACGAGAAGCGATTGCGAAAAGAAATGGCTCGTTCGGAGCAAGCATTAAAAGCGTTGAAAAAAACGCAAGCGCAACTGATTCAAAATGAAAAAATGTCCAGCTTAGGTCAATTAGTGGCTGGAGTCGCCCATGAAATTAATAACCCGATTAATTTTATCTACGGTAACTTGCCTCATGCTAACGAGTACATGCAAGAATTACTCAAGCTGATTGAATTATACGAGCAAAAATATCCAAATCCAGACCCGGAAATAGAAGATTTAAGAGAAGAAATTGAACTGGAGTTTTTAATCGCAGATTTGCAAAAAATTCTCTCCTCAATGAGCATCGGTGCTAACCGAATTCGCGAAATTGTTTTATCATTACGCAACTTCTCGCGCTTTGATGAAGCGGAAATGAAAGATGTCAATATCCACGAAGGAATTGATAGCACGTTACTGATTCTACAAAACCGATTAAAAGCTACAGCAGACCATCCTGAAATTCAAGTTGTTAAGGAGTATGGTAAGCTGCCCTTGGTGGAGTGCTACCCCGGTCAACTCAACCAGGTGTTTATAAATATTCTCAGTAATGCGATTGATGCTATAGAGCATTACCATAAAACGCAACATCCCAATCCAGAAGAATACTCTGGTACTATCACCATCCACACCGAAGTTGTAGAAAATAATACCCGCGTTAAAATACGGATTCGCGATAACGGTGCTGGTATTAGTCCCAACAACCTAAGTAAACTTTTCGACCCCTTCTTTACCACAAAACCCGTCGGTAAAGGCACGGGGTTGGGGCTATCAATTAGCTACCAAATTATTGTTGATAAACACAAAGGGGAATTAACTTGCGTTTCAGAACCCGGAAAAGGTGCAGAGTTTTGCATCGAAATACCCATTTCTCAAAGCAAAACTGGTGGCACAAATTAATATTGATGCAGGGGCGGGTTTTACAGACTATTTCTGCCTCAAACAAACAAGTTATATAAACCCGCCCCTCCCCGCGCAAAAAAACCCGGTTTTTTCAAAAAACCGGGTTTCTGGTTATCTTAAATTGTATCTGGATCGATATTTAACTCGCGCAACTTTGCCGCCAATTTTTCTGCTTTTTCCTGAGCTAATTCTTTCTGCTGACGTTCAGATTCAGCCCTTTCTTCAGCTAACTCTTTCTGTTGGCGTTCAGATTCAGCCGTTTCTTCTGGTGTCGGCACTAGCTGTCCTTCAGGAGTAAAAAATCGCAACAGTCCCTGATGAATTCCGATAGATAAACCTAGCTGCTGACTCCATAAATGTCCTTGATGATTTGGTTCTAAAGGTTGGTACTTACCATCAACTAAATGAAACCCAGCGAATTCTTGAGTGTAAGGATCGAACCAAAAATAATCGTAGGTGCGAAAGGTATTTTGGTAAAGTTTTTTCTTATAATCTTTATCTGTATCAGCAGTTGATGGCGACAGAATTTCTACAACAACATTAGGATATTTACCATCTTCTTCCCAAACTACCCAACTTTTACGAGTTTTGCGTTCGGTGTCCAGCACAACAAAAAAGTCGGGGCCACGGAAGAATTCTGATTTGCGTTGGTTAGGACTATAATAAATGGTCAGGTTGCCAGCAGCGTAGAAATCATTTCTGTCTCGCCACAACCATTCCAGGCATTTGAGCAAAAGAATTATCTGACGTAGATGTAGTTCTGTTTCCACGGGAGGTTCGTCACTGTATAAGTCACCTGGAGGAAATATAACATCTTCTGTGATGTCTTGGGTAGGTTCTAATTCTTTGACAAGGGTCATGGTTTTGAGTGGAATATTGGGTGTTTATTGATTTATTTTAGCGCTGGTTTTGCTGTTTCACAGAACTTACGCGCACCCATCCGGGTTTCTATGAAAAATCGTCGATTTGGCAGTAGGGGCACGGCAAGGATAAAATGTTTGCTTGTAGAAAAAATTTCGCCCGCCGTGCCCCTACCCAGAAACCCGGTTGCTAGAATCATCTCATCGTGGCTAAGTCCCGATAGAGAAAATTCGCAACATCAAGTAGCTGGATTGTTTTAGATCTAAGGAGATAGCGTAATGTCTGAAAATGAAAATCAACCTAGAGAATACGATGCTGTCCTGGGCGGTCAATCTGAAATCCCATCCGGTGCGGCTGTTTTAGGCGGTATTCTTGGCGTGAAAAGTCGCTTAGCTTCTCCGATTGTTGAAGTCCGAATCGCTGCATTAAAGGATGCACTCAAATATGGTGAAGCTGGTTTAGATTTGATTATCGAGGCTTTGCGCGATGAATCAATGCAGGTGAAATCGGCTGCCTTTTCGCTGCTGCGAGATAGAAATGAGCCAAAAGTAAAACAGAATTTAGATAAGTTTCTTCCTAGCTTTAATTTTGATGTCATAACAGTAAATGCTAAAGGAGAAGAAATCAGCCGCCGCCCTCACTCGGCTAGGTTCTTTCCCGAAGACTTAGGGGATGGAGTTGTTCTAGAAATGGTTTATATTCCGGGGGGAACGTTTCAAATGGGTTCATCGGAACAATCTTACGAACAACCAGTACATCAAGTAACCGTCAAACCTTTCTTTATCGGCAAATATCTCATCACTCAAGAACAATACCAAGCGGTGATGGTAGATAACTATTCTGATTTTGAAGGTGCGAAACTTCCGGTAGAAAATGTAAGGTGGGAAGATGCAATGGAATTCTGTGCCGAATTGTCGCAAAAAACGGGGAAAAATTATCGCCTACCCAGCGAAGCAGAATGGGAATATGCTTGTCGTGCGGGCACAACGACACCTTTCCACTTTGGCGACACTATTACCCCCGATTTAGTCAACTATGACGGAAACCACCCCTACGCTTCTGCGCCAAAAGGACTTTACCGCGAAAAAACAACCCCCGTGGGGAGTTTTCCGCCGAATGCCTTTGGGTTATACGATATGCACGGGAATGTTTGGGAATGGTGTAGCGATCGCTGGCACGATAACTATAATGATGTGCCTACTAATGGAAGTTCTTGGGAAACTGGCGGATTTGGCAGATTTGGATGGGTGCTGCGCGGCGGTGCTTGGCTCGACTATGCGTTCGTTTGCCGCAGTGCCTTCCGGTACACGCTCGCGCTGGGCGACGACAGCGGCTGGAGTTGCGGATTTCGGGTTGCGGTTTCTTAGTTTCCGGGGGCTTTGTTTCTGGCTTCTTGGTTTTTCGTTGCGAGGACTCTTCTTCTCTTCTCTTTAGCCCTTTAGCCCTTTGCTCTTTTTCTTTTTCTCTCTTCCGCCTTCGGCAGAACGAATTTTTTTTCATAAATCACCCTCAAATGAATAAATACAGCCTTGCAATTCATACAACCAGTTCCGAATTAGGTCTAGCCATCAGCAATTTTGCCGGTGATTCCCGCTGTTTAGTCAAAGATTTAGGTCGGGAACTCTCTACCCAGTTGCATCAATATTTAGCCGAATTTATCCAACCCCAATCATGGGCAGATTTGGCTTTTATCGCCGTAGCAAAAGGCCCCGGAAGCTTCACGGGTACGCGCATTGGCGTTGTAACGGCTCGCACTCTCGCCCAACAGTTGGAAATACCATTATTTGCTATTTCTACTTTGGCGGCTGTGGCTTGGTTGAGATCTTCCGCCAGTCGTCAATCGAGGCAGAGCCTCTTTGATCTC
>DNGG01000611.1:0-127 GCA_003486675.1 Cyanobacteria bacterium UBA11372
ATATAAACCCGGTTTCTTGGCGTTATTAACACCAAATTCGACCGCGACGGAAGGGTGGATCTTTGTCCGGGTCGTGGTTTTTAGCCATTTCTTTCCACCAGTAAGAATAGTCTTCTAATCCTGTGGA
>DNGG01000611.1:335-1023 GCA_003486675.1 Cyanobacteria bacterium UBA11372
GAATAGTCTTCTAATCCTGTGGAACGTAACAGTTTTTCTTTTGCTTGTTCCTCTTTGGTTGTGGTGGGTTCAGGTTGTGGTTGTTCGGGCTGTTGTTTTTTGTTGGCTGGCATTTCTGGCTCCTTTTTTTTGGTTATGGGTACGGCTACTTGCAATTTCAAGTAGTCAATGACGTGGCGCTTGCCGGAAGTGGTAAGCGTAAGGGTGTGTTTTCCTTGAGCAATCGCTCCCAAGGGGATTTGATTTTGTTGCAGTCTGCCTTTGCTGATGCCGGGGATTTGAGCGATTAATTTTCCATCTAATAATAAGTTGTCGGCGTGCATTCCATAGCGGTCGTAAAGTAAGGTTAATTCGCCTTCGCTATAGTCCCGTTCTAGGGAAAATAGGATGTTCAGTTTACCTGTCGAATATTCTCCTGGGGCGTTGGCTGGCACGCTGGATAAAATGCCGGGAAGGCTGGGATTATTGATGGGATTGGCATCGCTGCCTATGGTGTAATTAAACTCAGCTGTCCAGGTTCCTTGTTTGACAAATTCTCGGTTTCTGCTTCTAGGTTTGCCTATTTGCCAGATGGTTTGGTGTTGTTCGGACATGGGATGAAAGGATTTTGGATTGCTGGGTAATCCGCTAACCCGCCCGGAAATAAACGATTTTGTTTGGTCAACCAACTGCGGGGTTTGACCCCTCC
>DNGG01000611.1:1211-3151 GCA_003486675.1 Cyanobacteria bacterium UBA11372
AATCAACTGCGGGGTTTGACCCCTCCCCAACCCCTCCCCGAAGCGGGGAGGGGCTTAGAGGCTCCCCCTTCCCTCGCAGGGAAGGGGGTTGGGGGGTTAGGTTTTTCGACTTTGCCAACAACATCATTAATTCCCTGGCGGGTAATTGCGACTGGTGCAAGATGTTGGTCTAGGCTACCTAAAATTGCAGTTTCCAAAGCTACAGGAAGATTTGATTTGCTGATAGCCTCGCGCAACAAAGGCGGCAGGGTCGTTGTAGTTGGCGCCGTGGAGTAAGTCCATGCGGATGGAAACTAAATCTTCGATTCTGCCGTGAATCACATCGACGGCGCGATGGGGATAAATAATATCGGGTCTTTTGATGGGGGTGGATAGTTTGGGTAGTCTCATGGTTTTACTGGTGAAATGTTTACAAGTGAAATGGCCAAACAGGTTAATTGTCAAGAAGAGTTGGTCATGTGGTAATATAAATTTATATTCTGAATTGAACCGGCTACAATTTCTCGCTCTTGTAACCCGATAATTGCTCCGTGGAAGGGTTGGGTTTGATAGTAAGCATGGACTCTGTTGGCTGTGTCATTGCGTAAGCTTGCGATTATGTTGTTGGGGTTGCGGGTGCGGTAGTAAAGAACTTTATCGGCATTGGCTTCGCTGATGCCAATCATTAATGCCCAACAGCCATCGAATAAGTTCCAAACTGATGGGGATAAAACTTGGGCGAGTCTTGCCTGGACATCAAGGTTTTGCAAGTCTTCTAGTGTGATGGTGGGATAAACTTCGATCGCGCTGCGTCCATCTAGGTAAAAGTCAAAACCTACCGTTATGTTGTTGGGGTTATTAAGTAATAGTAGTCGTAAGGTTTCGCTGTCACCACAAAGAGAGATTGCTGTTTCTAGTTTTTCTGGATAATTATTATCCATAGTAACCCAAAACTTCAATCGCGAAGCTGACAACTCTCTGCGTAAATCAACTCCCATAGAAATTTGATGGACCCTAGTAAAGTCAAATTTATTGCCTAAAAATTGCTGAAGTAGATGATAATCTAGCTTTACTTCTACTCTTGCTTCTACTTGGTGGAAGAAGTCAAGCACGGCCTTGTATTGTTGAGCAGTTGTATTGTTGAAGGCCGAGCTAAACCGAGCGGGATAAAGCTTATCTTTCTGGATTTTTACACCACACTCAACCCACCATCCTAAAGCTTTTTCTACAAAGCTTTCAAACAGGTCTAGGGGATAAAAATATTCCACATCAAAAACGCTTTTATGGGCGTTGATGTAGTAGAGATTTTTGTGGGTATTTAACAATGGATTCTCGTAGGTAATCATCTGTTAGTTACTTATGCTGAGACAATTACGGAATTTCAAATTTGGCTATTCCTATCACATCACGACTTGCTGCAATAACTGCGAGTTTAAGTTGGCGCAAACCCAAGGGGAAAGTTGCCAGCAAGTCTTACTGGGGTAGTAAGTTACTAGCTGGCATGAGTATCAGTAAGTCCTCTGGTCAATCCCGTAGGAGGGGATCTCGTAAGAGCCGCAACGACTTTCCCGCGTACCAGGTATCGGAAACCCCGATGGTATCAGAGATTGCGCGTCAATTCCGAAAGGCAAATCGTGCGCCGCCTTAAGAGACAAAGGACTTTTGACGTTTGCAAGAGGTTACTGATAATATCGTTGGGATTACTCCGCATCATCCCCGGAAAAAGGCCAATAAGTACCGGCCCCACCAACGGCCTGGGCGTCCACCCCCGGACTGCTTGCATTGTTGCCGCTGGTGGCAGTCGTGCGGGAAACTGGGGCAACGATTTGGGGATTCAAGGATTTTTTGGTCTTCATAGTGAGTACTCCATTGTACGTGGTTTTGGTTTGGTTTTGCTCTGATTGACCACTTCTTCAGTTGGTGAAGAAGACTGGGTTTATGGCGATCGCTTCACTCTTGGG
>DNGG01000611.1:3451-4557 GCA_003486675.1 Cyanobacteria bacterium UBA11372
GGGTTTTGGGATGCGATCGCTCCTCTTTATATGAGAAGAAAACTACTATGGGTGAGAGTGCGATCGCTCCTGCCTTAAAGAATGTTTTTGGGATGCGATCGCTCCAGAATTTCCCGCGTACCAGGTATCCCAAAGCCGCCTGGTATCAGAGATTGCGCGTCAATTCCTCAAGGCTTTTCGTGCGCCGTGGGAACAGACAAAAGGCATTTGACCAATGCTTGAAGTTACTGATAATATCGTTGGGATTACTCCGCGTCATCCCCGGAAAAAGGGTTCCCCCGCAATTGGTAAATAAAAGTGGCTTCCACCCCTTGGGCTGGGCTGCCGCCTGCATTGTTGCGGCTGGTGGTAGTCGTCCGTTCAACTGGGGCAACGATTTGGGGATTCAAGGATTTTTTGGTCTTCATAGTTGTACTCCATTGTACGTGGTTTGGTTTGATTTTGGTCGGGCCTTAGACCACTTCTTCTGTTGGTGAACAAGACTGGGTTGATGGCGATCGCTTCACTCTTGGGATTGGGGGGAGCGATCGCCCATCTTCTTTCGTAGAAGAAAACTTTTTTGAGAGTGCGATCGCTCCTGCCTTAGTAAGGGTTTTGGGATGCGATCGCTCACCCTCAAATGAGAAGAAAACTACACTGAGTGAGAGTGCGATCGCTCCTGTTTTAAACAAGGGTTTTGGGATGCGATCGCTCCAGAATTTCCCGCGTACCAGGTATCCCAAAGCCGCCTGGTATCAGAGATTGCGCGTCAATTCATTGATGCGAATCGTGCGCCATGGGAAGAGACAAAGGAGATTTGACCTTTTTTGAGGTTGCTGATAAGATCGGAGGGATTACTCGGCGTCATCCCCGGAAAAAGGGAGTCCAAGTCCCATACACCAGAGCGGCCTCCAACCCAGGGCGGCCTGCATTGTTGCGGCTGGTGGCAGTCGTCCGTTCAACCGGGGCAACGATTTGGGGATTCAAGGATTTTTTGGTCTTCATATTCATGTACTCCATTGTACGTGGTTTTGTTTGGTTTTGGTCGCTTTGACCACTTCTTCAGTTGGTGAAGAAGACTGTGTTTATGGCGATCGCTTCCTGTTGGGATTGGGGGGAGCGATCGC
>DNGG01000611.1:4833-14372 GCA_003486675.1 Cyanobacteria bacterium UBA11372
CCTTAGTTGGGATGCGATCGCTCCTCTTTATATGAGAAGAAAACTACTATGCGTGAGAGTGCGATCGCTCCTGCCTTAAAGAATGTTTTTGGGATGCGATCGCTCCAGAATTTCCCGCGTACCAGGTATCCCAAAGCCCGATGGTATCAGAGATTGCGCGTCAATTCCGAAAGGCTTTTCGTGCGCCGCCTTAAGATACAAAGGACTTTTGACGTTTGCAAGAGTTTACTGATAATATCGTTGGGATTACTCCGCGTCATCCCCGGAAAAAGGGTCATCCCAAATTCCCGTCCACGCAAATGACAAAGCCACCACCCCCACAGGGCTGGCATTGTTGCGGCTGGTTGCAGTCGTCCGTTCAACCGGAGCAACGATTTGGGGATGCAAGGATTTTTTGGTCTTCATAGTTGTACTCCATTGTACGTGGTTTTGTTTGGTTTTGGTCGCTTTGACCACTTCTTCAGTTGGTGAAGAAGACTGGGTTGATGGCGATCGCTTGCTGCTGAGATTCGATATGCGATCGCTCGAGAAAACTTTTTGGTGAGAGTGCGTACGCTCCTGCCTTAGTAAGGGTTTTGGGATGCGATCGCTCCCAATCAAATGAGAAGAAAACTACTATGCGTGAGAGTGCGATATCTTGTACCTATTTCAAGGGTTTTGGGTTGCGAGCGCTCGGTGGAATTGCGATAGTTTCTCCAGGCGATCGCATGATTGGGATTTGGAGATTTTTTCGGGCGATCGCTTGTTCATAATCCTATACAAACCATTCAAAAGTGTCAAGCATTTTTTAGATAATACCTGCTTAAATTTGACTCGATGTTTTCTAGCTTAATTTTTAGATTTATTCGCAGCAACTAGAGGCGAGAATCGCCATCAAAAATTAGAACAAATGCGATTCGCACCATCAAGTTACGAAGGTTAAGCTGGAAAAACCGCGCCTAAATCGATGACGCTATTAGGGAGCGAGCGAAGTTGTAGAGACGTTATATATAACGTCTCTACAATAGGCTTCTCCAAAAACTACCCTCAAGGGCGGGCAGAATGCCCACCCCACAAGAATTATTGGAAAAGTCTAATAAACCCGTTTGAACGGGTTTTAGGTTTAAGCAACGAGATTTATCTCATTGTGCAACCAATTAATAGGGCGTAGACCAAGAACGCACCTCGCCCAATGTCACCGGAATCAAATCGCTGACATCAATCGTGAACCGGAACACTTTCTTCGCACGGCGACTATTTTCTGGGTCAAAAAACTTCAGTTTCACATCCCAACAATCGCTATCAATCCGACAGAAAGGACTCTTCTCCACGGTAATACTATCGAGTTCCATTCCTTGCGCCACCGCTTCCGCAAAGGTAGAAGCGGCTTGAAACGCATTCGTCGCCGCAAAATTGAGCGCCCGATCTTGAGAAGTCGTACCCAAATTCCGCAAATCGTAATAGATGCGGTTGAGGAAACTATCCAGGGTACGTTGCATCCCCGCTTCGTTGACTTCCGCCGCAGTTTCACGGACGGTTTCAATCGCCGCAGTGACTAAATTGTTGACTTTCCAACCGTACATTCCCCGCGTATTTTCCGGCTCAATTACGGGAACCACTTGCCCGGAAAACAGCTTCACCGTTCGTCCAGTTAGCCGTCCAGGAATACTGACTCGTTCGACATAATCGGCGCTATCTTCCGCCTGAATTTGCCCAGAGAGCAATTCCTGCAACACTGCATACACATCCCGTGCAAAAGGACCGACGGGTTCGATGGCATAAACCGGAGTCAATTCGATATTCAGCGTCCAAATCAATGCCTTCGCCTCGGAAAGACTTTCCGCCAAATAATCCACCATCTGACGGGCATCGTAAGGGTTAGCAGGAACGGTCGTGTTATCCACTGCCACCCCAGGCATCAGTTGTTTAAATGTATCGCGCCTTGCTTCGGTAGCAAAGTCGTAACCTAAAGTACCCAAGGCATAAACTACACCGCCGGTAGAGGCGTCAGATTGGCTAGCGGTGACATAATTCGAGTTGCGATTCGACATAGTTGAAGTTGTGGAAATAGATGGACGAGGTGGGACTGTTTGGGCTAAAGCAACTGTTGGCGCAGTCGCTTCGGCTGGAACCATTTCTGCACTAGAAGCAGCAATTTCAACTAGAGGCGGAGCCTCCATCCCCTCGTACCCAGGCTGAGCCTGGGTACGAGCGGTGTGGGCTGCTGCCTCTGGCTGATTGCTGGCTCCAGTTCCCCCACAGCCACATCCAGAAGCCGTAACGGTTTCCAATTCTTCTGACATGGTTTCTCCTGTAAGTAAATTCAAAGCACCCAAAATATTCAACTTGCCAACCAGACAGCGGTTGTCCGTATCGGCTGCATCGCAAGGCAAGGCACTCTGTAGAAGGGCGGTGCGTACTTTTTGGGGGTCGGGTGAAACCCCCTGCTGGACTTGCAGACTCAGCAACAAAGCTGCCACTCCAGAAACAATCGGCGTGGCAAAGCTGGTACCGCTCAGCCGTACCGTACCGCCTCCTGGTTGCGCGCCCAGAATGTTCGACCCTGGAGCGAGAATGCCCTGATTTTGGTAGGTTTCGCCCCAGTTGCTAAAGTCGATGGGTTGCCCTTGTTCATCCATCGCCCCCACTGCCAAAACTGCCGGAAGCGCTGCCGGAACGTGCAAGCATTGGCAGCCATCGTTTCCCGCCGCTGCCACGAGCAAAATATTGCTGTCATTGCACAGACGCACCGCTCTTGCCAGCCAGTCTTCGGCTTCGCCAAAATCGGTGAGTTGTCCGCCGCTGATATTAATAATGTGCGCTCCGGCACTGACGGCTTGTTCGATGGCGCGGGCTAAATCGAGTTGGGATAACTTGCGTCCTCCATCGCTAAATACTGGAATAATCAATCCCCGACATCGGGGTGCAATTCCTGGTACTGAGGTACCATGCTGACCAAAAATAATGCTGGTGACGTGAGTGCCGTGGGTGGACATATCCCCTTGGGGCATTGCGTCTCCCTGTACTAAAGTGGGTAGTCGGGTGAGATTTGCTCCTGCAAAACAAGCGTGATTTTGGTCAACTAACCCATCTAGTACCGCGACGCAAATTTCCGAGTTGCCAGAGGTTTTCGCCCACAGTTGTTTGATTCCCGGTATTGCTGTTACATCGGGCATTTAATCTCAAATATGTTTGGGCAGGGTTTATTAAAACACGAATATTAGATTACCGGAAGTTTTGCTCAAATTTTTATTGCGTTACAAATTTTAAAATTTTATCCGGAATTAACGGATTTTTCCTGCTTGTTTGGAGCGATCGCAACAATTAAAATATTTAATCATTTTCTGATTGACTTTTCGCGCAGTTTTTCCTCTATTCGTACGCAAGATCGCAAGTTAAGGACGCAAGTTATAGCGGATTGCAGCCGTATGAGGTACACCTTCCACAGCAGTGTGCGGGCACCCTTAAGGGTGCCGCTACACAAACAAAGCGATAACGCTTTCCCTCACACGAAAAGCAATCCGCTGTATATCATGTCCGGTTGCATCGGCATCGCGAGGGGGGCGGGTTGATTAAGACAATTCCCTTGGTATCAAATATTTCTGGTAAAACCCGCCCCTACGAGGCTATTAAATATTGCTTTCTGATACCAGCGGACATGATATTACCAGCTGTGGAAGGGCACGGCAATATAGATATCTTGGTTATTCTGATAGCGTTAATCCTGTTCTCTACCCCTGGGATATCTGGGTTAATTTCATAATATTAATCGTGCCTTGCCCCTACCACTCGTCTTTGTTTAAGGCATAAATTACTACTTCTGGCTCAATTTCTGGGTGAATATACTTACGCACAAATTTCAATCCCGCTTTTTCCATGACGCGGGTAGATGCGCGATTCGCTGCTATTGCTATAGATACAACTCGTTGAGTTCCTAATTCGGAAAAGCCTTTTAATACCAACGCCTTTGCACCTTCTGTGGCGTAACCTTTTCCCCAGGAAACTTTTCGCAATCGATACCCCAGTTCGATATCGTTTTTATCGTAAAAGCCCGAAGTGACGTTGAATGGACTGTCTAATGCTGGTCTAAATTGAAACCAACCGATAAACTGATTACTAGACTTCTCAATCGCTGCCCAATATCCATAACCGTCATACTGTTGATAGTATGCCAGCAATCTGGGTAAGGTTTTGTTTTGGATGGTTTCGTAATCGGTATCTGTGGGCTCGCCGCCTTTTATGATGCCTAGATTGGCAAAGCGGATTACTTCGCGATCGCTATCCAATTCAAACAAGTTATCCGCGTCGGAATCTGTAAACTGCCTTAATATCAATCTTTCTGTCTCTAGAAAAACTTTCATTGCTTTTCTAACTATTTTGCCACCTAAAAATCGCCCTCCCCAGTTTCTAGGGAAATTAGTTGAATGGCAACTTAAACCACACCGCAGTATAGTCAATTCGATTAAGGTTAAACTTCTGCCCTCTCAAACGTTCAAAATCATGTAAAGCCTTCTTACAACCGTCCCAATGACCGTAGTCATCCACCTGAATTATCCCATTAGGAACAACACTGTCATAAAGCGTATTGAAGATATCCATTGTTGATTCATACCAGTCTCCATCAGCGTGTAGTAAAGCAATACTACCTATCTCTGATTTATATTGAGGCAATGTTTCAGCAAATAAACCCTTGACGGGTACAACAATGTCTTTGACGTTTAACAATTGACATACCAACTCTATATTTTCTGCCATTGGAGCTTTTAAAGTGCCAACTCCAAACCCCGTTAAATTTGCGGGTATGCCGTTGTATATATCAACTTCAGTTGGTTCGGGCATTCCTTCAAAAGTATCGCAGGCATAAAGTAGACGCGGACGAAGGCTGTAGCGTTTGATTACAGATGCTAAAAGCGCTGCTGAACCCCCTTTATAACTTCCACATTCCACAAAGTTTCCCGGAATATCTTCTAAACAAACTTTCTTTGCTAGAGAATAGAGTGAAAATAAACGGATCTCACCCAATAAAGTGTATGGTCGAACAGCAGCAACAATTTCCATAAATTCATTTGCTGTATCTGTTGATAACTCACTGACTGAATAGTTTTGCAAATGCTCTGGTAAATGCCAATTAATTTTTGGATCTGGCTGATGTGGGACTGGATCGATATTTCCGCGCCAAGCAACTCCCATAATTTGCCTAGTTTGATAGACCATTGTGTTCCACCCTTTTTGCTTGAAGTAATCCAAGCCTTCGGCAACTTCGGGAGAATTCAAATCGTGAAATAAAATTAAAGCATCTGCCTCTGCAAACTTTTCGCAAATTATCGCATCATGGAGAGGGCTTGGAGCCTCATGACATCCATCAATAAATAACAATGACCACTTGCGTTGTAATTTTTCTGCTAATTCCTCTACTTTTTGAGGGCTATAACCACTGACTAAATTAACTGAGTCAAGCACCCCGGCACTTCGCAGAGAATTAGCTACACTTTCATAAATATCTTCTTTAGCTAATAGAGGGTCAATTACATCTAATTCCACTCCTGCCAATGCCAGAGCACAGGCAGACCAACCATACCAACAGCCAATTGCTAAAGCTTTTTTATCTCTAAATTTAAGGGCATTATTATAAACTATATGAACTTCATCACGACTGAGGAATCCCACATAGGGTTCTCTTTTATCCACATACCAATTGTGGTTAATTTCCCGTCTTATATCGGGCCAATTGGAAGCGCTGGTATCTGCCACAATCATATTAGGGAAACATTTGTCTGGCTTGATAATTTCAAAACCAGGGGAAACATAATCCCCATTTGCTAACAATGCCCTATCAATAAATTCTACGGTTTCTTTATTCATCTTTTTTTCCTTATGGGGAAAGCACGGCTACAAAGGTTCAGTAAAAAGGCAAAGCTAAAATTTAGCCTCTGGGTCAAGCTTTAAAATCAATTCTCGCAACTCATTTACGGTAGCATGAGATCGTTCTAGCTCCAACTGAGTTTGCTGTAGTTGATATTTTATGCTTTCCAGTTCTGTTTTAGTCTGTTGTCGTTGCCACTGAAACTGTTGCCATTGTACAATTGGCGAATCAGTTAAGTTATTTGTCTGGTGCTTCAAATTGTAAAGGCAAGAGTTGATTAGCAAGCGCTCTGCTTCTTCGCTAAAAAATATGTTTTCAATTACGCAATTTGAGCGACTCCATTTAGATATTTTAGGCGTGATGACGGAAATGCAATCAGACATAACATCTTCACCTAACCAAGAAATTATTTCTTGGCTTAAGCATTGTAAGCCAGCCTGTTCAGAGTATTGCTCAAATAGTTTAGCGCTCATACTTTCAGCCCGCCAATACAGCTGTTCTACCTCTAATTTACCAGTAGAAGGATTGAGATAGCTACCCAAGTTGGAATGATGGATAAATCCAATACCATTTGGTTTAAGTTTGAAAGCTATCTGTTGCAAATATGCTTGAATGACATCTTCCTCTGCATGAACTAAAGAGTCAAAGCTAAAGATAAAGTCAATAGATTTATCTGGAACCATTTTTAATGACTTACCATCATTGACATGATAAGTAATATGCGAACAATCAGCAAAACGCTGTTGACAAGCCGCAATACATTTTTCTGTTAAATCTACGACAATTAAATTGTCGCAATAATCTTTTAAATATTGTGTCCAACGCCCAAAACCAGGAGCTATTTCTAAGATTGTTCCGGCAGGAATAAATGCTTGAATGCGAGGGTATATGCTGCCCCAAAAGCAGTTATCTGTTCCCCCCCAGGATTTAGACCATTCATTACCCTGTTCGTTCCAACTGTAACTAGACCATTTATTCAAGTTTTCTTCAACACTAGGCATCTTGACCTCCTATAAATAAAAATCATAATTTTTCTTCATCTGGTTTTCCTTAACCCTCCTGGTTATACATGAGGGGGTTATTTATCATTTCTAAATACATAGATTTTAGCTATTTAATCACCAAAATTTGTAAAATCCTCAATCATCTGAACATAGTTTTTTATCAATTGACGAAAATCAAAATTATCTTTGGCATATTCTACAATTTCTTGCCGATAAACTTGATTTTTTTCAATCAACTCTGCAATGGTATTGCAAACAATTTGTTGATTTTCCTCTGTGGCATTAGTTAATATATCATCTGGCAAAACTCTAATAAAATCTTTGCAGTGTAAGTTAGCACTAGCAGATTCTGAAACCACAACAGATAAACCTGCTGCCATCGCTTCTAGTACTACGAGTGGTGCAACTTCTCCATCGCTAATTAAAACTAAACAACTATAATCTGTGAGGTTGGCATAAACTTGTGGTAAACTCCATATCCCTAAATATTTTGTCGTCCTTCCTTCTGTAAAATCAGGGTCATCTAAAGGGCCGACAAAATCTAAATCCAACTTTCCATCGATGATTCCTGCCAGTAATCTCTGCTGTTTTCTTGGTTGAATCCAACCTAAACAAACAGCCTTATTATTTCCTTTTTCTTTAAAATTGAATTTCTGAGTATCTATAGCGTTAGGTTGAACTCTGATATATCCAGAATATCCTTTTTTTCTAAAAAACTCTTCTGATTGACGAGAAGGGGTAATTATACCGGGCACGCTCATGTAAGAGGCAAATGCTTGTTTAAATTCTTCCTCCCATTTATCTTCTTTCAACAAGTAACCATAATGGCTGGTAAAACAATATTTATGCTGAAGTTTTTGATTAAAAATGTCAACTAAATTATAGGCGTGTAAATGCACAAAATCATATTTACCCTCGTTCAGGTATTTGATAGTTATCTCTGGATATTTTTCATCTAAAAAATCTACTTTATGTCCAATCTCTTCTAAAAATATTTTGTATCCATTCATTAAAGTATAAATAGAATTTGATAATGGTGGTGCGGGACTATAACCCCAACCAACAATAGCTATTTTCATCAAAAACCTCCCTTGTTACAAAGTTTAAAGTTAAACAATATTCTCTTTTGATTTTTGATGTCACCCAAAAATTATTGAGATATCAACCTGATTTATCCCAGGGATAAATCTAGAATGAGCCGGAAAGTGTTTACAAATCTGACTTGATATGTGTAAACACACGACTCGCGAACTGCTATAAAATCGATTCGCAATCATCTTATCATAAAGCACAGTCAGAAACTTGGTTTTTGTTTCAGGACTGAAGCATGAAGATTCTATCACCTTTGTTTCTACGTAGTGTAGGGGCGGGTAAAAATTGCAGATCTCGTGGTTCCAATGAATGATTGGTAAAACCCGCCCCGAATTTGCTTGAACGACGATTTTTCAGAGAAACCAGGTTTCTTTGCGTCAGTCCGGTTTTTGTTTCTTTTCCCTAAATCACGATCGCACTAAATTGTCAAGTAAAAGCAAATAATGATGCAAAATTCAGCGCCCGACCAGAAAAAATATGCATATTTACCGAGCGTGGCTTTTTCAGGGTGATGCTTGATACAGTGCATTTAGCAGGGGGAAGATGCTTCACTGCCTCACCCTGACCACAAGGGAATAACCAGCGTTGCCGGATTGGGAAATTTAGCCGCGCCAGGGCGTAGCGATCGCTCGCCTCCGCGATCATCGCAGAATGGGGTGAGTGCGATCGCTACCAAGGTCGAATTGGCAAAAGCCAGCAGAAAATTCCCCCGCCCCCAAGCCTCCTGATAGTTAACAGGCGTTGGGTTAGCAGGAAAGATGCTGCCAGTCAAAGCCACACCCGAAGGCGCGAAGGACGTAAGAAACACAACGAGTAAGGGTAGCAACACAATAACTGCCCATACACAAAGCAAAACCAGGCTAAGGGCTTGCCACAACCGGGAGGATGATTGATTTAGCGATCTTATGGGCATAGAGTATTGATTTCGTCCTATGCTTAAAGTTTAAGAAATATATTGCAACCGCTCTTAATCTGTTAGCCGCAGATTTGTTAAGTTAAACTAAGCGATTTTGACCCTCACGTTCAATTGATGAGGTTTGCTTATCTCGGCTCAGGTAAATTACGCCAACAGGAGAGAATCAACTTATGCAGCAGACTGAAGCTAGCCCAGCCATTGACTTCCAAACCGAAACCTACAAAGATGCATACAGCCGCATCAACGCGATCGTGATCGAAGGCGAACAAGAAGCCTACGAGAACTACATTCAATTGGCCGAACTGCTGCCACAACACAAAGAAGACTTAATCCGCCTCTCCAAAATGGAGAGTCGCCACAAAAAAGGGTTTGAAGCTTGCGGGCGCAACCTCCAGGTGACGCCGGATATGGAATTCGCCAAGGAGTTTTTTGCCCAACTGCACCAAAACTTCAAAGATGCTTATGCAGAAGGCAAAATTGTCACTTGCCTGCTGATTCAGTCTTTGATTATCGAATGCTTTGCGATCGCGGCCTACAACATCTACATCCCCTTCGCCGATCCCTTTGCTCGCAAAATTACTGAAGGGGTTGTTAAAGATGAATACACTCACCTCAACTTCGGTGAAGTTTGGCTGAAAGAACACTTTGTTTCAGCCAAAGCAGAGTTAGAAGAAGCCAATCGCCA
>DNGG01000611.1:14568-18150 GCA_003486675.1 Cyanobacteria bacterium UBA11372
GAGTTAGAAGAAGCCAATCGCCAAAACCTGCCCATCGTCTGGAAAATGCTCAACCAAGTCGAAGACGACGCCCGCGTTTTAGGCATGGAAAAAGAAGCTTTGGTAGAAGACTTCATGATTTCCTACGGAGAAGCACTGGGTAACATCGGTTTTACTAGCCGCGAACTGATGCGGTTATCAGCCCACGGACTGGCAGCTGCCTAACAGGTGAGCGGGCGAGCGGGTGAGCAGAGGAGCAGGTGAGCAGAGGAGCAGGTGAGCAGAGGAGCAGGTGAGCAGAGGACTCCAGGAGCAGGTGAGATTGTAGTTAGACTGCACACCCGCACACCCGCACACCTGCCCCCCTGCACACCTGCTCACCTGCGTAACATTTTTGTGTAGTATTTTTAAGGGTCGATCCCAGGATCGATCCAGCGAAACTCTGCGTCCAGTCCTAATTACCGACTTACTAAATAGTTATATAATGTTTGGTCTCATCGGTCACTTAACCAGTTTAGAACATGCCCAATCCGTAGCCAGAGATTTGGGCTTCCCGGAATATGCCGACCAAGGGCTGGATTTTTGGTGTTCTGCCCCACCGCAAATCGTCGATGATATTACCGTCACCAGCGCGACGGGTCAAAAAATCCAAGGGCGGTATGTAGAATCGTGCTTTTTGCCCGAAATGCTAGCAAATCGCCGGATTAAAGCAGCAACGCGCAAAATAGTCAATGCGATGGCGCTGGCGCAAAAAAACGACATTCATATCACTGCATTGGGTGGTTTTTCTTCGATTATTTTCGAGAATTTCAACCTCAATCAAGTTACCGAAGTCCGCAATACCAAACTAGAATTTGAACGCTTTACGACGGGTAATACCCACACCGCCTATGTAATTTGTCGGCAAGTGGAAGCAGCGTCGAAAAAGCTGGGGATTGAATTGTCGAAAGCGACGGTAGCAATTTGCGGCGCAACGGGGGATATTGGCAGTGCGGTTTGTCGCTGGTTAAATACTCGTACCGATGTAGCAGAATTGTTGTTAATTGCCCGCGACAAAGATAGACTGCAAGCGTTGCAGGAAGAATTGGGGCGGGGCAAAATTTTGGGATTGGAAGAAGCCCTACCTTTAGCAGATATTGTCGTTTGGGTTGCCAGTATGCCCAAAGGTGTGGAAATTGACCCCACAACTTTGAAGCAACCTTGTCTGTTAATTGATGGCGGATATCCTAAGAATCTGGGGACTAAAGTTCAGCATCCCGGAGTTTATGTCCTGAATGGCGGGATTGTAGAACACTCCCTCGATATTGACTGGAAAATTATGCAAATCGTCAATATGGAGGTGCCAGAACGTCAGTTATTTGCATGTTTTGCGGAAGCAATGCTGCTGGAATTTGAACAATGGCACGACAGCTTTTCTTGGGGACGGAATCAGATTACCGTGGCAAAGATGGAACAAATGGGTGAATGGTCGGTTAAACACGGCTTTCAACCATTGCTGACATTTTAGTAGGGTGTGTCAGGCGCATTTCAAAGGTAAATTTTTACCATCAGTTAACAGGTTGGCGCCTGACGCACCAGGCGCTAGTGGTGCGTTACACTTCGTTAACGCACCCTACTAACTCAATTTTTACCATCAGTTAACAGGTTGGCGCCTGACGCACCAGGCGCTAGTGGTGCGTTAAACTTCGTATCAGAAACCGGGTTTCTAGATGAGTCCGGCGAATTGGGCGTCTGTTAACAGGCGTGGATTTGTGGGAGTGGAAGGTATGATATTGCTCGATGCGATCGCATTGTGATAACTCTTGTAAATCTTGTAGGTTGTGGGATTGTAGTCGTAGGTGCTGTCGCCACTCATGTTGCCAAATATCGCCCAGTCAGTTTCTTTATCCTCGTTGAACGAAACTACCATCTTGACATTTGCCATTGCAAAGTAATTAAAGGCATCGGTAATCCACCGGGACTTACCATTCATGCCGCCACCTGCCGTTGTGCTGGCAAACTCGGTAATTGCCAGTGGCTTGTCGGTTAACATCCTCAGTCGGTCTATCATTCCACCGTAGATCTGCTGTGGTGTGTTCCAAGAAGACCGGCTATTGCTCGTGCCCCAATTGTACCCGTCAACCGCGATCCAGTCTACGTAGGCATCGCCGGGATAGAATTCTTCCGCACTAAAACCACCCACATCAGTATTGTTCGCACTCCACACCCATTGCAAGCGAGTCGAGTCGATTCCCTTGCCATTAAAAATTCCCTTAACGTGCTGCCACATGTTGATGTAGTCGGTGGGAGAATTGTTGCCAACAGCGGCACTCCAGGGATACCAGTTGCCGTTCATTTCATGGGCAAAACGCAGGTAAGCGCGGCGGTCATCTGCTGTGCCGTAAACTGCATCAGCCCCTGATAAGAAAGTCTTCATGTTATCCGCCCAAGTATTGATATAGGCGTCGTACTCCCCGTTGGCGATGCGTACCTCAATGTCTAAGGGCGTTGTGGGATCCGTGAAGGGTTCCCAGGTAATGAGAGGTACGTTTTTGTTATTCCAAATGTTGAGCAGTTGCTGGTTAAATAAATTACCGATCGTTTGGCTGTTATTTGTCCAATCGGTAAACAAATTGACAACGGCATTTTTCTTGCCCTGCCAGCTTTCTAATGCTTGGACTTGTGGCATATTCCAGCCTTGGTTGCCATAGTAGATGCCCAAGAGCATGGCGTTATTTGGGGTAGCAGCAGCCAAAGGAGCAATAGCTTTTAAACTTGTTTCCTCAGAATTCACTGGATAATTTTTATCTGAAATATTGAGATTTTTTGTATTCCCCAGCAGGGGGTCTTCTTGAGGTAGAGACATCATATCTTCTGCTAGGAGTAGATGCAAGAGAGATTGCTCTGGTTGACTTCCAGTGAGAAGATCGCAGTTACTGGTGCAACTCAATGTGTCTGTCTGATGGTTCACCTGTAGGGTGTAGCGAAGCGGGGTACTAGGGAGTTCGTATTTTAAAGTCGAGAGTTGTACTGCTTGGTATATGAGTGGTAATGCTCCTGGTATCTTGCTAATGATGGCATCAATGTTGAGAACAAAGGCATGGTTGAGTTGGTGGTTAAATTCAAACGGGATTTTAGGTTCGTTAAACAATAGATCCATCAATAATTACCTAAAGCTATATTTACAGCCAATTATTATTGCCAAATTCAGCCAAGCAAGATAGGGAGATAACACTAGAATTGGGTATTGAAGATCCGGTAAACTTCACTATTTTCCACAGTTAACTATTCGAGCATATAGTTAATTTTACGGAGTGGCGTAATTTGCAAGTTTGGCATAGCCTTTTGGGGGTTTCTCTATCTGCCAATTCCGTCGCAGAGACGGCGATATGCGTTTTGCACCTCTTTGCTAACCTGTGGACTAATGTTTGGGCGATTTTGAATGCTCCCACGCAACACCTGACATCCCTCAACTAGCATTTCTTCTAAATTCAAATTCCACAGAATCACCTTGCCATCAGCACCAGCAGTTGCTAGCATTTGACCATCAAGACTAAAATTAACGCTTTTAACTTCTGCTTGGTGATGTTTTAAAGTTTTGAGCAACGTGCCATCAACGTGCCA
>DNGG01000545.1 GCA_003486675.1 Cyanobacteria bacterium UBA11372
AGTCCCAAGTTTCGAGCGCAATTTCCATTATTACTGTGTTTCCCAAAGTTGTCAACTTTTTTTTGGATGACTTTGATCGGATTTTCTTGGTTTTTCATACACATAACGTTGCTTTTGTCAATATTATTTACAAATCTTAAAAAAGCCTTAAATAAATGTATCTGAGTTTACAAATATTCCATTATAGAGGTGCGTAAGCATAAATACTCAATTTTTTTGGAATCAAATCGGGTGGAAGACAGACGATCGTATCGCTTTTGTTGGCATCTAAATTATTACAGCCGCTCTGGGGTTCCAGGGGTTCCAGGAGCAGAGGGGAGAAATTAACAATTCCAATGTAGACGGATTTGATATCACAACTGTTTTCAGCATCAACAGCGAAATGCAGAACTTAAGTGCAGAGGAATTGCTAGCTCAATACGCTGGCGGCAAACGAGACTTTGAGCAAGTTGACTTAAGCGAGGCTTACTTGTTTGAAGTGGATTTACGGCAAATCAATCTGAAAAATAGCAATTTAAGGGCTGCTCACCTACCTTATGCCAATCTCAGTCAAGCCAATTTGCAGAAAGCTAATTTACAAGATGTCGAATTGGGGGATACCCAACTTTACGAAGTTGATTTGTCTTCTTGTAACCTGAAAGGTGCGAATTTGTCAAGAGCCAATCTGCGTTATGCCAATTTGCGGGGAGCAAATCTTAAGGGTGCAAATTTATACGGAGCTGACTTATGTCATGCGGATCTGAGCGAGGCGGATCTAAGCGAGGCGGATTTGAGAGGTGCCAATTTAGAGGGAGCGAATCTGGAGTCAGCGGTGCTAGTGGGTAGCAATTTGTTTCGCGCCCAGAATGCGGATTTGTCTCTGGCGGTGTGCGATCGCAGCACCACTTTCCCCGATGGATATGGCAATTGATACGATCTCCGATCGATTACCCATAATTAGCAGCCGGGAGACGGCACGATCGAAGTTATCTGTTTGTCCGAGATATCGTCAGATGCCGTGTCCCTACGCAACCACAGAGTGAAGTTTCTTGATTATGGGCAATGAGCGCGGACATCATATGACATCCTTCCCCAACAGCGATCGCCATGCCTCAAAAAATATCCCCATTCGCTTGGTGAAGATTTAGCAACTGGGGAGACGCTTGGCGATCGCGAATGAGGCAATAATTTATATCTGGGTATTTCTGGGTATTTCTGGGTATTTCCTGGTACTTATGCCAGACTTCTAGCGACTGACATTATTCCTGGACAGAATATTAGCTTTTCATGCTCAACCGTTCCATCAGGCATAATCGTGTTATGAAGCTTGACATCGGTCAAGTTTGCTCCCCAGAGGTTAGCACCGAACAGATTTGCTTCCGATAAGTCTGCACCGCACAAAGAAGCGCCCCTAAGATCGGCACCCAAAAGGTTGGCTTGGGTTAGGTTAGCTTCTACCAATCTTGCTCCACCTAAATTAGCTTTCATTAAATTAGCTCTAATTAAATTAGCACCAATCAGCGATGCTTCAGCCAAGTTACTTTGACTCAAGTCTGCTTCGCTCAAATCTGCTTCGCAGAGGGAAGCTGCAAATAAGTTGGCTCGACTTAATTTGACTTTCCACATGAAAGCGCCGCACAGGTTTGTTTTTGTTAAATCTGCCTCAACTAGGTTCGCTTCACAAAAGTTGGCATCGTGACAGTCTGATTCGCGTAAATTGGCGGCGATTAGGTTGGCTCCGCTGAAGTTTGAGTCAGTGAGGACGAGGCCGCTAAGATTTGAATTGCTGAGATTAGTGCCGATCAAATTAATTCCTTTTAAATATAGCGATCGCAGATCCATTTCACTCAAGTCTGTGCCGCTGAAATCACTCCACTTCAGCAGCTTTTCGGTAATTTTTTGCTCGAATGGGCTGGTTTCTAATATCAAATTTTGCTGCAACATTTCAACTTAACTCACGGTCTATTTTTACTCGTCACACTCACTCAGATGGCTTCCGAATTAATCCGAGTCTAATTACTTAGCAAGAAGCACAATTTTTTCGCACTTTAATTGCAATTGCTCTGATTAATTTTTCTGGAATGATGGGCTTATTCAAGTAACCATCTGCGACCAATTCTAGCTCTTTTAGCAGGTCAACATTAACCGGATCTCCGGTCAAAAAGATGAAAGGAATCATCGCTGTTTTTGGGTCTTGGCGCAAGGCATTTAACACGCCATAACCGTTGAGTTTAGGCATGTTGATGTCGGAAACGATCGCATCTGGCACCTGTTCCTTGGCTAGCAGCAAACCGATTAAGCCATTTTTAGCACCAATGGCTTTAAAACCATAGGATTCAAGCAGTTCCAGCAGGCATGTTAAAGTCTCTGAATCATCTTCAATCACCAAAACTTTTTCGTTCCTACAACTAACTTGCCCTCTCCCTATCACTCATTTCTCTCCTAAGTAGCATTCACAAGCCGGTCAAAATTGTGTACCTTTTGAGAGTACACCTCAAACCGGATAGAAATTGGGGAAGAAATCGGGAAGGTTTTGAGAAAAA
>DNGG01000159.1 GCA_003486675.1 Cyanobacteria bacterium UBA11372
GGGCAGCAACAGCGACAGAGTGATTTACAACCACTGGTAAAAGCCAGATAAGAAGAAAGCTGGATAGATTTTACACGAGTTCGTGGGATCTGACCAACAATAGGCTCTCTTATTTCCACTTTTCTCCCATAGTTCACTAAGTTACTCAAGTTGCTAGTTATCTCATGCATAGCAGCTAATGGCTAATGGCTAATGGCTAATGTAAGTAAAAATGCTTGATTACCAATTAGCAATTAGCCATTAGCAACTTGCGTTAACTTACTGTTTGTCAACTGGGACTAAAATGTAGGTTGTCTGCTTATCAGATGGCTGGACATCCTCAGATGCACCCTTGAGTACGTCCCCTGTATTTTTTACAGAGTTGTTAACATTACTAGCTGCACCCTTTACTGCGTCTACTGTATTTTTTACAGAGTCATTAACGCCACTAGCTGTATCCTTTACCGTGTCAAGCGTACTTTGAACGGTGTCGTTAATTCCAAGAGCTGCACCCTTGACTGCTTCTCCTACATCTTTTGCCGTGTCGTTAACACCAGTAGCTACGCTTTTTACTCCATCACCTACATCTTTGACTGTCTGGTTAACACCATCAGCTGCATTCTTGACCAAATTCCCTACACTTTGTACAGCCAGGTTAACCCTTGCAGCTGTATTTTTATTAGCCAAAGCCGCAGCGATTGCGCCCAAAGTACCACCAATGAAGGCTCCCAGGGCTACTTTAGCTAAGTCATTATTCATGCCTGTGGATGCCGAGCGATGGTTGGATTGATGGGGAATTTGCTCAACGTATATTTCATCTGCATCCAAAATCCGATCGT
The DNA here is from genome assembly GCA_003486675.1 of Cyanobacteria bacterium UBA11372. GTDB lineage: Bacteria > Cyanobacteriota > Cyanobacteriia > Cyanobacteriales > Aerosakkonemataceae > Microseira. Next base: position 819 of record DNGG01000159.1, read on the forward strand.
CCTCAATCATCATGATTGTCTCCTTGGTATTAAAGCTTAGGACTTATATCGTGTCCGTTGGCATCGGTTGCGTTTGGCTGGCTCTTGTGCAGGTGTGCAGGTAAGCAGGTGGGAGGAAAAAAACAGCTTTTCGCACAATCGTTATATACAACCGATGCTAGCGGACATGATATTACGGGCAAAGATCGTAGAAACCGGGTTTCTTGCTACGATCGATTTTTTATAGAAACCCCTTTTCTTGGCAAAAGTACTGAAAGCTGATGAATAGTAACTCAACTTGCTAGTTATGCTCATGGCTAATGGCTAATGGCTAATGACAGGATATTATTGTTGTGAGCTTCACATCTGGCAATTAGCAATTAGCTATTAGCAATGCCCAAGGTTATAACTAGCAACTTGCGTTAGTAGTCTGTTTATCCGACAAAAAAGCGGTAATTAGACCCAAAGGATTGAGAAAATCCCTCTCACCTGCACCAGCAGCCGACTTGCTCACCTGCTATAAAGCTAAATGCCAGTATTTTGTCGAGGAATTTCGCTCTCACCAACTTTCCGTTCTTCGTAGTTGCCTTCCACGAATTTGACTGGGGGTACAACGTCGGCAGGGATAATTTCCTCTGGATCTGAAATGTAGGCCATAGAGGTTTGATCTTGCTCTCCAGAATAGATTGGCGGCTTCTCTTCAACCCGCATTTCTGGAGCTATCTTGACTTCCCGATCCTCAGATGGCTTGATCGACTCAGCTGTATCCTGAACTTTGTCCAATGCACCTACTACAGATTGCCCCGCATTTTCAGCGGAATCCTTAACTGTTTCGGTTGCATTTATAGCAGATTGCTTAGCATTTTCAGCTGTATCTTTCACTGCATCGCTTGCCTTGATAGCAGATTGCTTGGCATTTTCAGCTGTATCTTTCACTGCGTCCAATGTACCTTCAACAACGTTGCTAACACCCTCAACTGTATCCTTAGCTGTACCCTTGGCTGCCTCAAAGGCTGCTCCTACAGCGCGGCTAACACCATCAGCCGTATCTTGTAACGAGCCTACTACCGCGTAGTTAACACCATCAGCTACACTCTTGGCTGCGTCGCCTACGCCTTTGGCAGTTTGGGAAACGCCGTCGGCTATAGTTTTTGCTGCCTCGCCTACACCTTTGGCGGCGCGGTTCACACCTTCGGTTGTTCTCTTACCAGCAAAAGCACTCGCTAAGGTACCCAAGGTAGCGCCTAAACCAGCACCAATGAGTCCTCCCATTAGTAACCGAGGTAATATGGAATTGATGTCTTTGCTGGCTGCACGAGCATGGGGTTGGGGTTGAGACTTAGCTGCTGCACTAGCATCGGGTTGGGGTTGAGACTTAATGGTTGTGCTGGGACGATTTACTTCTCTGTTTGTCCCAACATTTATGCTTGTGCCTGCTGAACCAACATAGGGTTGGTCTGTGGAAATTGTGCCATAATTTATATCAAAATTTGGCGGGCGATCGCTCATATTTTTCTCCTTGGTAGCAGAACGCTTTAACGCTCATCTGTAACCCATTCTTAGCTACTGCAAATTTAACGATAGCACAGGGGCATTTAACCGAGCTAAAGGCAGATTTCGCTAAAAATATAGTCTGTATCCCTCGACATAAAGTTAGGCTGGCTAATTGATTTTTATTCATACGCATCTAGCTTTAGAGGTACTGTCCGCTAGCAGAAATTAAAATATTCTGATCTTCGTAACAAGCGGCGAGGAATCGCTGCTTTGTTTAAGCCTCGAGCGCGGGAAAAACTGCGGATAAATCTGGCGATCGCCTGATAATTCAGCCCTGGGTGATTTTTGTATTTTTCTATACTAAATCTCAGCTTTTAACCTTCTCTATCTTGAGGTCGGTGTAAGTCCTTACCTAAGATTGTTAAATTGCCCATAGACAAACTAGCCCTAACAGATTGGGTTATACATTTTTAGTAGAAAAGAGATAATTTTATGAGTGAGAACAACGAGCCTTTTGATCGGTATGAAGAAAATGCTGGCTCAGCTGAAGCCAACGAAAATATAGACCCGATTACAGATCGCTCCGATGTTGGAAAAGCAGGCACTTGTAGGCGTGTCGCTAATGCTGCCTTAGTTGGAGCAAGCCTGGGTGCTGTAGCGGGTGCGGTAACTGCGGCGTTGACTGGTAAGGGTGTGGCTGATGGTGTTAAAGCGATTGTTGACGGTGCAGTGGACACGGTAAAAGAAGCATCTGAAAATGTTAAATCCATGATTATTGAAGGTGCAGAAAACACAGTTAAAGGTGTAGCTTATGGTGGGAATTCGACTGTAGAAGGAGGGGATCGAACCCCCCCTGTAGAAGCTACCAGAGCTGTAACTAATAACGTTGTCAACCATGTAACCCTCAATGGGGCTAATAGTGCAACCAGCAGCGATGCCTTATTACAAATGTTGCTAAATCAGGTGGGTACTGAATTAGCTAGGAGTTTCTACGAACAACTACCAGCAGTTGTCTTGGCTGAAATTCAGCGGTTAGCAACTAACCCGACTTTAGAAGAGCAACAATGGATAACGGACAAATGGGCTAAAGCTTTAGAACCTCTAGCAATGGCTACGATCCTATCTGCACAATCGTATAATACGGGGGAAACTAACGGATATCAGAAACAAAAGAATCACCTGGAAACACCGATTTTATCAGATTAGATATGATGAAGATGGTGCCGTACACCGCTGGTGGACGCACCCTACATATAGAGACGTTGCGTAAGTCTTGGTTTTGTTGCTAGGTAGCGATCGCTAATCATTCGTTTCTGTCAGTTCTATAATCTTTTCAAACTGAAACTCATAGACTAAATCTGTCAAAGCAGTTTTCAGGTTTGTATATTTTGTTGGGATTTCCTCAAGCAGTTGCAACATGCTGCGATCGTTGCACTTAATCGTAGCTTGATACAGTTTGGCGATCCATTCATCTGGCATTACGGCTAAATCGGCACGGGTTAATTCAGAAGTATGGAATGAATCGCTACTTCCTGGCTCAGAATCTTGATAAATATAACGGACTCCCAAATGCTCGGCTATCTTGGCAAAAATGACATCTGGTTCAAATGGTTTGCTGACAAAATCATCGCAACCGGCTGATAAGATATCTGCACGATTCTCCTCAAAGGCAAACCCAGTCACCGCAATAATAACTGTTGCTTGTCCCTTGGCGGTGGCTTTGATTTTCTGCGTGGCTTCATATCCATTCATTACAGGCATTCGCATATCCATCAAAATCAAATGCGGTTCCCATTCCTCCCACATTTCCACTCCTTCTCGTCCATTTCTGGCTTCCTTGACTTCAAAACCCACGGATGTTAGTAGCTTGACTAAAAGCAGACTGTTTTCCCATTGATCTTCCACAATCAGCAAGCGATATAGAGGTTGGTTGGGTGCCAAACCAATCACAGGAGGGGTTTGGGGTTGGTCTGGCAAGTTAGTGATTTCAGCCTGAATTGCGCTGATATCAAACTTGAATGTACTTCCCTTTCCTAGGGTACTGCTGACGGTAATATCCCCGCCCATCAAGTTGACAAATTTGCGACTAATCGATAATCCCAAACCTGCGCCTTCAAGAGATTGTTGACCTGTCCGAGTTTGCACAAACGGCTTAAATAAGTTTTTCATATCCTGGGAACCCATGCCACAACCTGTGTCTTCGACTTCAAATATTAATTGGTAATTGGTAATTGGTAATTGGTAATAGGTAGTTTCTTCCACCTTACCCGTTTTCACTCGCAAGGTAACGCTACCGACTGCGGTAAATTTGATGGCATTGTCCACTAGATTAATCAAGACTTGCCGCAATTTATTTTCGTCACAGTTTACGTACTGGGGAACTGATGTTGCTCGCTCAAAATTCAGAATTAGTTGCTTGGCTGTGGCTTTGGGACGTAATATCTTTTCCAAACTATCTAGCAGTCGATACAAGTCAAAGCTATTTTCATTCAGCTTCACCCGACCTGCTTCAATTTTAGACATTTCCAGCACGTCATTGATTAATGTCAACAAGTGCTGACCGCTGTTGTTAATAATGTTGATATATTGCCCATATTCTCGACTGAGTGAAGCATCGCGCTGCATGAGTTGGGCAAAACCCAAAATCGCGTTTAGTGGCGTTCTCACTTCGTGGCTCATGTTGGCGAGAAATTGGCTTTTGGCGCGATTGGCTGCCTCGGCGGCTTCCTTGGCTTTTTGCAGCTCCACCTCTGCTTGCTTGCGATCGCTAATATCTTCGGCAATTCCAGCAATGCGGTAAATTTCCCCGGCTGCGTTTTGGATCGGGAAAGCGCGATCGCGAATCCAACGAATTTCTCCATCACCTCGCACAATGCGATACTCTTCGTCGTAGTCCCCTTGAATCTGTTTGGGTAAAGCAGCAATAATGCGATCGCGGTCTTCTAAATAGATCGTATCCAGCCAAAATTGGGATGAGACGTACAAAGTTTCGCAGGAACGACCCCAAATTTTCTCATAGGCATTGCTGGCGTAAATCACCTGGTTGTTGTCGGTGTTGGCAATCCAGAAGACTGCACCGATGTTTTCCGCTAGCTGACGAAATCGCTCCTCACTCTCTTGTAATGCCTCCGTCTCTGTCTGAATTTGGTCAGCCATTTGGTCAAAGGCTGCTGCTATTTGAGCTAATTCATCAGAACCTTTTAATCTAGCCCGAATGTTAAAATTTCCTCGCGCTAAACTGTTGCTGGTGGCGACCAATCGAGCCGCTCGCTTTGTTAAAGTTTTGTTAAAAAAGCACCAAACCGTGATGCAACCGAAGGCGATCGCCACCATAGATTCTATAGTTGGCTTGAGGGCATCTTCACGAGCTTGATTTTTTTCTACCGAAAGGTCATACTCGATCAAGAGAATGCCGACTGGCAATAAACCTTGTTTACCGGACGTCGCCGCCAACCTAATCGGATAGATTGCCCGCAGGCTTTGTCTGTCAGAGGCAACTACGATCTTGACTGACATCTTCTGGCGCACTTGTGAGAATGCTGGCAAGCTATTCGCCGCTGGCGTGTCGCTGACTGGGCGATTTTGCAGTGAGTCATTGTTTGCCGCGATGATGCGATTGTTTTGATCGCAGAGCAAAACCAACCGCAGTTTTGGGTCATTCTTCATCCTGTTGATGACGATTTTCGCTTTCTTGACATCTTCTGTGCGGTACAAGTATTCCAATATTCGTGAGATTTGATTCCCGACTAACTGGATCTCGTCGATTACCTCTTCTTCTTCACGGGCGGCAGACAGGGATACTTCCCGGTAAAAAGAAAACAAACCCAGCAAGCTGCTGAAAAATACTAGAATGATTGGTATTGAAAAACGCAGGGGAAAGGGAAAACGTTTCATGGGAAGCAGAGCATTATTTTATATTATTTATCTATTTTCCACTACTGCTTCCGGACTTAGTATGATTTAATGACTGAATTTTGCCGCGAAGTATTCAAGAGCTTTTTGCTCGCTCAAGAATATCTGCATCAATCAGTCGCAGGAACAAATTAAAAAAAACACCGTCGGACACCAAGATTTGTCAATCCCATTTTTCCCCTCATCTGTTGTTATATGGTTATCTGGTGAAGAGATGACCAAGCTACGAGTTGCGATCGCCCCTGCTTACTGGTAGTAAATCATGAGCGATCGCACTCTACTCTTTGCAACAACAAGCCGAGAATCAATCTTTTACGGTTGCGGACAAGTTCCGAGTCCCCAATCAACGAACAGATCGCGCATTTCGGGGATTTCTCGTAACCAATTCACCAATCGCTTGTAGTCTGCCTTTGTGTAAACCCCAATGCAACCAACAGTTCCAGGCCAGGTAGTTCGATTCCAATCGATATGAATTTCAATCGCACTACGTCGAGTTTTATCGGGACTAATGTAGTCAAGCGGAATTGTTACCGGACCAATCCCACTTGTATGGATTTTACCATCATAGTTATCCCTGCCATCAGCCCAAAGAAGATCGTGGATATACCATTTACCTTCGGGTAATGGTTCGGCTGAACCTGCAATACTCTTACGACCTATGCGGAAGAATTGTTTGTTAGGTTGTCCGGAGCAAACTTCTATCCCATCTTTAAATTCTCCATCCTTGAAATACTGCAAGTTTAGTACGTAGCAACCGTAACGATCTTTGCGCCCAGTCTTAGTCAATCGCAGGTAATTCTTACCAGGAGCGGGTGTAGTTGGAGGTGGAACAGTAGGATTTACATCTCCCCACAATTTCTTCCATGTAATAGGGCCAACTTTCCCATCAGCTTCAGCTACACCAAAGTAATCGGCTTGGAAATCTTTAACCGCTGTGTCGGTTTTTTTGCCAAAAATACCATCAACTTCACCAGCGTCATAACCAAGATCGTTTAAGCGTTCTTGGAGTTGTTTCACATCCTCGCCTTCAGTATCAAGAACTAACAGACGACTCAGGGACGGTGGAGCGATTACCTTGAGGATTGACTTTTCTTTAGTGGCAACTACAATGCGATCGCCGCTAGGAATTGTCTTACCATTAGGCGCAAAGTGGAAGTTTAGAGCATTTTTATATTGCTGGAATACAGCAATTAAATCTTCCTTGAGATGACTTTCCAAAGTCAGGATCTCTATAACTTCAGAACCATTGCGAGCGACGATAACATTTTTATCACCATCTCGATATCCTTCCAGCCAAGTTACCTTGTCTTGTGGGGATGTTTCGGTGTCAATCGGAGTTCCTTGTCCACCTGATTTCTCAAACAGCGCGCGTTCTTCTTTTCGTCTGTTAACCAAACCCGGAAGCGTTA
>DNGG01000423.1 GCA_003486675.1 Cyanobacteria bacterium UBA11372
CGGGGGCACCGCCCCTACCAACTATCAACTGATAACAACCTTACCGCTTCTCCAAAAGGAAATTTTTCTAATTCTAGTCCGCCAGCAGTCACCACCCACAGCACGGGAAGAATTGGCGGCGAATCTGGAAAAGTGCCGTATCCATCTGTGAGATAAACGCAGACACCACTTACGTGCCAATCAAGCTGAGTATCAACCTTTTCAAAAAAAGGTACAAAAGACGTACCGCCACCGCCTACAGGTTGGGGAATTTCGCTATCTGGCGTTAACGAATAGGGGCCGTAAGCATCTGCATCTGCATAGTACAATTCGCATTCTAGATGAGGATAAGCGCTGAGAATTCCTTGGACTTCGCTGAAGAACATTCGCATATCAGAATCGCCAACCGAACCGCTAGTGTCAACCGCCACAAATACTCGTACTGACTCGCTATCTAATGCTTCTAAATAAAGTTTGCGACCGATAAAGCGGCGATCAAATCCGGTAAAATCGTTGGGAGTTCGTACTAGATAGCGCCAAAGGTAAGAACGCCAGTCTAGTTGTGCTTGGTTTAATGCTCCTAACTCTCGTTGCAAACCTGCGGGAATGTTACCTTGGCTAGTACTAGATCTTGCTATTGTAATGGCTTGTTGCATGGCATTTCGCCAGTGGGTTTCTAGATGCGATCGCCAACCCTCTGCTAAACTCCCAGTAGTGTCCGATTGATTTTTCCCTAAAGCGAAACAATCCTTAAGAGAATCGCTCTGTTGACCTGCCTCAGAATTATTTCCATTACTCTCTTGCCTATTTTCTGAGTTTGAAGCATCGCCGGGAGTTTCGCTTAACAAATCCAGCGGACAGGAACAACTGATATTCTGTTTCAATAGCAGATCGTAAATTTCCTCTACACTCAAATGCTCTAATTTTGGATCGCGCACGCCACTCGGTGGAAGTTGAAAACTACCCTGCTGAATAATCATTCCATTGACTACAATATCCGCTGCATAATTCCATAACATTTGTTCTCGCTTTCCCCGACGCACTACGTGAAGTAAAGCAGCGTGCAAAACTTCATGTAACAATAACCCATCAATTTGAGCCGTTGGTAAAGATTGCAAAAACTGCGGATTCACAAAAATATCCTTCCCATCCGTCGCTGCTGTTGATATTGCTTGAGAACTGCGGAAATGAGTAAACAATGCTAACGTGGCAAAAAAAGGCGATTTCATTCGCAACCGTAACAGCGAAGCACTTATTAACCGCTCAATTTCCGATTTGGTTGGCATAAAATGTATCCTGCTTATTCTTAAACCCGTTTTAACGGGTTTAAGCTTTCAGCCTGAAATTTATTTCAAGGCTCGTTGGCTCATGGCTCGTTCCCAGGTTCTACCTGGGAATGCTTTTTTAGAGGCTCTGCCTCCCGCACCTACCAGAGGCAGCAGCCCACAGATTTGCGTTCCCAGGCCGGAGCCTGGGAACGAGGCTGGGGAGTATTTCATCACCCCACCAAACTCTGAAAATCCTTGAAAAAATCTTGCAATCGCTTGTCTTTTTGTACCATTTGTGCCAATACTCCCATTTGTCCTTTGGTTCGCATTTGACGAAACAAATCTACCGCAAATAATTGCACCCACTCCGCCGTTGCCACATCAGAAATCCAAGTGAAAGCATTGTAACCTTGAGTCGCATTTTTAGCTCGCACTGCTAACCCAATCGTGGTGGCATAGCGCACCGAAGGTTCATTTGGAAACGGAATTTTATCCCCAAATCCATCGAGAATTACCGTCAAATCGGGCAAGTTTTCATACAGTTGAATATAAGCTGCAAATTCAGCCGCCGTTTCGCTGCCAACCGCCGGGGCAATATCTAAACTAGCATCATGTAAATGACTCGCCATCACCCAAGAACGAGGTGAAGGCCATGCTGGTTGTTGCGGGTCGAGTTTGTGTAAAAGCGGGGTGCGAAATGAGAGAAAAGCAATAATTTGCTCGTGTACATTTGTCGCCAGCGCATAGATTTTAAAACTCTCAAAATCTGGCTGAACTTGTAAGTGTAAAAAGCGATTTGCCAGCGGGGAAGGCATATCAAAAACAGCGGCTCTATCTTCCTTGCGATTTCCAGCTGCCCAAACAAACCAATTGGGGGGAACTTCGTAAGAACCAACGCGGCGATCTAAAATTAATTGTTGCGCCACTCCTTGCATCGCGGGAGGAGCCATATTGAGTTCATCTAAAAATAAGATGCCTGCGCCTGAACGAGGTAAAAATTCTGGGGGATACCATTTAGAAATCCCATCTTCAGCTACAGGTAAACCGCGCAAATCTGTCGGTGCGAGTTGGGAGAGGCGCACGTCTACAAAACCGATCTGATTTTCTTGGGCAATTTGAGCTACGATGCTAGATTTGCCAATACCGGGCGCACCCCAAATCATTGTGCTGATTTTTAGGTTTTTGTTGACTAGATTGTTGAGGTAAGCTTTTAGAGCAGCAGGAGTCATGAGGGTTGAGAGTTTGAATCAATTGAGTTCTCTTTTTTCTTGAGATTTTCGATCGCTAACCGCTGAACGCTTGGACTACGATCATTCGCTAACAGTTCTAGAGTGCTGACTCTTGTATTGGAATGGTTAGCAACTAGCAGTCGAATCGACACACGCTTATGTTGAGCTAACAGATCCAGAGCGCTGGCTGTTGTGTTGGAATTTCTGGCAACTACATGTTGAACATATACATCATTATCTTTGGCTAACAGTTCCAGAATACTAGCAGGAGCGTTGGAATTTCTGGCAAATCCCCGTAGAACCTCTACATCATAATCTTTGGCTAACAGTTCCAGAATACTAGCAGGAGTGTTGGAATTTCCGGCAACAGCTTGTCGCACTCTTGCATCTTTGTCTTTCGCCAACAGTTCCAGAATACTAGCAGGAGTGTTGGAATTTGCGGCAACTCCCTGTAGAACCTCTACATCATCATCTTTGGCTAACAATTCCAGAATACTAGCAGGAGTGTAGGGATGTCTGGCAACTCCCCGTCGAACCTCATAATTATGAGGGAGCATCAACTGTTCCGACAAATATACTGGAAATGTTTCTAGCGAGAGGAGAATGCACAGGGTATCCAAAGGGATTTGGGCGACTAGATTAGGTTTTTCTAGCAACAATAGCGAAAATATCGGATTGTCCAGCAAAGCCTGAGGAAAATAGTTGCATAACTCCCACAATACTTCAGTTGGCGTGTTAGGATTTCTTGCCACATTTTGGCAAGTCTCAGTATCGCCGTAAGGTATGCAGCCCGACCTCTCGTAGTAAGAGAGACTTCGCAACAACTCAGGCGGCGCACAAGGATTCTTGGCAACAACCCTTGCCAATTCAATGCTAATCTGGGCGAGTTCGGTTAAGACTTCGCCACTGGTATTTTCATTCTCTGCTTGCTGTTTTAACTTGAGAAATTCTGCGTCTGTTGATGCCATATGATTTGGGAGGGTTGGGAATGCGATCGCAACTTAATATCACCAATTTAACCACCTTTTCCAGGGTAGTTGGGATTCCCAGTAACTGCATCTCTAACCCCCGCATCAACATCTTGCGCTAACATTTCCAGAATGCTGACAGGAGTGTTGGCATTTTCGGCAACTCCCTCTCGAACATACGGATGATTATCTTTCGCTAACAGTTCCAGAATGCTGGCAGGAGTGTTGGCCTTTCTGGTAATTATACATCGAACATTTACATTAATATCTTTTGCTAACAATTCCAGAATGTTGGCAGGAGTGTTGGAATTCCAGGCCACCTTAAATCGCACATTTACATTAATATCTTTTGCTAATAGTTCCAGAATCCTAGCAGGAGTGTTAGAATTTCCGGCAACTCTTTGTACAACCTCTATATCATCATCTTTGGCTAATAATTCCAGAATCCTAGCAGGAGTGTAGGGATGTCTGGCAACTCCCCGTCGAACCTCATAATTATGAGGGAGCATCAACTGTTCCCACAAATATACTGGAAATGTTTCTAGCGCGAGGAGAATGCACAAAGTTTCTAAAGGGATTTGGGCGACTAGATTAGGTTTTTCTAGCATCAATAGCGAAAATATCGGATTGTCCAGCAAAGTTTGAGGAAAATGTCTGCCTAACTCCCACAATACTTCAGTTGGCGTGTTAGGATTTCTTGCCACATTTTGGCAAGTCTCAGTATCGCCGCCATGTAGGCATTCCGACCTCTCGTAGTAAGAGAGACTTCGCAAAACCTCACTCGGCGTACTAGGGTTCTTGGCAACAATCCTTGCCAGTTCGGTGCTAATCTGGGCAAGTTCGGCTAAGCGATCGCCTGTAGTATTTTCATTCTCTGCTTCTTTTCGCCTTCCAGAAATTCTGCCTCTTATTAACATCAGCATTTTAACCGCCTTTTCCAGAATATTTGCGATTAACTGCATATCGAACCTGCGCTTCAATATCTTGGGCTAATTTATTCCTAATTGTTAAATATAGTAAAATTTATGGATAACTCAACAGCTATAGCATCAACGGGCGGTAGGGACACGGCATGAATAAGTTTTGTCGCTACGGGCAAAGTTTTTTGAATGCCGTGTCCCTACCATGTTGCGTTGCACCGAATTGAAAACTGTTGTAAGCGATCGCACTCCTTTCTTGTCTAAATCAGTAACCGATGAATCCACATACCATTTTGAGTCAAACCAAGTGCCAACGAGTGAGCGATGGAGCAGTTTTACCCATCTTAAGTGGTTGCGAATCCTCACCTCGAAAACTGGTACTATTATTGCCACAATTGGGAGATTTCGACAGTCTGGAATATGCTTGGTGGTTGCAGCGCGATGCCGCAATGCTTCAAGCACAAGGGATAGCAATTAGAGCGGTGGGAATAGGCGATCGCAAGTCGGGCGAGCGATTCTGTAGTTATACCGGATTTCCGCCAGACTGTTTGTTTGTAGATCCCACCGCCGAATTGCACCAAACACTCAATCTGTATCGGGGTTTATCCCTCAAACTACCTGGTTTATCGCCTGGTGTAAACTCTTGGCTCAATCTGATGCTGATGTGTGCTGGAATTGGTAGCCCTGGCACTTTGAGGGAAGTATTTCGCGGGTATCGCGGCGATCGCCAAGCACCGCAATTAATTGGCGATCAAGAAATTATCCAAGCTCCTCCTCTTCCCCCGCTCAAAGGTTCATTCTTTGGATTGGCAGGTGGCAAAGGTTTTCAACGTCCGTTTGAGTTAGCAACCTTGCGATTGCGGAATATGGGAGAAGTATTGACAAATTGGCAAACTTATGTTCCAAATCCTGGTTATCTAACTCAGCGAGGTGCGACTTTTCTGTTTAACGATCGGGGAGATTTATTATATGAGCATCGCGATCGCGCTATCCTTGGTTTTGCTGCCGATATGAGAAATCCCCTATCTTTTCTCTCACAATGAAAGCATGAAAGCGATCGGCTGTTGTAGGGGCACAGCAATTATCAACTGTTCTCTTATACTAGAATATTTTGGATGCCGTGCCCCTACGCAGATTTCCAAACACCAAGTTTCACTTCAAAAATCGACCTACTAGCCACATAACGCTGCTAAAAACCAAGCTAAACAGCAACATAGTCGTTATCGGTAAGTATAGGCTAAAGCCAGGACGTTCTACTTTAATGTCGCCGGGTAGGTTACCAATCCAGCCTAACTTGTCGCCAAACAGCCAGATAACAATACCAATGATGACAATAACCAGCCCAACACCGACAAGCAGCTTTCCAATATTTTCCATAATGTGGTTATTTATGATTTTATAAATATTCTAAATTAACTCAATTTGCTATTTACTTTATATTGTAAGTATGTTGTTGCGCTTTAGCGCTCTTATGTAAGTCCTGCTAAGAGCGCTAAAGCGCAACAACGTGCCTAATACCTTTATGCTTGTTGTTCGCCTGCCCACCTACCAGGCTGTGCCTGAGCGTTTTGCGCTTTGCGTCCTACACCAGTAGTGTAGGTATAACTAAGCGCCAGCAGCCACAACCAAAAAGAAGGAAATCGGGGTTCTAAAACTGGTTGTAGTCGTCGCAACAAAGTGGGGAACCAACCTGCCAATAACCAGCCAATTAAAGCGCTGATGGTAAAGTCGAGGTAGCTGCCTACCCAACGCAGAAAATCTTTTGCCCCGGCAAGTTCCCAAATCCAAACTATCAACATGGGGTTGATTCTGGCTGCTTTAAGCGCGAGTCGGTTAAAAGTCAGCCAGTTGGTTCGATCTTTAATAAAAGTTTCCGCTACGGGGATGGGTTCGGCTGCCAGAATGCCAAAAAAGGTATTGAGCATCGAGTTAATGCGTTGGGGCGGCAAAAACCTTCCAGTGGGAACCATCATGCCTTTAGAAAATAGCCAGGTGACCGAAATATTGCTTTGATAGGCGCGAATTTGGTTCAATTGTTTGGCGGAAAGCAAATCGTATTTCAGCGCTGTATCCAACAATTCGGTTAAGCGGAAGAGATTGCGAACTAAAGAGCCAAATCCGGTAAAAACCAGGGGAGATTGCAGCGAAGCGGCGTCGCCGATGGCGATGAGACGGTCGAAGGCGACAGTGCGATCGCTACCCCCCACGCTAAAATGTCCCGGTATATACCCAAACGTCGCCTTTCGCCACACCAGCTTATCCATATCGCACCGCCGATACTCTGGCAAAATCGTGAAAAAGTCTTCGTACATCTCCAACAACGAACCAGGATTATCTGGATGCACTTCGTGGTAGTGAAATAAATAAATCGTCAGCGCATCATCTTCGGCGGGAAATAATTCCCAAATCAACTGTCTTCCCCGCGAAATATCCCCGTGACTGTAAAGAACATCGCCGTATTTGGAATCCCACACTCCCGGCTCAAATCCTTTTTCAATTACCGCCCCTACCGTCGGACAAACGCTGTCAAAAGCGCGACCTCCGTTTAATTGCCACGCAATCGGCGATGCGGTTCCCATCGCATCTACTAACAGCCGTCCCTTGGCAACTCGCTCGGATTGACTGGGTAAATGTTTAGCTTGAACGACTATCCCATCTTGCCCTACATCCGCGCGCAAAAATTCCGTCTCGTCCCAAATTTCACCCCCGGCTGCGGTTAGTTTTTGCCCGCACAACCGCAGCAGTTTTTCTGCATCCAAACCCACATTTAATACGGTGGGAGTATGCAAAACAGGCGCTTTCAGGTGGGGCGGATTGTTCGCATCAAAAAATTTACTAAAACCATCTACATATTCCCTGGCAATAATACTTTCAAACTCAGCCGGGGTAAATAAACCCAAATCGATAACGTTTTGAAACTCTTCGCGGGAAATATTCCATTCCCGATTCATTCTCCCAAACGGCAAACGTTCCAACAACAGCACCCGATAACCCAGCCGCG
>DNGG01000421.1 GCA_003486675.1 Cyanobacteria bacterium UBA11372
ATCGGACGTACCGAACGCATGTTGTAGCGTATCCGGGTTTTGGGCATAAACTCCCCATTTCCCGGTGAAAAATGGCGCTAAACCCGCCGGGTGAGGTCGCATCCTCAAGAAATTCTCCCAACCCACGTGAATTCCGCGAGATTCGGGAATCGCCACGTGAATTAAGTGACCCGCCCAAGCTAAAGAACTGACGCCAAACAATCCCGCCAAGTGGTGATTAAGCCGAGGTTCTGCACTCTTAAACCAAGTTAAACTGGGACGGAATTTCGGCTGTAAGTGCAACCAACCTGCGAACAAGAAAAGCGCAGCCAGCAGCAGCAAGAACACCGAACCCTGATACAGGTCGTTATTCGTCCGCATCCCGATGGTGTACCACCAGTGATAGACGCCAGAGTAAGCAATATTAGCCGGATAGCTGACACCGCCTTGGGTGAAGGCATCAATTGCCGGTTTGCCGAACTGGGGGTCCCAAATCGCGTGGGCGATGGGACGCACATTGATCGGATCTTTAATCCATAACTCAAAGTTACCTTGCCAAGCAACGTGGAATAAAAGGCTAGAAGTCCACAAGAAAATAATTGCCACGTGTCCAAAGTGAGTGGCAAAAATCTTTTGATAAAGACCTTCTTCGGTAATGCCATCGTGGCTTTCAAAATCGTGAGCCGTGGCAATTCCATACCAGAGCCGACGGGTAGTCGGATCTTGAGCAAGGTCTTGGCTAAATTTGGGAAATTTTGTTGCCATGTATTTTACTGACTTCCTCCATTTAGCGAATGCGATTTGCTAGTCAATCGCTAGAATTAAAACGCTTGCCATAGGGAATCAACCGCCTAATTAAAAGGCGATATTAGGGTAAAAAATCAGGGCTTACGCAGAATTACCCATTAGATTATTGTTAGCAACAGGTATTGTGGCTGCGTAAGTCCTGAATAGTTTAATTCCCCAAGTTTTGTTTCATCAGGCAAGCTGTAATCCATCTCATTCAGAGAAGTTATACACAAATTAACTGGTCGTACTCCTTCGTTCGTCTAACTAAAGCAGGAGATTAATGTTAAATCAGCTTGTATTCACAGCTACAAACAGTGGGCAGTTGACAGTTGACAGTTGACAGCGCCCAAGCGCCTACTACAAACGACGGCGCCCAAGCGCCTACTACAAACGGCGCGATCGCTATATGTAGGGTACTCTCTTCCAGCAGAGTACGGCACCAAGACTTTGTTTAATCCTGACTAATCAGCAATGCCACGGGGAAGTGTTGTAAAATTTGCGCGATCGCAACCCTATCCCCCCCAGAAACTGTTTGATTGGTAATCGCATCGCGCCAGGTAGACTCGACGCCTTGGGGCATCAGCAACTTAGTATCTGCCCAAACTTGCTCGCCTAGAGGCAATTCCCCTGGTTTTACGAAGGTGGTAAAGAAGCGGGGGGCGACTGCGATCGCCATTTTATCCCCAAAGCTCCTGGCAAACGCCACGACGCAATCCCTATACTTGCCAACCACATCCAAAGGTTGGTAATCTCCTTGCTCAAAAACTGCCAAATTCTCTTTTCTTGCTTGCAGCACTTTGTGAGTTAAAAACAGCTTAATTCGCCCATCTTCCTTGCTAGACAATAGCTCATCGAGCAGTTGATGAATATCTGTCTGTGCTTTGTTTTTAATCTCCTTTAAATACTCGATTCGCCGTTCGTAATTTACCGGACGGCGGTTATCTGGATCGACCATACTCAAATCCCACAACTCGGTTCCCTGATAAGTATCGGGGACGCCCGGAGATGTATACTTCAGCAAAGTTTGCGACAGCGAGTTAAAGATTCCGTAGCTGGCTATCCACTTTTGGAAAGGCAGAAACTGTTTCATGAATTGATTTTCGTCAGAAGCATCTAAAACTTTTTCCACAAAATCGAGAAATCCTGCTTCATAATCGCTATCGGGGCGCAACCAAGCTGTATGCAGCTTGGCTTCGCGGATTGATTTCAGGATATAGTCTTTCACCCGTCCTAAAAATGATTCGTTCTCGCTTTCATCGAAGGGATACGCACCCAACAAACTTTGATAAAAGAAGTATTCATCGTTGGGAACCGGAACGGCTTTTCCTCGCACATAGCTTTTCTTGGGCAGATTAATTTCGCTCCAACTTTTCACCTGTTTTTCCCATTCTTCGGGTATTTCTGAAAGCACTTGCAATCTTGCCCGCACATCTTCGCCGCGTTTAGTATCGTGAGTTGCCGTAGCGTTCATTTTGTGAGGCCAAGCAACGTTTTGGTGTTGATTAAATTCGTGTAAATCTTCTACGGTGATGCCAAATTTCCCCGGATGTCCGCCGACTTCATTTAAGGCTAAATGTCGGTTATAAACGTAGAATAAGGTATCCTCAATTCCCTTTGCCATTAAAGGGCCACTTAGCTGTTGCATCCGCATCACGAAATGAAGTCGATCGCCTTTTTCTTCTTCGGTGAGGGATTCTTCCCATTGCAAAAGTAGCAATTTTTCGATATAATTTAGTTCGTTAACTAAGAGAGGAATGCGTTCTCTGGCTTGTGCGATCGCTTCCTCAATATAACTCCGATCTTGTTCGCTCAAACCATCTCCGTTTGCATATGTCCGATACACTGGAAAAACTCGCAGCACTTCCGCCAGCGATCGTTTTAACCCATTGATGGTAAAATCGCTAGAACGCCTCGATTGACCCGCTATCTTTCTCAAAATTTGAGTCAGATTATCGACATCCCCGGCTAAGTTCTTTTCGATGATGAGATTTTTTTTCTCAATAAATTGCTCCTCGTAATCACTATTAAGACCAGTAAATTTAACGTAGAGATTGGTTAACTCTTTCTCGCTCTCCCGCTGGCAGAAAATACCGTTAACGTAGTTTAAAAAATCATACCCGCTTGTTCCCTCAATAGGCCAGGATTCTGGTAACTTTTCTTTCAATTCCAAAATCTTTTCAACGGTAATGTAAGCATCTCCAACTTTGTGCCGCAGTCGCTTCAAATATTCCGTTGGATCGTAAAGTCCGTCAATGTGGTCGATTCTTAGTCCAGTGACTTTTCCTTGTTCAATTAGCTGACTCACCAAAGCATGAGCTTTGTGAAATATTTTGATTTCTTGTATTTTCACCGAAATCAATTCGTTTACCGTAAAAAACCGACGATAATTGATTTCTTCCGCCCCAACTTTCCAAAACGCTAAACGGTAAAACTGTTCGTTTAGTAAGCTATCGAGAGGGTTAAAACTCTCTGGTTTCCCCACTTCTCCATTAAAAAACTTGACGTTGCCATCAATAAATTCTTTAACATCGGGATTTTCGGTATAAAGTTCCCACAAAATTCCTTTAACAAAGGCGATTTGGTCGTATCGTTCCTTGCCTTTGGTTTCTCCGGGTGCGCTTTTAATTAGGTAAAGAATCCCCAGTAATTTGATAAAATCTGGATGACGCCTTCCCAATAACTTCGCCAACTGTCCTAAATTATGAGTGATAAATTTGCCATAAGATTCGACTCTGACAGGCAATTTTAAACTGTAATAATTAACGCTTAATCCAGTTTCGTCATATTTGAGTTGAATCTCGCCATTTTCCAAACATTCTCCATAAAAATTGCCCAACATTGGGGCAAGCACTCGTCCTTTGATATCTTCATATGCTCGATCCCATTCTATATCGAAAAAGTCAAATGATTCCGAGTCGGGGCCATTTTCTAAAACATCCATTAACCAAGCATTTTGGCTATCATATGCCATGTGGTTGGGAACTATGTCTTGCACCCATCCCATGTCATATTTTTTGATTTCTTTTACTAAGGCTTCAAAATCTTCTGGCGTCCCTAATTCGGGATTAATTTGAGTCGGATCGACTACATCATACCCGTGAGTGCTACCCGCTCTCGCTTTAAATATGGGCGAGGCGTAGATGTCGGTAATTCCTAAATCTACAAGATAAGGAATAATTTTTTGTGCAGCTTCAAATTTAAATCCTGAATGAAATTGAATTCGGTAAGTTGCTGTAGGAATCCGCATAATTTAATTGACTCCAATTGGCAGGTTTAATATTAATACTCGTTTCCAGGTTCTACCTGGAAATGTTAGTCCGTGGGCTGCTGCCTCCATTGCTTTTTTCCGGAGGCAGAGCCTCCTAGATGGCGTTCCCAGGCGGGAGCCTGGGAACGAGGGAAGAGAGATCATTGTGCTAGTGTTTCTAATTCATAAAGGGTGAAACTTTGGGGACATATTGTTACTTCTTGCTCGTGAATTAGTTTTTCTGGCATTTTAGCACCTGCTCCCATCCATTTAGTATCGGCAGAATCTAAAATCTTTCGCCAGATTCCGCCGGGTGATGGTTTAAAATTTACATCTTTTTGGTTGAAGTTCATGATGCAGAAGATTTGGCTTCCCATACTGTCGCGGCGGCGGAGGAATATTAGCTTATCTTCCTCTACAGCAGATGCTTCTAGATTTTGCTTATCCAGATTTTTCAATACTGGCATTGTGCGGCGGAGGTGTATTAAATGTTGATGCAGTTCTAGCAATGCTTTGCCTTTGCCTTCTTGTCGTTTCTCCCATTTCAATTTAGATTTCTCGAAGGCATCGTTACTGAAGGGATCGATAAATTCTCCTTCGATATGGAAGTCAGCAAATTCTCGCTTTCTTCCCTGTCTGACTGCTTCGACTAAATCGGCGTCTGTGTGACTGATAAAGTAGAGGAAAGGCGAGTCTTCTCCGTATTCTTCTCCCATGAATAGCATGGGAATGTAAGGCGAAAGGAAGACAGCACCCGCTGTTAGTTTCAATGCTTCAAAATCAACTAAATTCGAGAGTCTTTCGCCTAGCATTCTGTTGCCGATTTGGTCGTGGTTTTGGGCGAATACGACAAATTGATTTCCGGAGCGATCGCAACTCTCGCTCCCATGATATCTTTTCCGATGTTGCGAATAGTTCCAGGTGTAAACAAAGCCCGAGCTAAAAGCTTTGGCTAGTTGTTCGCAGCTACCATAATCTTGATAATATCCCCGTCCTTCTCCTGTCAGGACTGTATGCAAGGCGTGATGAAAATCATCGCTCCATTGGGCATCTATTCCATATCCGCCTAATTCTTTTTCCCGAATGATTCGCACGTCGTTTAAGTCGCTTTCGGCTATTAGATAAAGTTTCCTCCCTAGTTTATGAGAAAGTTCATTTACTCGCTCTGCTAATTCTTGCAAAAAGTGTTTCGCCCCTAAGTCGTAAATTGCGTGAATCGCATCCAATCGCAGCGCATCGATGTGGTAATTTTCAAACCAGTAAAGCGCGTTTTGGATAAAGAATTCCCGCACCCCGAAACTATAAATATCGTCAAAATTTATCGCCCTACCCCACGGAGGTTTGTACATTTCTGTAAAATAAGGGCCAAAGTGA
>DNGG01000293.1:0-4831 GCA_003486675.1 Cyanobacteria bacterium UBA11372
GTGTATTTATCGCGTTCGTTGGCGAGGGGCATGATGATGTGATTGTAGACTTGAGCGATCGCATTCCCATGCCCGTCCAACCGCATGGCGCTTTTGCGATCTGCTTCTAGAATCCGCTGATAAACCTCCACATCATACCGTTCCAGCCACGACATCAGCGTCGGCCCGATATTAAAACTCATGTACTCGTAATTATTTACGATGCCCACGAGTTGGCCTTTTTCGTTCAAAATCCTGGCAAACCCATTCGGGCGATAGCATTCGTGATGAATGCGCTCGTTCCAATCGTGAAAAGGCGTAGCACTCGGCTGGCGCTCGATTGCATCTAGATAGGGATTCTCGCGCGGCGGCTGGTAAAAATGACCGTGGACGGTAACAAAAACCCCCGTCCTTGCAACGGACTCACTCCGGCGATCTGTAACCGGCGTTACCGGAACAACACTTCCTAATTGTTCGGTTAAGGAAGCTGGCACATTACCATAAGCATTCATAGTCTAGCGTCCAATTTGAAACAATAAAAACAATCAAAAACCGCCTTGCGCTGGCTCAAAAGCCTTCAAGGCCGCACAATTATCTCTGGGAAGCAAAACCTTGGAATTGCTCTG
Source organism: Cyanobacteria bacterium UBA11372 (assembly GCA_003486675.1). GTDB lineage: Bacteria > Cyanobacteriota > Cyanobacteriia > Cyanobacteriales > Aerosakkonemataceae > Microseira. The sequence goes on from DNGG01000293.1 coordinate 606, forward strand.
AGACTCCTCTAGAGATGACAAAGCACCCGCACTGCTATAACCAAGCCGAGATCTGAATGCATTTACCAGTAAAAGTGATGACTTGGCAGTATTGTCAATTAAATCACGTTTTTGATACTAGCCAAGAGATGTTTAACCGTATTTAATAGTTTTTACCGAAATCTTAGCAAATAAAGATGATTTGTAAAAATTTGGTAAATGGGGTTGACAAGTTCTGGGGCGCTTGTAGTAAGCAATGCAGGTCCTGATGCAAGCAAGGCAAGAGTGCCGCTACGTATACGTACTCCTACTACTGACAACTGACCGCTAACCACTGAAAATAGACAATGAATTTCAACAAACGACAACAGACATTGAATGCTGACCAAAGAAAATATCTTCTTAGTGCTTTTGCTGTTCATACCCATATCCCTTGCAGCTGAGTTCTTGCATTGGGGGCCGCTGGTAGTTTTTATTACCTCAGCGGTGGCTATATTGCCCTTGGCGGCTTGGATGGGTACTGCTACCGAAGAAATCGCGGTCGTCCTCGGCCCTTCCCTGGGGGGACTTTTAAACGCTACCTTTGGTAACGCCACGGAATTGATTATCGGCTTAGTGGCACTTAACGCTGGATTAATCGATGTTGTCAAAGCCAGCATCACGGGTTCGATAATCGGCAACTTGCTCCTGGTAATGGGACTTGCCATGCTTTTGGGAGGACTGCGGTACAAAGAGCAGGAATTTCAACCAATAGTCGCCAGGGTGAATGCTTCGGCGATGAACTTGGCTGTAATTGCCCTTTTGCTACCGACAGCGATGAATTACACCTCCTCTGGAATTGGTGAAGTGACGCTTCAACGTCTTAGCGATGGGGTGGCGATCGTTTTAATTTTGGTGTACTCGCTAACGCTGCTGTTTTCAATGAAAACCCACACCTATCTTTACGATGTGGGGATAGCAGAAATGGAACCCGAAGAGTTAGCCGAAGCCAATCTCGCCCCCGATCAACCCCCGCAACACGAAGTTAATTTGTGGTTGTGGGTAGGCGTGCTATTTGCATCGACCATTATGGTAGCCGTCGAGTCGGAACTGCTCGTTGGTACCCTCGAAGAAGCTACAGCCCGTTTGGGATTAACCGCTTTGTTTACCGGGGTGATCGTCGTTCCAATTGTGGGTAATGCGGCTGAACACGCTACAGCCGTTACCGTAGCGATGAAAAATAAGATGGATCTGTCAGTTTCGGTAGCGGTAGGATCGAGCTTGCAAATTGCTCTGTTTGTCGCTCCCGTTTTGGTTCTAGCAGGTTGGTTGTTGGGAAAACCAATGGATTTAGACTTCAACCCGTTTGAAGTGGTGGCTGTAACTGTATCCGTATTAATTGCCAATTCGATTAGTTCCGATGGGCGCTCTAATTGGCTAGAAGGTACGCTGCTGTTAGCTGCTTATACAGTTTTGGGATTAGCCTTCTACTTCCATCCAGTGATTGATGGGATTGGCTAGGCTCGCAGATGGAAAAAAAATCAACTGAAACCGGGTTTCTTGAGCTAGAAATCCGGTTTTTTTGCCAAGCTAACCTTAACATTTATTTATGTACAAACCTGGAAAAAAGTGCGATACTGAAATTAAGGGTAAGCGACCCTAGTTTTAAAAGATGTCTATTCCATTCGCTACCAAACTGTACAGGCTGTACGGATAAGCAACAAATAGGATGTAAACAGAATAAGTTGGAATAGACCAAGCCCTTAAGGACTTAAATTTAAGTTGAGTCAGGAGTAGTTTCTAGCGTTCAGGGGTGGCTTCTACAGTCAGTGTCCTATGAACTTTTGAAACGGATTTTGAGAGGATTTACTATGACTCAAGCAACAGCAACCATAGGTCTGCCAATGCTGCAAAAAGGTAGCGCAGGCGATGCCGTCCGAATTCTACAGCGGCTATTAACTTTTCAAGGCTTTCCTACGACGGTAGACGGGGAATTTGGGCCGAAGACAGAAGCCCAAGTGAAAGCTTTCCAAAAAGCCCGTAAACTGAAAGAAGATGGCATTGTCGGGCCGAAGACTTGGCGTGAATTGAGCGAATTGTCGTAAGACGTTGGTATTGGATCTCAAACTCAAGAAACCGGGTTTGTCAACAAAAGAAACCCGGTTTCTCTAAGAAAGCGAGTTTCTGGTTTTTGCATAGAGATGAAAAGTGAGAGCGATTGTGCGATCGCAGATCCTACCCTCAGTACGGGAACTGCTTGGCAGAACGCGATCGCTTGTTGTTCCGTCGCTTTCTACAAATCAATATACCCTTGTCAAGGCGAAGTGTAGGAACCTATTTACAGTTGAACAAATTTTTTTGGCAACCGTTTCACCCGTTTGGGGTATTTTTGCCAAAAATCAACGTGAAAAACCTTGGGTTGCAAAATTACCCTACTGGGGTACTGCGGAACAGAGACAAACAAAAGTACCTTTGAAATGTAGAGACAAACACCACCTGGAGGCATTAAAAATGCAATCACTCGAACAAGAGCAAACTACTTATGATTTACCAACTCTGAAGCTTGGTAGCAAAGGCGAAGCTGTCAAATACCTGCAAGAGATCCTCATTTATTATGGTTACAAACTGAAAGTTGACGGAATCTTTGGGGCAAAGACAGAAGTGGCTGTTAAGCAATTCCAAAAAAGCCGTAAATTGAAGGTCGATGGAATTGTTGGACCAGCAACATGGAGCGCTTTGCTCGCCGATTACAACCCAGGTTGCTAAGTAAGTTGAAATTGAAATCCATACTATTTTCTGGAGTAATTAACTATGCAATCAGTCGATCAAGTTCAAGCTTCTCGTCCACTGCCAACTCTGCGTCTCGGTAGCAAAGGCGATGATGTCAATTACCTGCAAGAAGCTCTGAACGAGTATGGCTACAAGGTAACCGTTGACGGTATCTTCGGCAAGAAAACCGAAGCAGCTGTCAAAAAATTCCAGAAAAGCCGTGGGTTGACCCCCGATGGAATTGTTGGACCGCAAACATGGAGCGCTTTGCGCTTCGACTAAGAGCGATCGTTAAGTTTCGCTCAACTACTTTCAAATATTGTCAAACACGCATTAAATTTTGGAGGAATTAACCATGCAAGCTAACATCGAACCCACCGCGACTGGTATCAACATGCCCGTTCTCAAAAATGGTGACTCTGGTGAAGCCGTCCGCTTCTTAGAACAGCTGCTGATCTGTTATGGCTATCTCAGCAAGAGTGAATTTGACGCCAATTTCGATGCAGATACAAAGAAGGCTGTGGAAGCATTCCAAAAAGCGCAAAAACTGACAGTCGATGGAGTTGTCGGTAAAAATACCTGGCGCGCTTTGGGTAGTGTTTGTAAGCCCTAATCAGCTACTAAATAACCTGTTTGAATTCTTGTCAACCACGCATTAAATTTTGGAGAAATTAACCATGCAAGCTAACATCGAACCCACCGCCACTGGTATCAACATGCCCGTTCTCAAAAATGGTGATTCTGGTGAAGCCGTCCGCTTACTAGAACAGCTGCTGATCTGTTATGGCTATCTGAGTCCGAAGGAATTTGACGCCTATTTCGATGCAGATACAAAGAAGGCTGTAGAAGCGTTCCAAAAAGCGCAAAAACTGACAGTTGATGGAGTTGTCGGTAAACTAACCTGGCGTGCTTTGGGTAGTGCTTGTAAGCGGTAATCAGCTACAATCCGCCCTAAGTAGAGGTTAACAAAAAGAGCGATCGCTTTTGTTTAACGAGAGCGATCGCTCTTTTTATTCAGGCTATTTATTCCCTGGTAAAATTACCCTATAGGGTACTGTAAAAACCTAGCAATCGAGATTACTTTAGAAGAGTAGAAAACACCTATTTTTTATGGAGGAACCAACTATGACTGAAGCAACTGCCACTATCAACATGCCAACGCTGCGTAAAAATGACACTGGTCTAGCCGTCAAAATCCTGCAAAAGCTGTTAAACTGCTATGGTTACGGCCTTAAAGTTGACGGAATTTTGGGGCCAAAAACAGAAGCGGCTGTGAAAAATTTCCAAAAGAATTACAAGTTGACAGTCGATGGTATTGTTGGGCCTAAAACCTACAATGCACTGGCTGATAACTAACAAAGGAAATCGGTAGGTTCAATAACTGGTAGGCAGATTTTGCTTACCAAATGTAACTAGAAAAATCACGGCGATCGCTCATCTTTTATAGCGGATTGCACTCGCATGAGGTACACCGAAGGTTTGTGTAGCGGCACCCTTAA
>DNGG01000293.1:5079-6617 GCA_003486675.1 Cyanobacteria bacterium UBA11372
CGCGGCTGCAAGCCGCTGTAGTGAGCGATCGCCGTTGTGATTCAAACTGATATCAACCAGCGCCTTTACTGCTTATACCAAGCCTTTCCCCACTGCTGCATTTGGTCGATCTCTTTTTGTTGTGAAGTTACAATCTCTTGGGCTAACTTCTTAATTTCAGGACGCTTGGTCTTTTTAAGAGCATCTTGAGCCATTGTTAGCGCCCCCTCGTGATGAGGAATCATCGCATCGATGAAGCGCCGATCAAATGTTTCATCGGCAGATCCTAAATCTTGAGACATCATCATACTCTGCATTTGTTCTGGAGACATAGCCACGGTATGACCCATTTTGGCATCATAAGCCATTGGTTGATTTCCAGCTTGGGGATACCAATTTTTCCGCCACTGTTTCATCTGCTCAATTTCTTTATTTTGAGCTTTGATAATGTTGTCAGCCAATTGTTTCATTTCGGGGCGTTTAGATTTCTGCTGGACTTCTTTAGCCATTAAAACTGCCCCTTGATGGTGCGGTATCATTGCATCAATAAACCGCAGGTCATAGTCGGCATCTGCTGGCCCTAAATTTATCGCCATGCTGTGATGGGTACTGCTGCCATGCCCCGTATGTTCTTCAACCTTATTGCCAGCAATAGTTGCATTTGGACTAGGGGCTTGACTTTGGTTTTGAGATGTGATTGGTGACGAGCAACTTTGAGCCAGAAATAAGGTTGAGACTATGACGATTCCGCTAACAAAAGACTTCATTGCTTACTCCACTGAGAAAACTTTATATGTAGGGTGCGTTAGCTTTCTTCGTAACGCACCATCTGGTTGGGTAAAAGCCGATAACATAACGGTAATTTAATCAGGCGATCGCCGATACCAAGCTAGATAAAATTGCCGCATTTGGTTAATCTCATCTGTTTGAGATTTGATAATAGAATTAGCCAGGTTGCGGATTTCCGGTTTAGTAGCGTGTAAGAGCGCCATCCTGGACATTCTGAGAGCCATTTCATGATGGGGAATCATCTGACGAATAAATTCTTGGTCAAAATCAGAAGCATTTCTCAGCGCTTCTAAATCTCCCATCATATCCCCATGCCCATGCATTCCCATCATTCCCATACCACCGATTGAGGTAGCAGGAACTTCTGTGCCGTACCAAGCTTTATACCAGGTTCGCATCTGCTGAATTTCGCGAGTTTGATCTCTTTTAATGATTTCAGCCAGCCTTCTGATTTCAGGGCGTTTAGCGCGGCTTAAAGCCAGATCTGCCATGTCTATTGCTCCCTGATGGTGGGGCATCATCATTTCGATAAAATGGCGATCTGCCTGAGTCATCATCCCTCTTGGGCGAGGGGTAACTTGAGCCAATTGCTGGTGTAAATTTTGGCTTGAATTTGTAGATTGAGCTTGGGTGCGATCGCTAACTACTATTCCGGCAATGGCACTGCTGGTTAATAGACTCATCAATGTGTAAATTAGCACTTTCTTACTCATAGTTTCCACCTCATTTGAGGAATCAATTGCGGCAACCTAGAAACCGGGTTTCTGCGT
>DNGG01000293.1:6871-14879 GCA_003486675.1 Cyanobacteria bacterium UBA11372
CATAAAAACCCGGTTTCTTGGCGGCAGTCCCTGCAATCTGCTATAAACCGGGTTTCTGCGTGGATCTTTAGTTGCCAAACGACGATTTTTCATAGAAACCGGGTTTCTTGGCGGCAGTCCCTGCAATCTGCTATAAACCGGGTTTCTGCGTAGATCTTTAGTTGCCAAACGACGATTTTTCATAAAAACCCGGTTTCTTGGCGTCAGTCCTGTTTCTTTTAAGATTAGGTTCAAATTTTGAGTAAGTTGTGAGGAAGCAAGCTCCTCTGGTTAATGGGCTGTTTGTAAATAAGGTAAACTTTCCAGTCAACAGGAGAGTCTAGCGATCGCAATAAAAGTTAACTAGAAACAAGGCTGATTTTGGATGAGTTTTCAAAGAAGTACTAATTCTTAGGGTGGCATAAAAAAATGAAATTACGATGAAATTTAGCAGTTTTTCAAGCTTGGCATGATTATCTATGTTCCCCTTGTGTGAAGAGCGAACCATTGAGGAACGGTTAAAAACTAATAAGAAATCGAGCCGGAAGCGAATTAAAACGTTAGAATTAAAACAGGTAATTTATGAAAGCATAAAAAGGCCAGCCTGGGGGTGTGAAAGTTGAGTAAAACACCTCTAACATCTTCCCCAGTTCAAGCTCGCCAGACCAGACAGCAATTTGTTGAACCAGAACAGCAACTGTCTTACGAACTGGGTAAAGCGGTGCAAGAGTTACCGCCTTTGTACGCGCGATTGTTAGCGGGGAGCATTAGCTTGTTGATAATTGGGGCGATCGCATGGGCGCATTTGGGCCTGGTGGATGAGGTAGCCGTCGCGCCGGGAGAGTTGATACCATCGGCGCCGGTAAGACCAGTGCGATCGCTCGGTGAAGGAATCATTCGAGGAGTGTTTGTCAAAGAAGGCGATCGCGTCCAAAAAGGCGATGTTTTAATCGAACGCGATCCAGCTTTACCCCAAGCTGAAGTTGACCGCCTCGCCAAATCTGCCCAGCTAATTCGGGAAGACATCAGACGTTTGGAAGCCGAAAGAACGGGAGCCAAAACAGCCGGAACGATGCTGCAAGACCAGCTCTTATTTGCTCGCATCCGCGACTTTGAAGCACGTCAAGCTGCTGCCACAGCAGAAGCAAATCGCCAACTTGCTATTATCAATGCCGCCAAAGTTCAAAAGACTCGCCTGGAAGAAAACTTAGTCAACGCCAAAACTAACTTAGACAACACCAAAACCTACCTCGCCAACGCCAAAAGCATTTTGCCAAACGTACAAACCAGTCTGGGACTAGCTCAAAAAAGAGAACAATCCTTAAAAACTTTAGTCGTTGAAGGTGCTATCCCTCGACTCGATTACCTGGAAGCGCAAGATAGAGTGAATAGAACTCAAGCCGAGGTTACTAGAGCGCAAGACAACATCACCAAAGCTCAAAATGAAGTCACTAATGCACAAGACAAAGTAACCTCCCTAGAAAAAGATATCGCTGCTCAACAGCAAGAAATTAACCAAGCCGAACAAGCTTATCAAGCTGCTCGCAATCAAGCCGCTCGTTTAGCTTCCGAACGCCAGAGCGAAATCATCACCCAACTCAACAAACGCAGCGAAGAACTAGCAGCTTTTGAAGGTCAACTACAACAGGCTAAGAAACAACGAGAATTAGAAACTATTCAAGCACCGATTCCCGGAACAGTTTACAGCATTAAAGCAACAAAAGGCCCCGTGCAGCCCGGTGAAGAATTGCTCTCCCTGCTGCCCCAAGGCGAAGAACTCGTGCTAGAAGTGAAAGTCCTCAATCGCGATATTGGGTTTATTCATCAGGGGATGAAAGCCAAGGTGAAAATGGCAACTTTTCCGTTTCAGGAATTTGGCACGATTGACGGCACGGTGATGCAAATTAGTCCGAATGCCATTGTTGATAAGGACTTAGGCATGGTTTTTCCTACCCGAATCAGACTCAATCAACACTCAATTCAAGTTCGGGGTCAAGCAGTAGCATTTACTCCCGGCATGGCAGCTACGGGAGAAATTGTCACGCGCCAGAAATCTGTGCTGACTTTCTTAATTGAGCCAGTTACACGCCGGTTTAGTGAGGCTTTCTCCGTGAGGTAAGTAATATCATGTCCTGAGGTATCGGTAGTGTATGGATGGCTAATTGCTCGCTTGCTAATTGCTCGCTTGCTAATTCAATTGCCTCCAGAGCAGCCATGAGCGATTAGCTATTAGCAGTTACACAACCGTTGCTACCGGACATGATATAAGTCAACCAATTGACACTCCCCTGCCTGAAGACCTGATCGTTACCCACATTTTTTTAGGAGTCTGATTAACGCTTTCCCTGTCAGTTTGTCAGGGATTTTAATCCCTAGCTAATAGCGAAAGTCCACTTAAGTGGACTCGAAAGATTTCTTTAGTCCACTTAAGTGGACTTTCGCTATTAGCCCTGCACTTAAGTGCAGGGCGGGTTGTTGACGATATCTGGGTAACGACAAGCCCTTAAGGGTGCCTGCACAAACTTTCGGTGTACCTCATACGGCTGCAAACCGCTATAATTACAGGACTTACGCAAACACCAAAGTTTCTCTGAAAAATCTTTGCTTTGAAAACTAGAGATCTAGGTCGAAACAAAGGTGATGGCCTCGACGTGCGTAAGTTCTGAATTAGGTTGAGCTACTTAGAACTTTTGATTCCGTATATATTAACCTCAACTGGATCGGACTCAATCACGATCAACTGTTCTCCAACTTCATAAGTCACCACTGCCTTCACCCGATCCTGTCCGGAGTATCCAGTCTTATTGGTTAAGTGAAATGCCAGTTCAGAATTTTCCAAGGGTCTTAAATTAATTGCTTGAGGAGGTTGGCTAAAGTCTTGCAGTGCGCCATCAGAAACGTTGCGAATCTCAACACTTTTAATAATTAGCGTTGCATCTTCTTGTTGGGGATTTTCAACCCGGAGAAACACAGTAGCAAAGCCAATGTCTCTGTTCGGTCGAGGAGGTATTCCTACAGGAGGCTGAATTTCTTCTCTCCCCTGGAGCGTGATGCTTCTAATCGCAACATTTCTGGTTGAAGGCATAGTAGTTTGAATCGTTAAATCCACCTGCATAGAATGGGCTGGCGCGAACAAAATAGGGATACAAGCCGCACTGGTTGCTAGAGCCAGTAATAGAAACATTCTGACCACTTTAACCCCCTTCCCTTGTCCCTGATTAAATGTGTTGGACTCGTTGGAAAACAGCTATAGGGAACCTGGTTACGAAAGCGTCCAACTGATACGGATTGAGCCTGCCGTGTTCATCAGTTGCTCCCAAGTCAAATCTGCATGGGAAAATCCCCAAGGATTATGGAAACGGAACTGAAATGTGCCATTGGATGGGTTGTAAGAGGTAATGGCATAGACATGAGCGCTAACTAAACCGTAGTCGTTAGTGAAGACTCCAGCCTCTAGCAATCGATCCGAATTAACTAGGTCGATTAGCTCCTGCTGTGTCATATCATTCGTACTCCACCTAGTAGTGGTAGTCAGCCCTGAAATTTGTGCCATAGCCTGCCATTCAAAGCCTAGAGAAATCCCTGAATAGGAATTGGTGCTATCCCAACGACCAAGCCACCCAGACTCGTTGATCTGAGCGTAGGCTTTTTCAGCCAAAGCAACCCACAATTCGTTGTCCGATTCATTGTAGGAGCCACCGCCCCAACTAGCATATACCCGATCTCCCCAGGAGTAGGTTGGGAAATACCTATCTACCGTGACATAGTCGGCTACACCGTTGTTGTATAAGCGAACAGTATAGGTGTTGTCACCATTGTCGATGAACATATTCTGAATTAGAGCGGGTTTATCAACTGCTGCTGCGGCTAAAGTTGCCAGGTAGTAACAATCACCGCAAGCACCCTGAGCAACATCGTCAATGCTGATACCGTTTTGGAAGAGAGAACCATTGACAAATTGATAGGTGGTATAACTATCTGCCGTTGGGCGATCGCTTCCCAAGAACCACTTGCCAATCAGTTTCTCCAGATGGTCGGCGCTGCTGCCTGCATACAAGTTGCCCAAAGCTTCGTGTGTCTGACCCCCGCCGGTATACCACTGGTTAGCAACATTACCGTTGACAATCTTGTCTGACAGGTTGTGTACGTAGTTTGGCATTAACGATCGGCGATCGCTCACCAATGTCCGCAAGTCTGTCAGTTCGGTGGCGTCAACAACTCCCCCATCTTTCGTATTCCGAAAAATCGCGATCGCATCATTGCGACTCAGTTGACCATCCCTTGCCAAGTCACGCGCCAAGTTGGCAATTCCCCCATCGCTGAGATGTTCGCCATACCAATCTACCAGCCTCAGGGTGTAGTTACCCGTGCCACCCTGAGCAAAACTTGTGACCCGCACAATGTAGTTAATGCCTTCTTGTACCGTGAAGGTGAGCTTGGAGTTGAGGTGGAAGGGAGAGCTTCCGGAACCGCTGTCATCGTTGTAGGTTATAACTTGTCCGCTGTCTGCATTCACCAGTTGCAGGTAGGGATCGAATTGCAGTCTGGTAAAATCTGCGGGGTCAACATGAGCGTTCAGGTTGACGGTCACTTCCTGATTCGGCAGTAAACCCCTCAACAGATAGTCATCGCGGAAGCAACCGGGACGAGTCGGGTTGCTTGAGTCGGTCGATTCTAATTTTCCCCTGACCAAAAAAATGGGATACAAGCCCCGCCCTTTAACGATAGTGGAGGGCGGCTTTTTATTTAATCAAGTTGTGTGAATAAAGTTGTGTTGGTTTATTCACTATGGTATACTACCTTCATGATAACAGTAACCTACGAGTACAAACTTAAACCTAGCGCGCAGCAGATAGAGACTTTTGAATCGTGGCTTGATGCCTGTAAAAAAGTCTACAACTTTGCCCTGCGAGAACGTAAGGATTGGGTCAATTCTCGCAAGTCGGCTGTTAATTCATGTAGTCTAGTTTCTGAATACATTATCCCGGCGGATGCTCCGAGACCAACTTACGCTTCTCAGTGTAAAGCCTTAACATCAGCTAAAAAGATGTATCCCTCACTCCAGTTGCCACATATTCATGTTTTGCAGCAGACCCTAAGACAATTGGAAGCTGCTTTTGTGGCGATGTGGGAACGAGGTCATGGCTTCCCTAGATTCAAAAAGAAAATGCGTTCTTTCGTCTACCCAGATGTTAAACAGAATGCCGTTGAACCAGGGAGAGTCAAGCTACCTAAAATTGGTTGGGTAAGGATGAGAATGTCTCGCCCATTGCCTGTTGGCGCAGCCTGCCCGAAGGGCTTAGGTTTTATCCTGAAACAGATTAGGGTGGTCAAGAGAGTATCTGGCTACTTTGTTATGCTGAATTACCAGTTAGGAGTACAAGTACCAGATGCCCGCGTTCATGGGCATTTTCTAGGGGTAGATATCGGACTAGATAAGTACCTGGCTACAAGCGATGGGGAATTAGTTTCTAGACCTCGATTCTTTAACGCACTTCAAGGCAAGTTGAAATTACTGCAACGAAGATTAAAGCACAAGAAAAAGGGTTCTAGTCATTGGCTGAAACTCCAGAAAAAGATAGCTAGAATTCATCAAAAAATTAACGACACCCGAAAAGATTGGCATTTCAAACTAGCCCATCATCTTTGCGACCAAGCGGGAGCGATATTTGTTGAAGACATTAACTTTAAAGCTTGGGCAAAAGGGTTGTTTGTCAAACATACACTGGATGCTGCCTACGGACAGTTTTTTAAGATTTTGTCCTATGTTTGTTGGAAGCGAGATGTATTCTTTTTAAAGGTCGATAAAGACTATACAAGTCAAATTTGCCCTAACTGCGGAACGCATACAGGTAAAAAAGACTTAAGTGAAAGAATTCATCGCTGCGATCGCTGCGGTTATATAACCAACAGAGACGTGGCAGCAGCCCAAGTAATCAGAGATCGGGGAGCCAGTGCGGTCTTGGCGCTCTGCGTCGAGGAGCATCTGGCGTGAATCCTCGCTGTCGGACAGCCAGTGGGGTTGCAAATTGCTTCTGGAGACGTACTGTCGGGGACTGGTAACAGTCTAGATAAGTGCCTGTGAGAGAAGAATCCTCGCCGTTCTACGGCGATGGAGTGTCAATAAGAAAGGCCATGTGTCTGGCGTCAGGTTGGTTGGCGCAGCGCTACCTAATGTCCCACTAGCAATAGAAGCAGCATCGACAGAACTGCTTCTAGAAATACCCATACTGGGTTGTAATGGATCTCTGATTTCACCAGCGTGTCCCCCTGGCGCTTCTGATAGTAGCCCCCCGACCGATGAGGAGTTGGCAAAGTCAGGGCTGATTCTATAGTTGGATTCTAATTTCTCTGATGTTAAAAACATCGTTTTGGGGCCTCCATTACCCGGTATAGAGAGAGTACGCCTGAGTCTTTCTAGTCACTCAAGCGGAAGTTGCGGTATGCCCCACCGTAGACTCAGTTTCATTATAATAATTTGTTGATTTTTTCTGTATTTATTGTTACTTTTTATCTTAAATTTTATTAATAATTAATAGTTAAAAGCGCCTTGAGTCAGTGCCATTTCTTCACAGAATCTTTAAAAACAAATCAGTAAAAATACTGAGGTTTGGGGAGATACAGGATGGGAAAACGTTGCTGTTTTAAAGATTCCGTGAATCTTCCGTGTAAGTACTGGCTTTTAGTTAGAGGACAGGGTAATCTTCTGATTAAAAGAAGAATGTGAAAAGTTTTCAGCTCGCTATTTTTAGTTGATTTGATGACAGAGACTAACCTGCGATCGCTGTTACAAAATTCAGGAGATTCTGAGATGACCAACTCCTACCAAAAATTAGCCGTTGCTGCCACTGTCGCTTTTTTGAGCTTGGCATCTACAGAAGCCAAGTCTGTCCAAGCTGCCTTCATCACACCCTACGATCCAAGCAATTTTACGTTGACGAATACAAACGCCAACGGATTTGTGGACACAACTGGCGCTCCTGCTTCGATTACACTAACTGGGGGCGATAATTTATCTGGTGTCTTCGGCACCACGGATTACACAACAACCGCACTGTTTCAGGGTTTGGTTAGCTTCAATTGGGAGTATTTTAGCTTTAACTCTTCACCAGAATTAGATCCTTTTGGATTCCTGCTCAATGGCAACTTCACTCAATTAACCGATAACAATGGTTCGACCAGCCAATCTGGTATATTTAATATCTCGGTCAATACGGGTGATATCTTTGGGTGGCGAGTTGCAACGATTGACAATGCTTTTGGACCAGCCAAGGTAACCCTCTCCAACTTCAACGCCTCCACCCCCGCAACAGATGTGCCCGAACCCTCCTCAATTTTGGCAATATTAACCTTTGGGGCTTTAGGTCTAGGGTCAGCATTCAAGAGCCAACAAAACCAGTAAAAATCAGCAGAGAATCCGAATGATTCTGACTTGCGATCGAGCAGGTAGAAGTTACAATCAATGTCTATTGACTTCAACCGGATCGGACATCACGACGCTGACTTGCTCTCCAATCTGATAGGTGACAATCGCTCTGACTTTATCCTGTCCCAAATATCCGGTTTTATTGGTAAAGTGGAAGCCAATTTCAGCGTTAGCTAGCGGGGTCAAGCGAATTTCTTCCGGTATGGAATGAATCTCTTGTGGAGGCCGACTAAAGGCTTGTACCGTACCATCAGAAGCGTTACGAATCTCTACATTTTTAATCGTAAGTATGGTGTTTTCCTCTTTGGTATTCTCGATGCGGAGAAACACAGAAGCAAACCCAATATCTCGGTTGGGTTGAGGACGGACTCCTTTAGGAGGCATTCTTTCCTCTCTAGCGAGCAGAGTGACGCTTCTAATCGAAATATCTGTTGGAGAGTACATGGTAGTTTCAACGACTGGGGATACCTGCAAATGATTAGCTTCTGCCAAAGGAGCAGCTTTACAGGCGGTGCATGTAGCTAGAGCCAGTAAAAGTAATAGTCTAACCATATTGAATACCTAAACAACTCATATCATATCCGGTCGATTACCCATAATTAG
>DNGG01000293.1:15168-18093 GCA_003486675.1 Cyanobacteria bacterium UBA11372
TTTTTTATTATGGGCAATGAGCGCGGACATCATATCACTTAACCCTTTCTTTTGGTAGAGAGGTAACTGAGGGAATTTCACCTCAGTCACCCCTGATTTCAGGCTCTAAGAAAGACTATTTGTAGAGCTTCTTAGGTAGTTGTGTAGCTCCAGTCAGTGAACCTTTCTTCCCCAGGTTTACCGTTGATAATTTCACTCCAAGTGAATTCGTCAGTGTGTCCCCACGGGTTGTGGATTGTAAACCGTTGGGTAGTTGAGTTGTAACCGACTAATGTGAGAGCATGAGCGGCCCAGTTGAGGAAGACGATGCGACCATTGTTGAAAGCATTGATAACAGCTGTGCGATCGCTATCAGTCAAGGACAAATCCCTCACCGTGTTACGCGCTGTAATTTGGCGAACTGCATCATCAGGCCAACCGTTTGCAATTGCTGCGTAGGAGTTGGTAGTGCCGTGACCAGTCCAACCGGCCTCATTCATTTGGGCGTAGGCTTTTTCCGCCAAAGCAACCCACAACTCGTTGCTGGTGTTGTTATAGAGTTTGCCACTATCCCGGTTAGCGTAAACAAATTTTCCCGCAGCATCAGTTGGTAAGTACCTGTCTACCGTGACATAGTCAGCCACACCATTGTTGTAGAAGCGAACGGTGTAGGTGTTGTCACCGTTGTCGGTGAACATGCTCTGAATCGTGCTGGGAGTCCGCAAGGCGGTTCCCGCCAAAGCTGCCAAGTAGTAGCAATCACCAAGACTACCCTGGTCTATATCTTGATAGCTAATGCCATTTTGGAATAAAGAACCACTAGCAGATCTGTAGGTAGTGCCGCTAGCTGCTGTCGGACGATAGGTTCCCAAGAAGTGCTTCCCGATCAGGTTTTCCATTTTGGTTGCGGCGTCGTTTCCAACCAAGTTGCCGATTCCAGAGCGGATATTCGGATCGTAGGGGTTAACAATCTTGTTCGACAAGTTGAACACGTAGTCTGGCATCAATGACCGGCGACCAGCGACAAACTTCCGCAAGTCTGTAAGCTCAGTAGTATCAATAACACTACCGTCCTTCGTATCCCGCAAAATCGCCATCATGTCATTGCGATTCAGTTGACCGTCAGCAGCAAACTGACGCCCCAAGCCAATAATTCCTGGGTCGCTGAGATTCTGACTATACCAATCCCCTGTAGATAGGCTCAGATAGTAATTGGTATTGCCACTGTATTGATAAACTTGGACAAAGTAGTTGCCTGCCCCTAAAGAACGGCTAATCCATTCGGCAGGAGT
Organism: Cyanobacteria bacterium UBA11372; assembly: GCA_003486675.1. Taxonomy (GTDB): domain Bacteria; phylum Cyanobacteriota; class Cyanobacteriia; order Cyanobacteriales; family Aerosakkonemataceae; genus Microseira. Next base: position 16,440 of record DNGG01000293.1, read on the forward strand.
ACCACTGATTTGGGAACGGTTAAGCTCATCACCCGTATCAACAATGCCATTGTTGTTGACATCTCGAATCAATCGCACATCAGCATCAGCACCTAATCCGGCTAGGGTCAGGTTAATGTTCCTGGTAGCACTAAGGCTGAAGCGATAGACATCAGCGGTGTCAGTGTTACTAACGGAGTCACTGAAGATGCGAGTACCAATGAGAGTACCAATGTTGGTTTCAGTCGGTAGCAGGTTACTGGGTGAACTGGTGGGACTCGGCGACGTAGCAGACAGCCTTAAAGTATAGGCAGTGTTAGCTCCTTGGTAGGGATAAACCTTGACATAGTAAGTTCCAGCACCCAAGGTGTGGTTAATCGCTTCATCGGCACTGCCAGCTCGGGTCGAGTAGTTGAGTTGGGTCGTGCCATTGCTGGCAAAAAGCTGCACATCTGCATCCGCACTCATTCCTGTCATAGACAGGTTGAAGTTGCTAGCGGCGCTCAAGGTGAATTTGTAGTAGTCTATGTCAGTGCTAGTGACAGAGTCAGTAAGCACTCTGGGAGTAGCGGTCAAAGTACCAACGTTGTATGCAGTCGCCGGGGTGCTGCCAGGATCTGGTACAACACTTGCCTCAAAGCTAGCTTGGCTGATACTAATGGGGAGATCCACCAGTTCCGCCATAACGCTTGTAGGTTTTACTGCTGTATCTAATTGTGGTTGATAAGCAGACCACGCGCTGGTACTTGCATCGCTGGAAGAGATAGTTTGATCGAATTCTTGTGGTTTCAACATTTTACAGCCCTCCAGTTAACAATCTGGAGAGAACATTCACAGGTCGTGCATTTTGCACGATGGTATTCAGGCTTGCTTTAAAGCCTGATATCTTTTTTTAGCAGGACTTACGTAAAGAAACTGGGTTTCTCTGAAAATTGCTAATTGCTAATTGCTAATTGCTTCCAGAGCAGCCATTAGCGATTAGCTATTAGCACTTACACAACTTTTGCTCAGGGACATGATATCAGCTCCGGTTCAAAACAATGCCAGTCTTTAAGAGCTTCTATTTGGGAAAGGCTCTGTTTACTACCACGCGCTGGAAGCCAGAGCCGCATTGATAGAGGAGCGGGACTTACGCCAATAAACCGGGTTTCTCTGAAAAATCGTTGATTTGGAAACTATAGATCTACGAATAAACAAAGGTGATGGCTTCGTCGTGGGTAAGTCCTAATGGTTTAATTCTCGTTTCTCTTCTGGAAATTCCGGTTGATTCCGGCCTGTACTCTACCTCAGTCTTAGCATTCGCATAAATATTCTGGATTAAATGATACGATTACGTCTAAAAAGTTATAAAAACTTATAATAGTTCGAGCTTTGCAAAGTCTTGATAGTTAGGTGTAGCGCGCTAGCATAAGCACCCTACAGTTCTATCACTAGACCTGTTGCAAAAGTCCTTTTCAGAGGAGTGGAAGGGCGGGCGGGACGCCCACCCCACAAGAACTTTTTTGGATTTGTGGGGGGTGGGCATCGGAGCGATTATACAAACCTTTATAGCGGGCAAGCAAGTTGGTTGAATACACCTGTTTTTGGGGCGGATATATCTAGATTTATGCTTCTCCACCAAAATATCTATAAACCCGCCCCTACTGTATTCCATCAAGTCGCTTTCCCGCTATAA
>DNGG01000167.1:0-3373 GCA_003486675.1 Cyanobacteria bacterium UBA11372
GATATCTCGGACAAACAGATAAGCTAATCGTCATTTAATTTGCGTCACCGCGTCTTTGAGGCAATCTGCATTATGCAACTTGAAGGCACATCAGCTTAACGTTAATCGTGCCGTGCAAGGGCTGCTGATTATGGGTAATCGACCGGACATAATATCACAGGGCTAGCATCGAAATTGCAGCCGTAGGGGCACGGCAGTTGAGGAACTTGGCACTGGCGACAAAGCTTACTGATGCCGTGCCCCCACTAATGATTCCGATGTCACCAAATTTGATCTTAAGAAGCGATATGCCGACCGCACGCTACGCGATCGCACCAGCGAGGGAAACTAGATCAAAGCCCCCCAAGGCATTGGGGGTTTGGGGGGATCGGTTTGCTCGATACTTAGGTTACTACCATGCCAAAGCCATCCCATCGGCACGAGGTTCTGATCCAGCCACAAAAACTTCCCCATGTTTAAAGATAATTTGACCTTTTCCAAACAGCCAAGGATTCGTACTAATGCTAATTTCATGTCCTCTATTGATTAGCGCCCGTACAATTTCTTCAGATACCGCCGGTTCTAAAATCGCTAGATTTCCAGCGATAAACTGCCATCTAGGAGCGTCTAAAGCCGCTTGAATATTCATTCCATAATCAGCTATATTCACCACAACTTGTAAATGTCCTTGGGGCTGCATTGGCCCTCCCATAACGCCAAATGGCCCTAATGGTCGATTGTCTTCGCTAAGAAAACCGGGGATAATTGTATGGAAAGGACGCTTAGCAGCAGCAACTTGATTCGGATGACCCGATTCTAAAGTAAAACATGCGCCGCGATTGTGGAGTGCAATGCCAGTTTCAGGCACAAGAATTCCGCTACCAAAGCCTTCGTAATTAGATTGAATAAAAGAAACCATTAATTCCCCATCGGCGGCGGCTAAATAAACGGTTCCACCTTTGGGAATTCCCGGATCTGCTATGGGAATTGCGCGATCGCCAATTAAACTTCGCCGCGAATTTGCATAATTTTTATCCAACAAAGAAGCAACCGAAACATCCATAAACCGAGGATCGGCAACGTAACGATGAAGATCGGCAAAAGCCAGCTTCATTGCTTCGATTTGCAGGTGATAACTCTCAACCGATTCGCGGGGATATTTGGCAAGATCGAACCCTTCTAAGATATTTAAAGCGATTAAAGTAGCGATTCCTTGGGTGTTGGGGGGAAGTTCCCAGACAGTTAGTCCGCGATAATCGGTTGAAATTGGATCTACCCAATCTGCTTGATGAGATTCTAAGTCTGAAACTGCGAGGAAACCGCCGGTTTCAGCGGCAAAATTAGCGATTTTTGCGGCAAGTTTGCCTTTGTAGAAACTTTCGCCGCCAGAGGATGCGATCGCTCTCAAGGTTTTCCCATGTAACTTGCTTCCCCACACTTCCCCCGCTTCTGGCGCGCGGTTTTGGGGAAAAAATACTGCTTTAAACGGCTCAAATTCCTTTCCAGTCAAGGGTAAAAAAACTCTTTCCGCGCGTTTCCAAGCTTGTGCGGTGACTGGAGAAACGGGAAACCCTGACTCAGCATATCGAATCGCGGGTGCAAATAACTGTTCAAAAGGTAACTTTCCCCAACGTTCCCATAATGTGCGCCAAGCAGATACCGCACCCGGTACGGTGACGGGTAACCAACCCGTTTCGGGTATTGTTTCCATCCCTGAAAATGCTTCTAGATTGAGAGATTGGGGACTTTTTCCGGAAGCATTTAAGCCGTGGAGTTTCCCATCCCAGACTAACGCAAAGGCGTCCGCACCGATACCATTGGAGGTGGGTTCAACTACGGTGAGAGCGATCGCGATCGCAATCGCCGCATCGACTGCATTTCCCCCAGCTAACAGCATTTCCATCCCTGCTAAAGTTGCTAGAGGTTGACTTGTCGCCACAGCACCTTGTTTTCCCAGGATGACTCGTCGTCCGGAAAGATAGGGGTAGTCGGTTAAATTTCCTAGTTGCATCTATTTGCTGGCAATAATATTTGCATGTGTTTTAGTTAGATTCCTCAAAAACAGATGGAAAGTTACGACGACCGCTCACTACCCGCAGAATTTCGATACCGTCATCTAAAACTCTGTAGAAAATGATATACCCTTCAAAGGACAATCCTCGCAATTCAGCGCGGATTTCTGCATAGCTTTTACCACTGTTTGGGAAGGCAACAAGTTGTTGACACTTACGGTTGAATTCACGAAAAAAACGCTCACCTGCTTCGATGCTATTTTGGGAAAAATAGTCGGCAATCTCGTTGATATCTCGGCTAGCGAGAATATTGATAACGTAGCGGCTCATTCTTGTACCTGACGCCCTTGCCGAAACCGCTCTAAAATTTGATTGACGAAAGTCTCGCCATCAATGGGTGGTGTATGGTCATTAGCCGCGTAAGCCGCATCAATTTTTGCTCTTACATCCTCAACCCATTCAGCATCGGCGCGATCGTATTCATCGAGCAACCGCAGGGCAATTTCAAGCACTTCTTCCGCAGAGCGGTATTTTCCAGCTTGCAGCTTGGTTTGAATAAAGCGCTCTTGATCGGGAGTGAGACTGATGCTCATAAGAAATTTCTGTTTCAGCTATACCCAACAAATTTAACACGAACGATGCGTCACCTGTCATACGCCCAAAGTTGTGCAAAACGTTCAGCAGACCATCCAACTAAATCCGACACTTGCCCGTCACCTATTTCGACAATTCTCTTGACTCCATCTTGACGATCGACAACATCCACAGAGAAGAACTTGCTTTTAATTCTCAGGGCGCATTCCTCAACAATGTTAGGAATTTCTTCGTCTAAAGAAGCTGCAAACGCTTGGCCACGAATAACAAAGTAACGCTTCTCCGTTCCGGCGACAAACTCTTCAAATCGTCGTACACAAATACCACCTTCAATCGTTCCTCGAAACTTTTGCATCTCGGCAATAACTGTTCCAATTTGGGAGGGTTGATCGATAATCGCTCCGACTGAAGTTTTCAGGGACTTAACGTAATCTTTGATAAAGAAACGTTCCCAGCCTAATGCTCCCAACTCAGTTTCTAAGTCATCATCAATCGAATAGAACTTTGTTTCTGGCGTTAGATCGGCAACTAAGGGATACCAGGAAGGTAGGTAATGCGTGTTTAAATATTCAGCTAGTGAAGTAAAAGCACAAGCCCCCATGCTCTCTATGGCACTAACCAACAACTGATAATTTGAGGGTGAGAGCATCCAACCCCTGTAAACCACTTCTGCGCTTTGGGAAAGGATTGGGCTAATCTTTGGTGAACTATTCCCCAAGGATTCCAAAGAGATAGCAGCGATGTCGAATCCCGCATCGGAAAGCGATGCAACCTGGTCGAGGTACATC
>DNGG01000167.1:3610-4066 GCA_003486675.1 Cyanobacteria bacterium UBA11372
AAGTAATCGCTGGGGAAAAGGAATATCAGATTACTTGCCATAAATCTTTGAATCTGTCCGACAATCAGTTCATTGATATTAGTTAATCTGAAATTTGTAGCACCATCCCTGGCGGTGCGTTAGGCGCTGACCTTTAATCCATTGGTATAAACAGACGAATTCTATGTGCCTGACGCACCCTACAGTTGTTCAAAACCAGTATTGCTTCAATTTTTTTAGAGTTGCTAAATCAATTGTATATCCTGACTGCGAACCAAGCACGCTATCGATACCGCATTTGGGACAAAGTACGGTCGTACCGTCATCGCAGTAATCAGATATTTCTTCAGGTGAAAAGATACTAAGGCAGTAGTAACATCCTGCTTTTTCACTTGCTTCTACTTGTTTTCTGTTGTAGATAGAATACTGTGATGCTAATCTTATGTCCATGATTGTTTTACAGCGGCTTGCAGCCGC
>DNGG01000164.1 GCA_003486675.1 Cyanobacteria bacterium UBA11372
TTCGCCCATGCAGGGAAAACTTTTAATGGAGAACAAGTCAATCTATCTTTTGGTAAATTTCCAGTTCCAGACGGCAATGTAAAGGTCAAGATTGGAGACAAAACTTTGGGAGAGTTAGATAAAGAATCTGTAAAAGTTCTCCAGGAAACTGGCTTACTCAATAACAATCAATCCCTGAAATTAACGCTCAAATCAATCGGCGATGCGGAAAAAGAAGGACACTTTCTAATAGGCTCTTTTCCCGATAGCAAGCTAATCAGAATCAACAAAGTTAACCAATTCGATGATTTCAAGGGAGTAAAATTCGACGATACCCAACTGCGATCGCTTTCCCTCGAAATACCCCAAACCAAAATCAGGGATGCCGTATTCTTGGGTGGTGAATTGTTGGGCGTCTTGCACAAAAAGGATGAAAGAGAGGCATTGGAAAACTTAGGACTGCTCAAATTTAAACAAACTACGTCTGTGCCATGCAACCTGAAGAGCAATTTCACCGTCAGTTTCCTTAAAATTGACCCCGAAACGGTTAAATATCCCGAAGTTTGGACAAAGGAAAGCCAAGCGTTTAACCAGACCCAGAAATTAACTCAAGACACCGTTGCTTGTCACCTGCTAAAGTCTTTGACAGAACGTCCTACCCTGTTATTTACCTCATCTGAAGACAAGGTGTTAGGTGTGATGGGTCTTGCGGTTGATAACCATAAAGAGCAAGTCGTGCGACAGTGGTTAGAATTGAGGGGGATTGAATTTGTCGAAGTTTCTAAAGAAGAAGCACAATTAGAGACAGAAAAAGGTTTGACTGTTTTCCAACTTGCCACCAACACTATTGAACCAGAAGCCCTACACATTCTTACAAGCAAATTTGGTAAACCGTTAGAAGAATCAGACTATTTCCAGCAGCTTCAAACCTTGCCAGATAGACCTGAGATTGTTGCAAACAACCCGGAAAAAATTGTCCAATTGGAGCAAGTAACTGAGATTGAATCAAAACCTTCTCTTCATCAAATTCAGCAAGATATACTGGAAGTTAAAGCAGGTATTATCGTGCAGCAGGTTAACTGCCAACATAAGATGGGTGCGGGACTTGCATCTGCGATCGCAAATAAATGGCCTCAAGTAAAACAAGCCTATTTGGACAAACAAAACTGGCAATTGGGTGACGTACAATTCGTAACCGTATCCAAACCCAACGAACCATCTTTAGCAATCGCAAACGTTGCGGGTCAGTACAATTATGGCACCGATCAAAGACAAACAGATTTTGAGGCTTTAAAACAAGGATTAGCCCAAGTCAACCAGTATGCCAAAGACAATAACCTCCCTGTTTATATCCCCTCTGGTTTGGGATCGGGACTCGCTGGCGGCAAAACTCAACAGGAAAAAGATGCAACTTGGACAATTGTTAAAGAGATTATTGCCCAAGAATGTCCCACGGCAACTATCTGTGCAAAACCGCAAGAATTAGCCGCCACCATATCGGGAAAACCTATCCCGATGACCTATCCCCTGATGCTGTACGGAGAACCCAATCCTCTGCCCGTTTCTACTTGCATCGATGCTATGCGCGGGTATGGTAGGTGTCATACTACCAGAAATTACGAACCTTACAAACAGTATGGATTTAACGAAGGAGATATTGCGATCGCGCAAGCGTGCGCGGCTAGCGCAATCGCAGATGGAGGTTCTGTGCAAGTCGCCTTCCGGGTGGGAAAGCAATACCCGATTACAAAAGAAATGATTGCTGACCCAACTTACCAACAACAATGGGCAGAAATGGAGAAGCATAATGCCAAAGCACTGCCACACTTATTTAAAGATAAACCCCAAGTTTGGGGACTGCACATGGAACCGCTGGGCGATTATGTTGATGGCAAAATTTTACCATTTACTGTCATCAACCAGGAGCATTTGCCGTCACATCCTAAAGCCATCAGCGCACCCATTAACATCGGTTCGCGCAGTAGCGATCCTTTGGGTGCAGCACTGACTAACCCCACACTCAAAGCTAAAGAATTGGGTAAAATTCAACAAGATTATCCGGTTTCCTTCCTGACAAACCCCTTTGTACCTGCTGGAAGTTGTCGTGCTGAAACTTGGCCTGTTGATAAACCCGCAGGCGTCCCCTTTGTTTCGGCAGAACAAGCATATCAGTATTACAAAGAAACCGTGACGAAAGGCGAATCCAGAGTGCAACTAATGACTGCAATTATTGCAGCCAAACTCCAGCAGCATCCTCGTTTGTTTGAGGCGATAAAAGGCCGGGGTGGGGTGGAATGGTTAGAAAATTGCACCCATTACGTGACTTCCAGCAGAGACAATTATTGGGAAGGAAAAGGGAAAGATTCTCCCTTTATTCGTGCTTTGATTGCAGGGTATTCGGGGGTATTGGAAAGAGCTAAAACGGATGTAGCAACGTCGCAAGTTCCGACTGTGAGAGAAGCAATTGCACATTCGCCGCCAACACTAACCACCGAAGGAAAGAACGCTACCCTTCCCCCGAAGACTTGTAACCCTCTCGCCAACATCCAACCTCTAAACGAAAAGGTTGCTCGCAATTTTCCTAAAGATAGGGCAATGGCTGAAGTTGCTACCCAATTTATTGGCACTTCAGCTAACCCCAATACACCCAGTTCTACTGCTAATTACGAAAAAGCTTGGGGAGAACTTGCTAACACGGGAGTTTACTCTGTCAATGATATTATAATGGTTTCTGGTAACGGCCCCTGGCGTGCTTCAAATGAACAAATCGAAACCGCTTTTAAAAATCATTATGTTCCGCTGTTAGAGAAAGCGCGAGCGTCGCGAAGTTCTTTTGTTGTAGGCAACGCTTTCGGCACCGATCAATTAGTACAAAACTACCTCAAAGAAAACGGTTATTCTCTAGAGCAAGTTAACGGATACACCAAAGCTAACCCACCCGAACTCAATACATCTGTTTTTACTGCTTCAACCCACCCAGCTATTCCCCAAGTTGGGGGGATGGCAGAAACCATCAATACCTACGAACAAACAACTTTAGAAACGCTAAGAACCTGGTATGCCGCTGCCGATAAGTTAGGAAAACCATCTGAATATCTTGCCAGAATTACGGAAGTTGCCAACAATTTTAAATCTGGTCAAGCTTTATCAGAGCCAGCGCTTATTGCGATGAACAAAGACTTAGAATCGCTTCGTTCTCTCAACCATCTGACCCAAATTACTCAAAGAATTGCCGATGTCCTGGGTACTCCCAGTACTGATGGTTCGACTGAGGTTAAAGGCAAAACTTACGCTCTCCAAGTCAATCCTGCGAAGAAAGATTTATTAATCTCTCAAAAAGATGGGACGGTTGTTCTGGATATTAAATCCGGTGAAGTGCAAACCCATCAAGTTGATGCCCAAGTTATCAGCACTTTCGAGGATATTAATTCCCGGATAGATAGTGCTTTAAGTGAGGTCAAAAAAGAGTATTTGAACCTGTAAAACGAAATTTTGGGATATGCCTCCGCAACGCTTGCGCGATATGCCTCCGGCACGCTGCGCGATCGCCTTCGATTCTGAAGATGAGTTTCTTCAGTTACTCCCAAGCCTCGTAGCGTATCGGATCTAGTTGAAGAAGCGACAAAACATCAAAAGGATTCACAATCAGTTAGCGGACACCGTCCGCTAACCACTCTCCGTCTTCATCTCTTTGCGATCGCGTGCAAACTTGACATGCTCCTATCGCGTTATGCTGTTGAACAGATTGAATTGGCAGGCCGAGCGATACAACAAGCTTTATAGCGATACTGTTGTTCAAACATACAATAACAGCGCCCCACTAGCTCCTAACAGTTAGGAGTTAATGAGGCTAATAACTGCTTCGATAGTACTTAAGTTGCATGAAGTTATAAGTCCAATCTAAGCAATTTTTTTGAGCAGCATAGAGATAATAGTTTTGTCACCCAAGTTGTTAGGTATTGCCAAACATCTTGATATTTACCTTAGCCCATACTGTAACTGATGATAATGCCAGAGCTTACCTTTCTGTTTCATGAGTTCCTGGTAACTATCCTGCTCTATAATACGACCCTGTTCTAACACCACAACTTTATCTGCCTTAGCAATGGTAGACAGACGATGAGCGATCGCGATCGCTGTTCGGTTCACTGATATTTGCTCTAAAGCTTCCTGAATTAATCGTTCAGATACGGAATCCAGAGCGCTGGTCGCTTCGTCTAGAATTAAGATCTCAGGGTTTCTTAATAGGGCGCGGGCGATCGCTATCCGCTGACGTTGACCGCCAGATAATCGGATTCCTCGGTCTCCCAGTTGAGTTTCAAAGCCTTCAGGTAACTCCTCAATGAACTCCAGTGCATTGGCAAGTTGAGCCGCCTGTCTAATTGCAGCTTCATCAGCCCCTTCGCTGCCATAGGCAATATTATCTCTGACAGAAGTATTGAAAATAAATGTTTCCTGACTCACTACAGCTATCCGGCGTCGCAGCGAACCAATTTCAAACTCTCGCAGATCAATTCCATCAATCAGAATCTGACCCCGTTGCGGATCGTAGAAGCGCGGGATTAAAGCGGCTAAAGTGCTTTTGCCAGCACCGGAAGCACCTACTAGGGCGGTCATTTGTCCCTTTTTGATTTCTAAGGTAATCTCCTGGAGTACTGGTGAACCGTCTTTGTAGCTAAAGTCTACGGAGACAAATTCGATAGACCGCTTCAATCCAGGAAACAAAACTTTCCCATTTTGAAAGTAAGGTTTATCATCAGTTCTCAGTAATTCCTTGATATTATTTAAGGAGCCTTGGCATCTGCTGATTCCTGTTGCTGCCCCATTCATTGCTTGCACAATTGGTATCAAGCGCAGTAAGACATATATAAATGTCAGTAACACAGCCACTGGCATATTTAAAGTTGTGAATCCCAGAAAAATAATCAGAATAATAATGGCTGTGCCTAGACCTCTTGCCAGAGAGTCTACCAGGGCGGAACTTGATAAAGATTTAGCTTCACTTCTGACGATTTCAGAACTGGCTTGATAGAATCGCCTGCGCTCGAACTCTTGAGTCACAAAGGCGTGAACTGTAAAAATTCCGCTGAGGAACTCCACAGCAACTGAGGTAAAATAGCCATTAGCTTTTGTTGTTTCAAAACTGGCATCTCTGACTTTATTTCTTAATATTGATAGTCCGAATGACAACAGACTTAACGATAGTACTGCTACCAAAGAAAGCTGCCAAGAGATGATAAAAATAGCAAGCGCATAGACTGAGAGAGTAATTCCTTGAGTAATCAAAGCAGCACTCAAGCTAAAAGGCATCCATAGCTTGTTTATTTCAGTAGTAAAGCTGTTAATCAATTCTCCAGAACGGATCTGTGAAAAATAGATCAAACTGAGCCGCTGAAACTGTTCAAAAACTCGTCGGCGCAGACGATCTATTAAAGTTTCCTCGATCAGACCGACATATAATACTTGCAGGTAGAGAAAACCTGAGCGCAACCAGGTAATTAGTAAAATTAGAGTTGATAATCGATACAAACGATTAGTTGGCGATTCGTTGATGCCTAAAAACCAAATATCAACCCAATCAATTCCTGTTTGAATAGCTTGAGAATTCGGATTGATTAAGCCTTGCAAAAAAGATAAAAGCAGTCCTATCCCGATTCCTTCAGAGGCTGACGCTAACAATGAGGAAATCAGCGCCAGAGTAACTACTTTAGGAAAATATTTGAACTCGCGCCAGAATATGTAGTTTTCTTGCCATAATTTTGTCAGTTTTTTAATTCTCAACATCTAAAATTATCTGCCTGAGCCTTATTTAAGTAAGCTGTCAACTTTTTATTTAGTACCTATACATCAGGTTTTTCTCAGAAGCTCATGTTTCAGAGCGATGCCCTGTCCGTAGATTATTTCAACCAGTTGCATTATGTTTGGTGACTGGTGGTTTTAGATTCTCCGCCTCTGCCGCATCGAAGCAAAGGCTCAACTGTTCGGCTATGGCCTGGGCATGTTCTTTGATATAGGTAGTGTGTTCCCCTGGAAACATGTAAATCTCTAAACCTTCGGGAGCTACGTTGCTCCATCCTTGGGTTGGGTTTTGGCGATATAGCGCTTCACAAAGTAGCAATGCAATCCGACCCGAGTAGGTTTGCGGTCTGTAGCGTAAGAGAGTTGTGCTATATTGTTGCCATAGATGTGCGTAAAAGCGAGCTTTCCAAGCCTCCCTGTCTCTGAGTAAATAAAGCTTAAAGGCGTTCATGGCTTTATCAAAAAAATAGGACAACCGCTTACCTGGCTCGATGTGCCAGAGTTGGTTCAAGTGATAAATAATTGTTGCTGGTATTTTTCTTGGCAACCGATCGTTGTAACAGGTTGTTTCAGTTGGACAACTGGTATCTAGCAGAACCAATAGAGCTACTTTCTGACCTTGTGCCACGAGTTGCTGAGCCATTTCAAAGGCCACGATTCCTGCTAAGCAATCACCTCCTAAAAGGTAAGGGCCATCAGGTTGGAAGGCTCGTATAGCTTTGATATAGTCAGCAGCTAAAACTTCAGCCGGGGGGTATTCAGCTGGGGCATAGGGGTTTAATTCTCCATCTAAAATACTTGCCCTTAACCCGTAAAACGGTCGCTCTGAATCTAGATGGATTAGCAATCTAGCAGCAACTGCTAAGCCTATGTCTCCATCAACTCCTCCAACTCCTCCAAGAACTAGAAAAAATGGTCTCTTTCTGCCGTTTGGCTGAATTGTAACTAAAGGAGAAGCGGAGTTTGATTCTACTTGATAAGCGAGAGTATTGGCCTGATAGCTTTCTGATTTTGTCTGTTGTTTTGAGAGCATCTTAACCTAAGCTCCGACGTAACGCCATTGCTACTTAAGAACAGCAGCAGGTAGCTGAGCGAGGTGTATCTTATTTGGCTGATATCGATGTCAGTTTTCGGGGGTGCTTGTTACCCGGTCAGCCATTTGGGTTCTCTAATTCAACACTTGGAGAGTGTTAATAATGTAAAACTAAGGTGATACGCGAACGTCTTGTATAACACCAAGTTACAGCACCTGCTACGGATGATCTGTCAAATTATTATGTTAATTGCTGGTAGAAAAACACCTATTAATGATTGGCAAGTATCTTATGGCTATTGCCCCTATAAGCACCCGTGGAGATGGCAAAAGCAGGAGCTTTTGTCTTTAAAATGATTAGCCACAGCTAAGACACTAGCCTACTCGCTGGTAGATTTATTAAGCTTTTACCTAGATTAACAAAGAGATCTTAAGTCTCTTCCAGAAATTTACATAAAATTACATGTTAAACTTCTTTATATTAATTCAAGTTGCCAGTTACAAGAGAGCGATCGCTCTCTTCGGGTGAAGTGTAGCAGCGATCGCAATCCAAAGCCAATTTCCAAGTCCGATCTTGTCTGAATGTGCTAACTCTCCGGATTTTCGCGCTCGCAGACAACCGGGTCTGAATGCTGGGGTGGAATGTCGGCTAAATCATCCGCCTGCACCCGATCTATGCAAGCTCGCAATTTTTCAGCCAGCACTCGTGCATGGGGTTCTCTGAACATAGAATCGTGATTGCCTGGAACATCGTGGATATCCAAGCCTCCACCAGCAAGTTCGCCCCAGCCCATTTGGGGATCGATATCCCATCCTTCAGGTGCAGGCTGATGGATAGCCCGGAAGACGGTCACTCGACCTGGATAAACTTGCAGAACATATTTTCTTGCTGCTTGTTTGTTGGCTTCTTCCACGACTAAGTTGTGCCGAGTTTGAGTTAAGGAATCCAAGCTGTTTTGGGAAAAACCGAAAGAAATCTTTTGACCCCTTTCCTGAATTCTATTCTTGAACCACTGAAGTTTCCCCGTTATCTTCTTCAGAATATAGCCAGGTCCTTGTGTTAAAAGGCTATTGAAATGATCGGCAACTCGCTTTCGGAATGACACTCGTTTGAGATAGCCCGGAGCGCTGGTATCAAATAAGGCTAGCAGAGCCACCTTGTGACCTTGCTGATGAAGTTGTTGAGCCATTTCCCAGACTACTTCACCTCCAAAGGAGGAGCCTCCCAGAAAATAAGGCCCTTCAGGTTGGACGTTGCGTATCTCTTTGATGTAGAGATCTGCCATATCTTCAACCTGAGTCAGAGGGGCTTGTTTTCCATTTAGTCCTTGTGGTTGTAGCGCATAAAATGGCTGCTCTTTACCCAAATGAAGCGCCAAATCGCGGTAATATAAGACACTGGTACCAAGGGCATGAACGCAAAACAGAGGTGGTCTAGAACCATCAGCCTGAAGCGTCACCAACGGCGACCATAGCACTGACTCTTCTGACTGATTTAAAAGGCTAGCTGTGCCTTCAACCTCGATTGTTGAGTCGTGAGGTTCCGAAACATAGCTTTCTGAAGTTTCTGTCTGAACCTTATCCAAGCTAGCTTTCAATTTTTCTGCTAAAACTTCGACTTGGGGCTTTTCAAACATGGAGTTGTGATACCCAGGAATTTCCTGAATTTCTAATCCTCCAGCTGCTAGACTTGCCAATTTGGGTGAGTTCTTTAACCGCCACTCGCTGGACAAAAATAAGGCGATCTGACCTGGGTATACTTGCGGGATATAAGTAGCTATAGCTTGGTCAAAGGCTTGTAACAAGTAAACGTCTTGGAGATGGCGAGGCAATGGGCGTCCGGTTCTGGAGTAAAACTTGCCTATGATACGCTTGATACTGATGACGAGTTCATGCTTGAGGAACCTCAGCTTATTTTTGGCCTTAGCCAGAATGTAGTCAAGTCCAAATTGACCAAGATTATGCCAATGAAGATACAATCCTAAGTTGTTCTCCTGCCAGATCCCATCAATAAAGGCTAGCAGCGCTATCTTCTGACCTTGTTTTTGGAGCTGTTGAGCGATTTCAAAAGCTAGAAATGAGTCATTGCAGTAGCCTCCTAACAGATAAGGCCCTTCGGGCTGGATGGTACGCATATCTTTAATGAATTGCTCTGCAATATCTTCAAGGTGGAGGTGAGGAAGCTGTTGTTCAAAAAGCTCCGTTAGCCCGAAAATATTTAGGCCGTAAAATGGTTGTTCAGTTCCCAGTAACGATCCAAGTATTTGGGCATAATTTATTGAGTTGATAAAGAAGAAAGGTAGTTTGGAGCCATGAGGTTGAATTGGCACTAGGGAAGACCAAGGTGGTGACCATCCTTGTTGGCGCAGAACAGCAGCCAGTTGCTCAACGGTTGGAGCCTGAAAAAGGATAGCCAGAGGCAGTTTTTTCTGGCAAGTTTTCTCGATTTGCGCCAACAGCTGTACAGCTAGGAGGGAGTGACCTCCCAGGTCAAACAAGTTATCTCTCACACCGATGGGCTTAATGCTTAGAACTTTTTCCCAAATCTTTGTCAGTTGGAGTTCTAAATCGTCTCGGTGAGCGACAAAATTAGATTCCCGCTCTTGGTTATTAAGGTCTTCAACTTGTTGACGGATAGCATCGAATTCACCGGCCTCAAATCGTTGTTTAAGTTGCAAACGTTGAATTTTGCCCGTTGAAGTTCTAGGAATGGCAGATTTCTCAATTGGAATTAGATAAGTGGGATTGATCCCAAGTTTCTCGGCAATATTTCTCCGAATTTGCTTGAGTAATTGCGCTAAGTGCCTCTCTTCACAGACAAGGGAATGGAAAAAGATGGCTAATTCATCTGTTTCGCTGTCCGACTGGCGAATTGCACAAGCAGCAGTGTAAGAAGGTTCAACCCCTTCAACTTCTTCGGCTACCAACTCAATTTCGTGGCAGGTATAGTTGCGTGCATTAATGATGATAATTTCTTTTTCACGCCCTGTAACTGTTAGCTTTCCATCTTGAAGAAAGCCTAAATCTCCAGTATTTATCCAGCCGTCTTCGGTGAATAACTCGCGATTCAGTTCGGGAGCTTGATAATAGCCTGATGTCATTGATGGGCCTGTGACCTGGATTCGACCTATTTGACCTTCTTCGAGGATACTACCCTGTTGATCGACAATCCGAATAGAGTGTCCCGGTGTTGGCTTTCCTATTTCTACAAAGCAATTACGATTATAAGAGGTAATTAGAGAGAGTCCTTTTGAACTAGCAGCTGTTGGTCCACACTCTGTCATACCGTAGGCTGGGTATAGAACATTGGGGTTAAGGTTATATTTACTTAATAGCTCTATGAAATTTTTTGCCGTTTTAGCTACAATAAGTTCGGAGCCGATGCCTATCATTTGAACAGAATAAAAATCCCATTTTTGTTTTGAAGTATTTCTAATTTTTTCAACTACAAGGGCTAATATAGAGCTAGTTGTTGGTGAATGTGTTACTCGATAGTTGTTCATAGTATCGAGCCAAAATAAGGGATCGCGAATTAAAAGTTCTATTGATAAATGTATATTTTGTTGAAACCCATTAGGCAGAACTAAAAGTGTTCCGAGAAGACTTTCAAGCGGGAACCAGTTCAAAAGAATCTTTTTGGAAGAAGTATCATTTTGATTAATTGCATATCTCAGAAAACGATTAATAAAGTTTTGACCATTTGATTCAATTAACTTTGGGTTGCCTGTAGTGCCAGAACTGGGTAAGAGCAATACTAATTCATGAGGTTGAATCAGATGCAGTTTACAATCCTGATTATGTGTTTCTACTGAATCGATTGTCGCAATTATCACTTTATTTTTACTATATAGTCGCAAACCGATTTGAACTTGTGGTGCCAGTTTTGAGGTAGTTAATACTGTCGGACAGTCTAAATACTGCCAAATGTGATATAGCTTGGCTAACATTTGATTCGGTTTGGAGTAGTCAGAGGCAATTGAAACTGGCACTGCCACAAAACCGCCTATGATGCAACTCCAGAGCGCAGGAGTAAAGTCTTGGCTAAAGTCTACTTGTAAAATAAGAAAGTCTCCTGGTTGCAAACCGAATGCTCGTAGCCCACCCAGTATTCTTTCAGCACGCTTCCACATCTGCTCATAAGTCTGAACAACTGTACTGCCATCTGCTTGAATAGAGATGAATTTGACTACAGAATTCAGTTTAACTGCATACCTTAAAGCTTCAGCAGGAATTTTAGGTATCTCGACTTTCTCTGAGATTATAGTGCCATGAAAGTGTGCGGTTTTCCTAGTAAATGAAGTTTCTGAAGCATTGTTAACCTGTTTTACATCATCGATTTTTTGCATTTTTTCACTCCTACGGTCACATTAATTATATGAATGTCATCGGAATAAAGCTGCTCCCCTGCTCCAACTCCTCGTTAAACAGCACTCTCTGTATTTCAAGCGTTTCAAAAATCACTAATAAATCCTCTGCTCTAGCAGCAACCTTGCACCAAAGCTGTTTTCCATCTAAATCGCCTATCCTTTAACTTGAAACTGAGTTACGAAAGCGAGTTCCCCTTTAGCAAGCCAAATTCCTTACCGTACCTCTATTACAGCTAAATTTCTACCTTAAGGGAGAGCGATCAACACCTAAAATCACCTCTGTAACCCGATAAGTAGGTGGGCGTCAATAGACGCCACTATGTGAAAATATGTAAACAACAGAGTTGAATCGTGGTGTATCAGTGTATGGGATGTCGGCTGAGAATCTGGCTCACAACAGAGGAAAAGCAAACCCTCGAAGAACTCAGCTATAGCAAATTGTGTGCCACAACGCACCAAAGATTGGGCTACTGTGTTATTACTCAATGCGCGAGGGTTAAAAAATGAACAAATTGCCCAAGGACTTTCCTGGGCATTGTCAACGGTACGTCACACGATTCATCGTTGGCTTTCCAAAAGGGTTAGTGGGATTGTGGGACGCACCTGGAAAAGGAGGAAAACCACGTTACTCAAATCTTCTACAACCCGGCGATCAAACTCTGTATTAGTATCTACTCCTGTGCCAAATTTGCGCGCCGAAAAGTGATAACATGTTTTACAGATCGTCACCTCAATTCCTTAACTGTTCAGTTTATTGTTATAATATTAACACAAAGTAACTCAAGTTGTCCTATGGGTCAGCTCCTAGCTCAATATACTTCAGGTACTATGTACCGTGAATCAAAAGAAGATATCTATGACCAAGAAACCATAGAGTTTCTTGAAAATACCTGTTCATACAAGCTATACCTCGATTTTTATGGATGCTATGTCTGTGTCAAATCGCAGTCAGAAGCAATGCACTCAGAGTTTGAATTTATTTTTAAAATGTTTTGTATTCCTCCAAGAGTAGGAGAAAATTACATAGAGTTTTTCTTTTTAATAACAACAAATTCAGATCAAACTCTAGAACAACCGAAGCAAATTGAAGAGCTAACTTGGACAATAGCTAATTACTCTCATGACGACCTTGTTAAGACTGTCTATCGCAGACTCAACAATAAGTTGACTAGGCTTCAAAAATATGATAAATGGCCGACAGACGAGATGATTATTCCGCCATTCAATATAGAGCCTTTGAGAAATAAATTCTTAGTAATTGAGGGTAATGCTCTAATTAGCAATGAAGGTAAAGTTTGTCTGATTGTGGGAGGTTGGTGGCAAGGAAAAACTACATTAACAGCTTTTCTTTTGAAAATGGGTTATTCTTTTTTGAGCGATGGATTAATAGTAATAGATCGCAAAACAGGAAGAGTAAAACCATACAGTACTCTATGTGCTTTTCGCTATTATAATATTCCAGAATTAGGTGATTTAGCTGATGCAATCGTTAAACATCCTAAGACTATCCAGGTAAAATCACCAAATACAGGTTTAATCTACTTAAATCATTTCTCTAGCTTTTTCTCAGTTACAATTTCTGAATCTTGCCCTCCTTCATTCATTGCCATATGTAAAAAAAGTGAAAATAGCACTAAGCTAAAGGTATTAGATGTGAAAGATTTTATGTTAGAAGCTTGGCAGTGTAGGACTGAATGTGGACTCAATAGAAATGAATTCTTTCAAGACTTACTTTCACTTTATGAAACAACACAATGCTTTAAATTGGTTTACTCAAATTTATCAGAGGGAGCGTTGATTTTAGATAAAGCGTTTAAAGGAAATATGCCGAATCTCTAAGGGTATATTTAATCATTGCCTTGTGCAAAATATTTATACTTTAGGAGTATATCTTTAGCCTTGAAAACATCATTAATTGATTCGTAAAAATTATCATATCTCCTATCACGTTCTACAACCACAAACTCGATGTTACTAAAGAGATTAACTACCATCTTATAGATGTGCCAATTATTTTCAGCGACAGCACAGCAATGGCTATCCCAAAGCTTACCGTCAACCTCGTTACCTCCTGCTAAATGAAGCTGGCGAACTGATGAAATTGGTACTTTATCTAACCATTCACGGCAGTCAAAGTTATAATTTTTAGAATTTATATACAAATTGGTTACATCAAGCAGAATATTTACACCTGATGCTTGATATAACTTTGCTATAAACTCTGCTTCAGAAAATTCTTCCTTTAACGGTTTTAACGGAGAACTAATATTTTCTAAAATAAGAGGTTTTCCTATAATTTTTTGGAATTTTTTGATATTTGCCTCGAAAGTCTTTAGAGTCTTGGAGTTGTATGAAACTGGACAAGCAATACCAGTATCATAATACTTATACCTAGTAATACCTATATGATCGCTTACAATAGTAGGATCAAAAATATCCACTAACCTTTTCAATTCATGTAAATAATCTAAGTCAAGCTCAGAAGAACCGATGGAAAGGTTTACGCAATGGAAAATAATTTCCTTTTTAGGCAAAGCCTTTTTCAAAATCTCAACTTTCTTTCTTAGATCAAACATATATTGATCCGCTAATATTTCTATTACATCAATGTTATTAATTTGTTCACTAATCTCCGTTAATACTTCTTCTCGCCATCCAATACCAAATTTCATATGTTCGCCTCTTGAATTTATTGTTAAATCTACTGTTTTATTCAACTTACACTAGCTGTCAATAATTTTAGGATGTTCCAGCTTTCAAGTAAGTCAACTAAACTATGAGATATGTTCATGCACTCTTCTTCATCTAATGAAAGTTGATTTTTTAAGAAGTTATTTATTTCCAGTATCGATCTAGGTTGCGTACAAAATCTGATTAAAGAGTAAGTGAATTTGTCTATAGACTTAGTACTAACAGATGGTGTTTCAGAATGACCAATGAACACTAAGTACTTATTAATCTCATGGTTAAATAAAAATTCGCTTGTTTCTGGATTTTCCATATAAGCCTCAATGTCAAAAGAAAACTTTCCTAATCTACAAAGATTACTCAGTAAATATTGATTTGAAATCTGCTGCGGATTGAGAATGTTTTCATTGTTATAACTGGTAATCCAAAGTTGTGAAAACATTATAAACTCATATTTTGCTATATTTAGTAGCCAAAAAGGTTTTCGTGAATGAAGTAAATACTTGAAAATGATTAAACCATAAGTCTTAACTTTTTCTGTATACATTTTTCTATGCAGTCCATATTTGACAAAATAAATTTTAGATATTTTTTCTATTTCATCATAAGAGATGTATTTTTTTGTATGTGCAAATGGACGAATAAGAATTTCTTGCTCGTTTAACTGTAAGAATTGGCGAAAACTTAATATATCATTACTAGATATATCTGACCAGCGTAAAGACGTAAATTTTTCCTCTCTAAAGAGAGGACTAGATACGAGATCTATTAGTAATTCATGTTTCATTGGTAGCATAGTGAGATATGTAATTTACGTGCTAAATTTTCAAAAACCTGTCGGCAATCTCAATTAAATAATCGATATCAGTTAATTTAATATCCAACGAAATAATGTAGACTTTCAGTAACTTTTCTACTAAGGTTTGAAGGTTTTGGCTGTGTTCTTTAGGGTTAAGTTCGGAATAGTAAGAAAAGTGCCTTAGTAACTTATTCAGTGAAGACTTATCAACTTCATTAAGTGTAACTTCTTGTTTGCTTGAAACGTGATTCAAAAAAAATGCAGCATATGGCTCTGCATAATCAACAATGCAACTAGGAAATAACTCTTCTGGATAAATCATTAAATGTTGTGTAGAGTCAACGGCTTTATATCTAATTAATTGTTTATCATGTAGAAGATTTTTGATTTTAGGATGTGCTTTAAGAGTACCTTCTCGTAAACCAATAGGTCTTGGAAACGCTAGCACCTGATTATTGCAAGCGTCATATATTATTGTGTCATCAGATAAAAGCTTATAACCATTGAGAATTAAATTGATTGAATATGTTGACTTGCCAGAATTATTTTTACCAAATATTAGTATTGATTTTTGATTGCGTGCTACCGCAGCACCGTGAAAACCAATATGGTGATCGCAAAAAGGACTAAGATGCAACGCAGGAATTAGAGACGGTTGGGATGGTTGACAACTAAATCTGTCATACAAGAAAGTATAATTGTTATTAATTACTTGAATTTCTTTAAAACATTGGGTATTTTCTAATGTTTTAGTAAATGCTTGACGACCAGAATCAGCTATCCAGTTAGTTTCTAGTTTGCTCTTAATATAGTAAAACTTATTAATAAAATAATTAAAGTAGTATGTATAATGAATAATATCTTCTATATGAGTAAAATTTATGTAAAGTAAAAAACCATAAAAATTGAGTTGTAGTTTATACTTAAGTAGGCAGTTTATTAGCTCTGGGTTAGAAACTTTATTTGAGAGGTAAGTATCAATGCTGGACATAGTTAAAACCTAAATTTATTAGCACTTATGAAGCAGGTTTTGATTTTAGAAAATTTTTTGTAATATCTTTTACTCTTTGTAAATCATTTAACCCAGTAGAAAGTGCGGTAAAAAGATTGAAGTATTCTAGAGCTACAGCCTTCAGGTTAGGGCAGTTGTTTAAAAGATATAACAATATTTCGTAAAGTCTTTCACTATAAGGTTCTCCGTGTAAATCAGCGTAATACTTTGAAGTATAGTCAACCATTCCTTGAGCCAGGTGTATTTGAACAACTCTATCAAGTGGAAAATCTTTCAATCTAATAATTACTGATTCACCAACTATATTTTCCCATGACAACAAATGACCAATATCGAGTAAGCAATACGAATTGGATAAATCAAGGCAATCTGAAAACCATGTGAGAAAATCTTGTTCACCTATCATGAATGAGATAGGGGGGTTTTCTAAAAGAAAAGGTACTTCCACTGTTTCCTTGATCTTTATCAGAGAATCAACACAGTACTTTTTAGTTTCACCAGTCAAAAGAAGAGGTGATGTATCGATAGAAGTTGGTGCAATCTTAAACTGAGATAAATCTTCTGATATAAAAATGGGTTTTATTATTGAAAGAGCCTTGTTAACTTTCGAGATAAATTTATCACTGGGACCTGATTTAGTCCCTACTCTAAATCCAAAAATATGTGCAGTAATACTTTTCCCATCAAGAAATAGAAACCACTGAAGAATTTCCTCTTCTTCCATTTGCTTTTCATCTAGTGATGAAATCTCAAAAAAATCAATATGTCTCGGCAAAATATTGTGATTTGATATATCTTGTGTTCTTATAAGCTTAAGAAATTTGGGTATGAATGCAATTCCAACACCTAAAAAAGGTTGAATTTTAATCTGGTTACTTATAGACATTAATTTTACTCTCCGTACTGATAAAACAAGTTTGGCTTAATCCTAAAATAGCTTTTCCATATCAAGAACCCCAGATCGCAAATTTCTTGTAAGATTTTTTCATAAGAAGATTGGCAAGTTATATTTAGTTGCTCAACATTAAGTATATCAAACAGTTTATCTTCTGGTATTTGAAGCTCAAGATAATTTGCTAGTTGCTTTATTTCATAGCAAATTAACTGCTTTTCTAATTCATCTAATGATACATTACGCAAGCACTTTAGCAACCACCGAATTAGAGATTGACTGCTAATTTGAAGATCGAGTATAGAGTCTTCTCCCCTAACAAAATTCATGTATTTGTTGAAATCTGGGAATGTTTCTCGTGCAGAGAAAGCACTCAAATTACAATACGTTTGCTTTTCATTGCCAAATGATCTGATTACTGCATATCTTGAAAATAAAATATAGTCCCGTTGAACCAATAACTGATATTCAATATTAGTCTTAGTTCTAAAAGCAGCATCAAATATCAATGTTTTCTTGTCAATATGACTGAAAAACTGCTTCTCGATCTCTGTCAAATCGGGCAATTTGCAACTTATAAATACCAAAAATGATTCGTTACCACTACATAGCTCATCCATATAGTAAGTAGATGTTGCTATAACTTCTGTAGCCGAACTCACTGAAAGCATATTTTTTAAACGAAACTCACAAAATCATAAGGGATGTAAAGCTTTATGATTTTAATTAAACAAATCTTTATGTCTCAACATCCCTAATACTATCCTTGGGATCTATGCTTGATCAAATATCCGACAAATTAAGTGTTTTATCAATTAACTCAGGTGAAGAAGGTATCTGAATGCCTGAACAATGGTGTGCTCCACTCATGGTAATCATCTCGATCACGTTGATAGTTTTTGGTGGCTCGGTAGAAAGAAGCTCTAATATGGCTTGAGTATCTAATTTCTCACTGGAACTATTAGTATCCTGCTTCAATGATTTCTGTAGCTTTAAGACTTCTATGTTCTTCATGCAAAAACTCCTATTCCTCAGTAAAATTTTCAAAAGCTTTGATTAGCAAAGCTAGTAATGAATCGGGATAACTGTTAGAAAATGATAGAGAAAAAGATTGATTTTCCCTATTATGCACGCAAACAATTGCAGTAGAGAAGACTGCAACAATACTTAATAATTTGCTTGTCCAATATGTGGGGGAATTTGGCTCAATCGCTCCCCCAGCAACGTGTAGCGCTGGTTATCTTTGACCTGCCGTACTGCCATGCCAATGGCCTTTTGCGGCTCCACAATCACCGCCAGTTGCTTAGCGCGAGTCAAGCCCGTGTAAAGCAGGTTGCGCGAGAGCATAACGTAGTGCTGCATGTACAGAGGCAGAATCACCACCGGATACTCTGACTCTTGGGACTTGTGGATGCTGATGCTCCAAGCCAACGCAATCTCGTTGAGGTCGGCATAGTCATACGTTACATCTCGTTGATCGAAACGAATGGTAACTTCTTGCTCCTCCGCATCGATGGCTGCAACCATACCCAGGTCGCCGTTGAACACCTCGCGATCTTGGGGGGTGACAACAATCTGTCAACCTTTTACCACATCTAGGGTTGACAGATTGTTGTCAAAAAAAGACAGGCCGTGTATTCTCAATAGAACCTGTCTTAATGAAAAAATGTATAAACTACCAACATTCTACCAAACTCACTTAAAAGCCTGCCTGAAACGAACAGAATATTTAATTTTCTGTATCCTAGTGGCAATGATTCAAAACGATAAATTGGTGAGCTTATAAAAACTAGCCAGCCAATTTCTCCAAAAAATATTGTTTGAAAGCCGACCTCGAAAAATTCAAAGGTTCTTGTCTCTATCTTAACTGTACGATAACCAAAACAAAGACCAGAAAAAAACGATCTCTGGTGGCAAATTACACGCCATCCTTAGCCCAGCACATACAAGCGACTAACGTTGCACTGACGGGTAAGCAGTCACTGTCTTACCCGTTTATGCAAGTAATCTCAATAATTTCATCCCACACCCCTGCTGGTACTAGAATTTCCGAGAACAGTTGAGGTAGTAATTCAGCTTGTTGACTTTTAAATAAAACAATTAAAGGTGAGGAGTTAATAATAACTCGTTTAATCAACATT
>DNGG01000366.1:0-14088 GCA_003486675.1 Cyanobacteria bacterium UBA11372
TTGAGGGGTATCCAGCGCCCGGTGCCATCAGGGTTAAATTGAGCGGCGTAGAGCATTCCGTCGCCCAATAGGCGGGAGTTGGCTTTGTCTTGGGGGTTGGTGACCTTGGCTTTGCTGACGAATTTATACAAGTGTCCGCCTCGGCGATCGCAACCGGAATAAAACGCCAGGGGCTTGCCCGCGACGACTTTAACCCCCACTGCTTCGTGTCTATACCTTCCCAACCAGCTATGTTTCGTGCCGTAGTCGTTGGGGTTGGCTGGGTCTATTTCCACAATCCAGCCATATTTGTTACCGGCTAATCCCAGTACATTTCCCTCACCGGATATTTCTTCCTCGTTGATGCTGAAGGGTCGTTCTTTGGGGTCAAATGACGTACCATCGGCGTAGACGGGTTCGGCGACTTGGTTTTGGAAGTTTTCTTCGCCACTCAGTACAGTTCCCCAAGGGGTAGTGCCGCCAGCACAGTTGGCAAAAGTGCCGATAATGCGATCGCCCAATTTATCGATATATCCCTGTCCCTGGGTTTTGCGAAACACCGCCGCCCCTGGTCCAGTTGCTTTGAGATACCAACCATCTTCTAAACCAGAAATCCCGCTGATACGCCGGTCTGCTTTAGAATTGGTTCGCACCCACTTGCCATCAGGATCGCGACGAATGGAAATGACTCCCATTCCCTGATCTAATAGCGCTTCAGTACAAAGAAGGCGAATTTTTGCTTTGAGTGCTTCTTCTTCTTTAGGCAAACCAAAGGCATTAATTCCCGCCTTTGGAGCTTTTTTAACCGCCGCCTGGACTTCTGCAAACGGCAGAGATTTACCCGTCACCTGCTGGTAAGTTTGCATCCAGGGAATGGCGCTGATGTATTCAAAATTAATCGTTAGATAACCTTCATCTTTCCCCGTTTCGATGAAGGATAAATAATCGTTATTGTAGCCAAAGCGAGAATTGCCAATTTTATCGCCCCAAGCGGCAACGATATCGTAGGTGTAGCCTTCTGGCAGCACCAAGTCATCGACTACCTCGTAGGTACTGTAGTCTTTTACTTGTTGCTCGGGTGCTATGTCATAAATATCTAAAGGCATTGCGCCTTTAACGGGCTGGAAGCTTAAACCCTTGCCAGCGAATAGATTTTTCCGCGTTGCCAGAAAAGTTGCAACCGCTGCTGTAACGGCACCGGCTCCCAAAAATAGCAGTAATTCTCGACGCTTTAGCTTCATATCGGTATGATCGTTCCGAAACTAGGCTAGTTTAGCCTAAGTGAAGAGCTACTATCGCCTACTCGATATTACTGCTGCAAGTTTAGGAGCAAGTTAAGGTTTTGTTAATCTAAAGGTAATTGGTAATTGGTAATTGGTAATTGGTAATGGGCGATATGCACGCCCGAGGCGGCGCGATATGCTGAAAGAACGCACTTAGGCTCGATGTCCGGTAACGATGTAAGCAACTCGCTGACCGATATTGGTAGCATGGTCAGCCATGCGTTCCAAGTAACGAATCACCAATCCTAACAACAGAATTGGTTCGACTACCCCTTTGATATCGCGCTGTCCGGCTAGGTGCTGGTAAAGTGTTTCGTAGGCGGTGTCTACGGTGTCATCCTCCTGCTTCAGTTGCCTTCCGGCTACCTCATCTAAATCAGCTAAAGCGACCAAACTCATTGCTAACATGGCTTGGGCGTGATGGGACATCACCGCTATTTCGGGCAGGTAAGGCGATGGGGGGTAAGGAAAGAGTTTAATCGCAATTTCGGCTAAATCTTTGGCATAATCGCCAATGCGCTCTAAATCTCGCACCAGTTGCATGTAGGCGCTCAATAGCCGCATATCCTTAGCAACGGGTGCTTGTAGCGTCATTAGGGTGGCGCAGTCTAATTCGATTTGGCGATATAACTGGTCGATGTGTTTATCCAGTACGGGAATAGTATTTGCCGCAGTGAGGTTGCGGTCAAACAAAGACTGGTGACTGAGGCGAAACGACTGTTCCACCAAGGCTCCCATCCGCAACACATCCCGTTCTAAGCGCCTAAGTCGTCGCTCAAATTGGATGCGTTCGGGATACGGTTGGGAAGTGTTCACCTGACTTTGTGGGAAAACCATGAGACTGCGGTATGGGTTAATTGTCAGTGGTCAGCTGACGAGGGCGGGTTGATAACAATTGTTAATTATTGCTATAAATAATTTTTGCAACCCGCCCTTTGCGATCGCTAACTCTTAGCAATAAGGTAATTCTATTTTCAGCAAAGCGCCACCTGCGTCGGGATGGTTACTGGCTGTAACACAACCACCGTGAGCCAGAACGATTTGCCGGACGATCGCAAGCCCTAAGCCGCTACCAGTCTTACCAGCAATACTAGCGTCGTTTTTGCCGTCTTTCATCCCATTTGAGGACTGTCTTGTCCGCGAAGGGTCACCTCGGTATAGTCGCTCAAAAACATGGGGTAAATCTGATTCTGGAAATCCAGGGCCAGAGTCTATAATGTTAATTTCCACCCGCCCAAAAAGATCATCTATCCCAGGGAGGAGATTTATTTCGGTACGAATGATTCCTTGGTTAGGGCTGTACTTAATGCTGTTATCGAGGATGTTAAGAAAAACCCGATACAGGCGCGACTCATCGGCTTCGATCCAGACGGCATCGGGGCCAGAATAGTCTAAACCCAGTTGTTTGGAACGGGCAAGGGGTTCTAGAGTCTGCCAGACGGATTGAATTAAAGACTTTAGTTCTAAGCTTTTCCGATTGAGTTTACTGCTGGGATCGATTTCGAGTTGGCTGAGTTCTAGCCAATCTTGTACGAGGTTAATCAAGCGGTTAATTTCCGGTAGCATCCGCTGGACTAGACGCAGTAAAGGTGGATTTAAACGGGTTTCTAAAGTTTCTGCGACTAAACGAATTGAGGTTAAAGGGGTTCTGAGTTCGTGGGCGAGATCGGAAAAAGAGCGATCGCGTGCTGCCAAAAGTTCCACCAACGCTTGTCGGTTTTCCAAAAAAACGCCGACTCGCCCATCCGGTAAGGGGCAACTCGACGCCCGCAGGGTAATCGATGCACTCCTGCCTATTGATTCGGCATCTGGGTATGATGGGTGGAATGCCCACTCGTGTGTCTGGGGTTGCTGCTGCTGACGGGTTTGCTCGATCAGCTGGTCGAGTTCGTATGATCTGACTAACTCCAACAGTAGCCGAACTTGTCCCGGTTCCCAGCGGTGAAGGTGCAAAAGTTGCTGCGCTTGCTCGTTGCACCACAGCAGCTGGTTTTCTTCATCAACGACGAGATAACCCAGAGGTGCTACTTGGAGAATTTGCTGCCAGGAGAGTATTTCGGTTTCTAAGTCCTGCTGTTGGTGATTGGCTAGGGAAATCCCGTAACGCAGGCGAGAAATGGGCGGCAAAGAGATGTTAGATGCACCCGCAGGTAGCGATCGCAGCAATTGCTCTACCTGCCTGTAAAACCACGCTCGCCAATAGAGCCAAATCCCAATCCCTATGGCAAGCCCCAAAAAAAATGCCAAGATGGTCATGCTAATTGCAATTTTGCTAATAGCTAATTGTAAAAATGCCAATCGCCATTAGCCATCAGCAATTAGCCAAATCTGTAACCAAACCCGCGAATCGTCACGATATACTCTGGATGAGAGGGGTCGCGCTCGATTTTCTCACGCATCCAGCGAATGTGGACATCTACAGTTTTGCTATCCCCGACAAAATCCGCTCCCCAAATTTGATCGAGTAATTGATCCCGCGTCCACACTCTCCGGGGATAACTCATAAATAATTCCAACAGGCGGAATTCTTTAGGTGCTAAACTGACTTCCTCGCCGCGGACGAGGGCGCGACATTCTAGGGGATAGAGGGTAATTTCTTTATACTGCAATACTTGTGGCTGGGGTGGGGAGGCGGGTTTATTGCTTTCTAACAAGCGTTGACGGCGCAGTAAGGCGCGGGTGCGGGCAATTAATTCCCTCATGCTGAAGGGTTTGGTGAGATAATCATCAGCACCGACTTCCAAGCCCAACACCCGGTCTGTTTCGGTGCCTTTGGCGCTTAAAATCAAAATTGGGATCGGATTGCCTTGATGCCGCAGCAAGCGACAAATGTCTAAGCCGTTGATTTGAGGCAGCATCAAGTCCAAAATTAGCAGGTCAAAGGGAGATTGTCCCGCGCCCAGTTCAGGCTCGTGTAAAAAGGATAAAGCCGCTTGTCCGTCGTTAACGGCGACGACTTCGTAACCTTCCTCCTCCAGCGCCATCACCAGCATTTCCCGAATGAGTTCTTCATCTTCTACCACGAGAATGCGGCTAGCAATCCCAATTTCTGCTTTGGGAGGTTTTTGGGGTGATTCCAGGGAAAACATGATGGCTCGCTATGTATCTATCGCCACAAACAAGATAACCCGACAACGGGCCAAAAATAACCGTTCTCAAGATGAGTCGCGTTAAAATTCCATGAAAGTTATGCGAAGTCTCTATGCTGTTACAACTGAGTTCTTGGCCTGAAGTCGAAGCCTATCTCCACCAGTCTACTGGTATAATTCTCCCAATTGGTTCGACGGAGCAACACGGGCCGACAGGATTAATTGGTACCGATGCGATTTGTGCCGAAGCGATCGCCAAGGGTGTCGGCGAAGCCATCAACGCGATGGTTTGCCCCACAATCAATGTCGGCATGGCGCTGCACCACACTGCTTTTCCCGGCACTATTAGCCTGCGCCCCAGCACCCTAATTCAATTGATTCGAGATTATATCACCTGTTTAGCTAAAGCTGGATTTATTAAATTTTTCTTTATAAACGGTCACGGGGGCAACATTGCCACGCTCAAAGCGGCTTTTGCAGAAACATACGCTCACTTAGCAGATTTAAATATTCCCCATGCCTCCCAAGTGCAGTGCCAAGTCGGGAACTGGTTTATGTGTGGTTCTGTATACAAATTAGCAAAAGAATTATACGGCGATCGAGAAGGCTCCCACGCCACTCCCAGCGAAGTTGCTCTGACTCAATACCTTTATCCCGAAGCGATCAAACAAGCACCGCTTACCGAGCCAGTCTCCTCCGGGCATAAAATATATGGAGCAGCTGACTTCCGCCGCCGCTATCCCGATGGCAGAATGGGTTCAAATCCAGCCTTAGCAACGCCGGAACATGGGAAACAATTTTACGACTTGGCGGTAAAGGAATTGAGTAACGCCTATTTAGAATTTCTCAATGGCGAATAGATGTTAGATCTGAGCCAGCTAATGGGCAAACTTGATTAGATCGATCTAATCCCGCTCTTGGTGCGAGTGGGAAAAGTATTTAACCTTTAAGGATCGGAAAGGAAACTGGCTCTATATATAATCGCTTCAGTTTATCGAGGCTCGCCGACTTACATGGACTTTATTGCTCGTGCTGCTAACCAAACTCCCAGTACCTACCGGCTGGTTGACTGCCTGAGTAAAGTTTTGATTATTGCTTGTAAAGAGTCAACCGATTTACTTGAGGAAGTCTTGACAAAAGAAGGCTTTCACGTGGAAGTGCTAAGGCAGGAACACAAACCAGAATATCAGAATTTTTCCCGCAGTTATCTGTGTTTGATGAACCATCGACGAGCTTGGGAACAAGCCGCGACGGCAAGCAAACCCACTCTAATTATTGAAGCAGATTTTGTTCCTGTTGTAGGTTTTGGGCAATTGCCTTTACCTTTTAATCCCAGTCAAAATAACGTAGGAATTTCCTGGCTATATACTTGTGCGCCGCAGGTTTATAGCGTTTCGGCAGAAGGTTATGCTGAAGGATTTTCTGCTTCAACGGTTGCCTATATTATTACCCCGCAAGGCGCTAAGTGTTTGATTGATCTTGCTGAAGAAACCCGCGAAAAAAAGGGAGCAGAGGTTTATTCGGCTTGGGATTCTGGTGTAGATAACTTTTTACGTGCCAAAAAGCTAAAAAATTACATTCCTTTCCGCAATTATGGGGAACATGGAGGATTGCCCAATTTAGAACATTATAAAAATGGTTTGAGTAAAACTCATCGAGCCGATGTTCTTTATGGGAAACTTGCTTTTTTACCACTATATGCTGCGGCAGAGAAAGGCGAATATTTGAAATTACTATCAGCCAGATTTGAGGCGCGGTTAAAGGGAATTGCCCGTCTAGCTACTGGAAAATTTCTCCGCATTCGAGTTTTACAAGGTTCTAAGTTTCCCGCAAGAATGCTGAGTTTTGCGATTCGCAGACAGCTATCTATGTATTTGTAGAAACTCTGGCAACCTAGTATTAAATAACAATTGTTGCCTGTTGCCAGTTTAAGATTGAGCAATTCCTAAAAGATTGAGATAATTTTGGATCGCTGTTTTCCATGTAAATTGATCCAGCCAATCTGGATCGACTTGCTTGCGATCGCCAGATAATACGCCTAAAATTGACTGCGCCATTGCTTCGCTATTACCGACTGAAACTAACTCACCGTACTTGCCTCCATCAAGTATTTCTTCTGGGCCATTTTTGCAGTTGGTAGAAACTATTGGCGTTCCTATAGCCATTGCTTCAATGAGTACAGTTGGCAAACCTTCCCAAGCTGAGGATAAAACAAATACTCCTGCCCGTGCCATGTAAGCGTAGGGATTTTTTGTAAAGCCAAGCAAGGCAACATCATTTTCTAAATTTAATTCTTGAATTAAAGCGGCAAGTTTTGCTTTTTCTGGGCCATCACCTAATATAACCAGTCGCGCCGGTTGCACTTGTCGCACCATGGCAAAAGCGCGGATTAGCGTAGGAAAATCTTTTTGAGTAGCCAACCTACCTACACCTAAAATTACTGGTGGCTCTCCTTCTTTAAACCAAGGGTGTTCTACAGCTTCTTTTGCTTTTAAAAATAAGCTTTCGTTAATAACTGGATTGTAAATCGTCTTGATTGAATTTGGTTTGAGTTTTAAATCTGCTTCTAATTCTCTAGCTAAGCTTTGCGAAACTGCTATGACTGAGCCAGCCAAGGGGTAAAGATAGCGCATGAGTAGGGGTAGCAACCAAACTTGTGTTCCTCTGCCTCGGTTTCTTGACTCGTATAAAGAAGCGTGTTCCACCAACACTAAGTAGGTGGGACTCATTGCTAGGATTTTGGCGATCGCAGCAACTATGTTATATATATATAGATGGGACACTACTATATCCGGTTTCTCTTTTTGTAAATATTTTTTAAGCGGTAAGATCGATTCAGCCGCACTTTTGAGCCGAAACCCCATTGGAGTTTTTAAATCGATGGTGCGGATTTCCGATGGAACATCGCTTAAAAATTCCCCTATAGCGCTAGTTAAAACTAGGTCAAGCTTGAGATTTCGTCCCATCATGCCTTTGATCAAGTTAAGTCCAACCCGCTCTAAGCCTCCCCCTTTGAGGTTTGGCAACAGAAAAGCAATTCGTAGGGGTTTATTCATAGGAGGATATCTAGTACAAGTAAAATGTTTTGTGATGAATTATACCAGGAAAGCCTAATTGTAGGCAATTGAGATTGAGAAATAAATATTGGCAATTTGGATAAAGGTAGTTTAAAATAGAAAATAGTGGAAAAATCCATTGGATAATCTACCAAGTAGGAGAGATAAAAATTTGTAGCAATTGCACAGGGAATTTATGGTTGATTTTACAGTAGCAATTTGTACTTTTAATGGGGAAAAGCGGTTAACCGATGTTTTAGATAAGCTGAGATTGTGCTGTGAATATACAGAGCGATCGCATCCCGGTAGCGATAAAATTTTTTGGGAAATTCTGGTAATTGACAACAACAGCAAGGACAATACAGCTAAAGTAGTTCAAGACTATCAAGCCAATTGGCCTCAAGCTTATCCGCTGAAATATTACTTTGAGCCAAAGCAAGGATTATCCTTTGCCCGACAGCTTGCCGTCGAAGAAGCCAGCAGCAGCTTTGTTGGTTTTTTAGATGACGATAATTTACCCTCTCCTAACTGGGTAACAGCGGCTTATACTTTCGGTAAAGCTCATCCCAAAGCTGGTGCTTATGGTAGTAAAATTGACGGAGATTTTGAAGTTTCCCCACCTCAAAACTTTGACAAAATAAGTCGTTTTTTAGCTATTGGAGGCGGAAAAAAAGCAGTTTGTTATACATCTTCTGAATACAAGCACTCTTATAAAAAAGTTTTGCCTCCAGGAGCGGGATTAGTAGTTCGCAAACAAGCTTGGCTTGAAAGCGTACCCAAAAAACTTTTCTTTCAAGTTGTAGCTGAAGATATAGAAGCATTATTACATATTAGAAAAAACGGCTGGGAAATTTGGTATAACCCAGAAATGCAGCTGCACCATCGCATCCCAAAAAATCGGTTAGAAAAAGAGTATCTAATGAAATTGATGCGCGATATTGGCCTCAGTAGATACCACATTCGGATGTTAGGATTTCCAGCATGGCAAAGAATTTTTGTTTTTCCAGCTTACATGGCAAACGACCTCAAAAAAATAATTATTCATTTTATCAAGCATAGAACGGTTTTAAAAACTGATGTTGTAGCTGCCTGTGAAATGGAATTTTTTATCGCCAGTTTTATTAGCCCTTTTTATATTGGTAAATTATATTTATTCAAACTTAAAAATTTGTTTAAAATTGAATCTACATCTGTTTAAATGGCTTAAAAATCAGCGGTTTAGTCAGCACTGACGCAAAGAAACCGGGTTTCTAAGAAATTTATAATTCAGAACGCAAGTAATATCGGGAGTGATATGATCTCCGTAATTATTCCAGTTTATAACGGTGAACAAACTATTAGAGAAACAATTAATTCGGTTTTAAATCAAACATTTTCGGACTTTGAATTAATAGTCATTAATGACGGTTCTCAAGACTCTACGTTGGAGATTGTTTCCAGCATACCAGATAGTCGGATAAAAATATTTTCTTATCCTAATTCTGGTCAAGCCATCAGTCGCAATCGGGGAATTGAACGGGCAAGCGGCGAGTTTATTGCTTTTTTAGATGCTGACGATCTTTGGAAACCCAATAAATTAGAAGCACAGTTAAAGGCTTTAGAAGCAAATCCCCAAGCAGCAGTTGCTTATAGTTGGACTGATTTTATCGACAAAGACGGTCAATTTTTAGGTACTGGAACTCGGATTAATTACAGCGGCAACGTCTATGAAAAGCTTTTAGTCAGAAATTTTTTAGAGCATGGTTCTAATCCTTTAATTCGCAGGCAAGCTTTAATTGAAGTAGGGGGGTTTGATGGCTCTCTCACTCCGGCTGAGGATTGGGATTTGTACTTGCGATTGGCTTGCCACTATCAATTTATCGCTGTGCTATCAGTGCAAGTTTTATACCGAGTTTCTGCCAATTCTTCGTCTACTAATGTTGCCAGGATGGAAGCGGCATCGTTGCAAGTAATTGAACGAGCTTTTAATCTAGCGCCTGCATCTTTACAGCACCTGAAAAAATACAGCCTTTCTACTCTTTATATTTACCTGATGTTTAAATCGCTGGAAAACGCTTCAAAACGGCAAAACAGTGTGGCAGCAGTTCGATATCTTGGGCTGGCAATTAGAAGCGATTTGTCTGTGCTGCGGCGGCGGCAAACTTTGTTGAAAGCATTATTTAAAATCGCAGCAATGTCTTTGCTACCTGCCGCTCAGAATCGGGTATTAATAACGACAGCTAAGAGCTTTTTTAGGAAATTTAATCGGTAATATCAAATCCGGTTGCATCGTAATGATTAGCTTTCTTGGTAATTGGTAATTGGTAATTGGTAATTGGGAAAAATCCCGTAGATTTTTGTAGGTGCGGGTTTTACCAATTATATAGTTTTCCCATCAATGCGCTACACACGGGGCGGGTTTATTATAATTGTTTGAAATTGCCTGCATGTTATTGGTAAAACCCACACCGTAAATCGGTATATGTTGATGTGTAGCACCATCAAGCGAAATTGGTATCACCTTTGGCAGCAACAAATAACTCTGATAAACCCGCCCCCCTGGATGCAAGCGGAAACGATATAACAAAACTGAGGTGCGAAAATCTGAGCAACCCGGTTTCTGGGTCAAACGATCGCCACTGAGGTGCGAAAATCTGAGCAACCCGGTTTCTGGTTAAAAATCATCATCTTCTTCGTCTTCGCTACCTTCTAATTCGCTGCCGAAGCGGGGTTGGGCGGGAATGGCGGCAACGATCGCATCCAATACTTTAGATACTGGTATAATTTCTAACCCCACTTCTGGGAATTTTTGTCCTTTAGGAACGATCGCGCGTTTAAAACCGAGTTTAGCTGCTTCTTTGAGCCGCAATTCCATTTGAGAAACGGCGCGCACTTGCCCGCCTAAACCGACTTCGCCGATTAAAACTGTACTGGGATCGACGATGCGATCGCGAAACGATGCTACCACTGCGATCGCTATGCCTAAATCTACCGCCGGTTCTTCTACATTTAAACCCCCCGCCGAAGCTACATATGCATCTAATTTAGATAAAGGAATGCCAACTCGCTTTTCTAATACGGCTAAAATTTGCAAAAGTCTGTTATAATCAACCCCCGTAGTTGAACGGCGGGGCGAGGCGTAACTTGTAGGACTGACTAACGCTTGCAATTCAACGACTAGGGGGCGAGTGCCTTCGCAAGCGACGACAATGGCGGTACCGGGGGCGGCTTCATCCCGGTTACCCAGGAATAATTCTGAAGGATTGGCGACTTCCCGCAAGCCGCGATCGATCATTTCAAAGATACCGATTTCGTGGGTAGCGCCGAAGCGATTTTTGACACTACGTAGGAGGCGGTGGGAAGCAAAGCGATCGCCTTCAAAATACAGTACCGTATCTACCAGGTGTTCCAGGACTCTGGGGCCTGCGATCGCGCCTTCTTTGGTAACGTGTCCTACAATCAGCAGCGTAATATCTTCGCTTTTAGCCAGCCGCATCAGCGCTGAAGTACATTCTCGCACCTGGGCGACGGAACCGGGCGCGGATGCCATAGTCGGCAAATAAATTGTCTGGATACTGTCAATTACCGCTAAATTTGGTTTGAGGGATTCCAACTCGCGTAAAATTTGTTCTAAGTCGGTTTCGGGTAACACGTAGAGATTCGGTTCCACAGTCTCGGTGGCGACGGGTTTTTCCTCCGACTCGGCATCGGGGGTTAAAGCAATACCTACACCTAAACGAGACGCCCTCAATTTAACTTGCTGTCCTGACTCTTCTGCCGATACGTAGAGGATGCGGTAATCCATCGCCAGTCTATTGGCTACCTGAAGCAACAGCGTTGATTTGCCGATGCCCGGATCTCCACCAATTAATACCAGAGAACCGGGGACGACGCCGCCACCAAGTACCCGATTCAGTTCACCGTAACCGGATGACCAACGTTCTTGCTGTTTTTCGGTAATTTGGGAAAATTTGAGCGACATTCTGGGTTTAGGAGGGGTGTTGGCTGATGATTTACCGTTTTGCTGCGTAGTACCTTGCCAACCCGTCCGACGGTCATGGCTGGTTCCCTGGGGTAAAATTTGTTCTTCTAGCGAGTTATAAGTCCCGCAGGCGGGACACTTGCCAAACCATTGAGTAGACTCGGCCCCGCATTCTGTACAAACATAAGAGGTTCGAGACTTTGGCATTTCTTTATTTTGATTAAAGAATCTACACGTAGCTTAAATATTAAGAAAGCTTGAAAGGCAGCACCTGCGAGAACTTCAGGCTTCTTAAACTGACACGATCGAGTACGATCTTAATACAAGCTACTAAAAATTAACGATTTGCAATTTGACTTAAGGAGTGTTGACCAAATTGGAAAGCCATAAAGAAAAAATTTTGGTGGTTGATGACGAAGCTAGCATTCGTCGCATTCTAGAAACTCGCCTATCGATGATTGGTTACGATGTGGTAACCGCCGCCGATGGGGAAGAAGCTTTAGAAACATTTCGCCATGCCGATCCCGATTTAGTCGTTCTGGACGTCATGATGCCCAAGCTAGATGGCTACGGCGTCTGTCAGGAATTACGCAAAGAATCCGACGTGCCGATTATCATGCTAACAGCTTTGGGTGATGTCGCCGACCGGATTACGGGGTTGGAACTGGGGGCGGATGATTACGTAGTTAAACCGTTTTCGCCCAAAGAACTCGAAGCTCGCATCCGATCGGTTTTGCGGCGGGTAGACAAGACGGGTGGTGGCGGGATTCCCAGTTCTGGGGTGATCCACGTTGGGAATATAAAAATAGATACAAACAAGCGGCAAGTTTACAAAGGCGACGAGCGCATCCGTTTGACTGGTATGGAATTCAGCTTGCTGGAATTGTTAGTCAGTCGTTCGGGCGAAGCGTTTTCCCGTTCGGAAATTTTGCAAGAAGTTTGGGGATACACGCCAGAGCGTCACGTTGATACGCGCGTGGTGGATGTCCATATCTCGCGCTTGCGGGCAAAATTAGAAGACGATCCCAGCAATCCAGAGCTTATTCTCACCGCCAGAGGTACCGGCTATTTGTTTCAAAGGATCATCGAGCCAGGGGAGAATGAGAAGTAAGCAGGTGAGCTTCAGGTGCAGGTGAGCAGGTGAGCAGGTGAGCAGGTGAGCAGGTGAGCAGAGGCGCTTCAGGAGCAGGTGAGAACTATCTTTGCCCCATGCTGATGCTCAATGCCCAATGTTCAATTACCAATTACCAATTACCAATTACCAATTACCCATGAGCCATGACCAATGACCCAAATAGAGTGTTGCGGCGCTTACCAATAGTTGTTGGTGTGTTGGCGGGTTCCCTGCTGATGCTCAACCGCTTTTTGACGCCGCAAATAACCGACTCTCAAGCGCGTTCGGATGCGCTGGGGGTCATTTTGTCTGCGCTGTTGATTTTAACCGGGTTGCTGTGGCAACAGGTGCAAGCGCGATCGCCTGACGCAGTTCAACTCATCGGCGAAGAAGGGTTTGAACTCGCGTCAGATTTACCAGAAACGGTAAAAGCAGAATTAGCATGGGCATCTCGTCTGTTGCTAACAAATACCGTCACCCGCAGCATTGTCGTTTGGTACGACGGTAAGGTTTTGTTGCGGCGGGGAATTTTAGGCGCATCTAAAGAAGTGAAACCTGGACCAATTGTCAAGCGAGTGTTGGAAAAGCAAAAGCCAGTTTATTTAGTGGCTCTGAACCTATATCCAGGCAAAATTGAATTTGATTATTTACCGGAAAATACCCAGGGCGTCATCTGCCAGCCTATAGGGAGTAAAGGCGTGCTAATTTTAGGCGCAAATGCTCCTCGCAGCTATACCAAGCAAGATGAAAACTGGGTAGCGGGAATTGCTGACAAATTAGATGTGACGCTGCAAGCAGGGGAAACGGGAACGGTTTGATCGGATTAAACGTCTGTTCCCCAAGATAGAGAAATTCGGTTGCTTGGATCAAACGTCGGATTTTTTCTAGAAACCGGAAATATGAGCGTAATTCTTAAGGAAGTTGTTTGTCTCTCCCTAGACATTCATCCGTTTAGGTGAAGCATGACAAAACTTTTTTTTGTATTACTTTGATTAAACAAGGCATGAAAGTTTATGGTGATTCTCTACTGGCTGCTGGTGGTTTTGATGCTCGTGGGTGTTGTCGGTGCGGTTGTTCCCGGCATTCCTGGTTCTAGCTTGATTTTAATTTCTGTAGTGGTTTGGGGTGCGATTCACGGTTTTAGTACGGTGCAAATACCCTTAATTGCAGCGATCGCCGTCTTTATCCTCAGTATTGGAATTGACTTGCTCGCTACTTACTGGGGTGTCAAGCAAGCCGGTGCGAGCAATTGGGGTTTGACGGGTGCGATGGTAGGTTTAGTTGTGGGAACTTTAGGT
This sequence comes from Cyanobacteria bacterium UBA11372, assembly GCA_003486675.1. Taxonomy (GTDB): domain Bacteria; phylum Cyanobacteriota; class Cyanobacteriia; order Cyanobacteriales; family Aerosakkonemataceae; genus Microseira. The sequence goes on from DNGG01000366.1 coordinate 13,781, forward strand.
TTGCTACCAGCGTTACCGTTTGGCGGGCCAATTTTGGGTATCCTGATGGGGCCTTTACTGGGAGCATTTATCGGAGAATTTTTGTATCGGCGCGAGTTAGAATTAGCACCTAGAACCGAGCAAGCGTTTAAAGCCGGTGTAGGGATTGTCATCGGTACAATTGTGGGGCGGGTGATTCAGGGGATACTTGCGATCGCCGCCTTTGGCATCTTCCTGTGGCAAACTTTCCCCTTAGTGTGGACGGGGCAAATTTAATTGAAATTGCCAGATGAGTAAGGCGGGGGGGGGGTTTTTTTTTCTTTTCTGTA
>DNGG01000366.1:14307-15696 GCA_003486675.1 Cyanobacteria bacterium UBA11372
TTGCGCTGCTAGCAACGATCTCTCGTAAAACCCGCCCCTACACCTGTCAAAAACACCCGCACTACCAAAGCTTAAGGACATGATATGAAGCCTCTAATTAGTCTACACTCTCAGCAGCTTGACGCAGAGCTAAGAAAGCTTCTTTTAACGGTTGACTAACTGCACTTTCTGGTTCTGCGAGTACAAGGGTTTGATATGCTTCTAGAAACTGCATCCGCAAACGATGGAATAAGTGCAGAAAATGCCGCAAAAAACTAAGGCAATCTAAAATTACAATTTCAACTCCACCTGTTATTTCATAAATATTGGCAGCATATTCTTTAACGGGATCGTCAATGATATCTGTAGTAATAAAAATGTAATTATCTATTTTAAAACCCGTCTGTTGTGTTCTTTAATTGATTTTTTGGATGGCTCGTTCAACGTCATCTTGAGTTACTTTCCTTGTTTTCATTTCATAGCTAGCGATCGCATTATTTTCACCTATAATTGTAATCTCTAAATCTCCTAAAGCTCCCGTTTGTCTATCCGCAGCATTGTGAGCCTGAAGAGGCAATATTTGTTCTCCTAGATGTTGAGATGCAGACTGATAAGCCGCTGCAACAACAAGAACTGGTAGACGACTCGATCCACGGCATTTCATGTGTTGTTCGATTAAACTGACAATCGCTTCTGCTGATCAGGATATTGCATCTTCTCTTGACTGCAATCCAGCTAGTAAAGTTTGCATCCGCTGGCGTTTTTCGTTTCTTACAATCAGAAGAAACCTGACAGTTTCAGCCAGTAATTCTGCTGCTGAAACTCTATTGTTATGAACATCAGTTAGTAGTTGTAAAACTTGTTGATAGAGTTGCGGCGGTCTTCCTACCAAATTAACATCTGGAGTTAGGATAATATTACGGTTGCGAAGTGCCGGGGTAAGAAAGGCAGTAGTTGGATTGCATGGTAATTCGTGTTTGTTGATGAAAGCATTTATGTAAGTTTCATCATAAGTGCGCCCAGAATAGCAGTCTGTATCGCCAATTTGGGTATATGGTTTGCGAATGTCTACACTGGGTTTATGTACTTTTGCTAGCAAACAAGCTAACAGCAACCTTACAGCCGCTCGGTTTTGGATATTTCGACAAACATACTCTACCCTGGTAACAATTTCAGTATCGTTTACAATTGTTGCTGCGAGTTGACTACTAGCTCTTTCAAACGCTATAGCAAGGACATCTGATGGGGTAGACATTGTTTCTCTTTTTCTAGCTCGTAATTAAGCCAAAGAACTTCTTGACGCGGGGCTTTTACAGAATGACAATTTTTAATCGGTGCTTCAACACAAATCCAATCGCTGTATAGTTTATTCATCAAGTCGCCGTGGTAGCTAGATAAAGCAACTTTGCC
>DNGG01000018.1 GCA_003486675.1 Cyanobacteria bacterium UBA11372
GACTTCAAATCCAACGAATACGCCAACCTCCTGGGTGGCAAACAATTTGAACCCAAAGAAGAAAACCCGATGATCGGTTGGCGGGGCGCATCTCGTTACTACGATGAAAAATATCGCGCCGCTTACGGCTTAGAATGTATCGCCCTCAAACGGGTACGGGACGAAATGGGCTTAACCAACGTCATCCCGATGATACCTTTCTGCCGCACCCCAGACGAAGGTCGCCGAGTATTGGCTGAAATGGAAAAATACGGCCTGAAACGCGGTGAAAACGGCCTGCAAGTCTACGTGATGTGCGAAATCCCCAACAACGTCATCCTCGCGAATCAATTTAGCGAAGTATTCGATGGATTCTCAATTGGTTCTAATGACTTAACGCAACTTACATTAGGTTTAGATCGGGATTCGGCATTAGTCGCCCACCTCTTCGACGAACGCAACGAAGGCGTCAAAGAAATGGTGCGCTTGGTAATCGAACGGGCGAAAAATAACAATCGCAAGATCGGTATTTGCGGTCAAGCGCCTTCTGATTACCCAGAATTTGCCAAATTCTTAGTTGAACTGGGAATTGACTCGATCAGCTTGAACCCAGACACCGTTCTCAAGACGATGCTGGAAATCGCCAAAACCGAAGCGGAAATAGGTAATGGGTAATTGGTAATGGGTAATTGGTAATTGGATTGAAGTCGCAATTCCGATTACCCGTTAAACACCTAACTCCAATTACTCCTTCCCTTTCCCCAAAGGCGAGGGAAGGAGTAAAAAAGCGAAAAGTTGCCAATTACCACAGGACTTACACAACGCCTCTAGATGTAGGGGCAACCACGGGGGGATTGCCCCTACAAAACACTATTTATGGACGAGCTTACCAATTACCAATTACCAATTACCAATTACCCATAAAAACTATGTTTCACAAAATTTTAGTAGCAATGGATTGTGACAGCAGTCAACAAGTTTTTGATTCGGCTTTGACATTAGGTAAGGCAATGAATTCTCAGCTGATGCTGTTGCACGTACTAACGCCAGTTGAAGAAAGCAGTCCCAGAATTGCGGGGGCTTTTTCTGGTTTGGAAATGTATCCAGATATAGCACCAGAAGTTTCCGAAGAAATGTTGATGAACTATCGGAAACAGTGGGATCAATTTGAAACTCAGTGTTTGGAGATGCTGCGATCGCGCACCGCCCAAGCTACCAATGCAGGCGTATCCGCCGAATTCACTCAAAACGTCGGCAATCCAGGCAAAACCATCTGCGCGATCGCTCGCACTTGGGGCGCTGACTTAATTGTACTCGGTCGTCGCGGTCTTTCTGGTTTGAGCGAATTCTTACTAGGTAGCGTCAGCAACTACGTACTCCACCACGCTCCCTGCTCGGTTTTAACCGTACAAACTGTTAAAACCACAAACGAGGAGTCTGAACTAGAAAAATCAAATTTAGTCTAAAATTGCCATTTATTAATCAGGAAAAAGCATGAGCTATAAAGTTTTTACTCCCTTGACAACAGAAGATAACCTATTTATAAGTTATGTTTCTTTTTTGATGGATTCGCGCTTAAATGGGTAGTCTTGAAAGGGGGAAAATTAACCAAGCTCGTGCTTCAGCCTGAAAACTTATTGGGATAAAGAACATGGTTGCCAACGCAGAAAAAGTCACTCAAAAAAAAGCAGAGCAAAAACAGCATCCCAGCGGCGATAAACGCTTCAAAGCGCTGGATATTACGATGAAGCGGAATCAATATCGCCAAGATGCTTTAATTGAAATTCTGCACAAGGCGCAGGAAGCTTTCGGTTACCTGGAAGAAGACGTGCTGCTATACATCGCGCGCGGTTTAAAATTACCCCTCAGTCGCGTCTACGGAGTTGCCACTTTTTACCATCTATTTTCCCTCAAACCCAGCGGCGCTCATAGCTGCGTAGTTTGTTTAGGAACAGCTTGTTATGTAAAAGGCAGCGGCGAAGTTTTAGCAGCACTAGAAAAGAAAGCTTGCATTCACCAAGGGGAAACAACTGAAGATGGACAAATGTCGTTAATGACAGCACGCTGTATCGGTGCTTGCGGCATTGCCCCCGCCGTTGTTTTCGATGGCGAAGTAGCAGGAAAAGTAACGGCAGAACAGGCACTAGAACGAATCGAAAAATGGGGAATTGGTAATGGGTAATGGGTAATAGGTAATGGGTAATGGGAAGAAAAAGCAATTACCAATTACCAATCACCAATTACCAATCACCAATTACCAATTACCAATTACCAATTACCAATTATGGACTTACCAGAACTACTCGAACTTGGCGAAAAAGAGCGCAACAATTACAAACCGATTCGCGTGCATTGCTGCACTTCAACTGGATGTCGCGCTGCCAATTCTTTAGGGGTGAAGAAGAATTTAGAAGGGGCAGTCAAAGAATTGGGAATGAGCGATCGCATCCAAGTCGTCGGCGTCGGATGCATGGGTTTTTGCGGCAATGGACCACTCGTCGAAATCGATCCGCAAGATAAACTATACGAACGAGTCGAACCCGATCAAGCTGCCAGTATTATTGACTCGCTCAATGGCGGCACGACTACCGCACAAGAAGGTGATTTTAAACACCCGTTCTTTAGCCGTCAAAAGCGCATCGTGCGCGAAACTAGCGGCAAAATTGACCCAGAACGAATTGAAGAATATATCGCCGCTGGGGGCTATCAATCTTTGTATAAAGTCATACACGATATGACCCCAGCGCAAGTCGTGGAAGAAATTAGTAAAAGCGGCTTGCGCGGCAGAGGCGGTGCTGGCTATCCTACGGGGTTGAAATGGGCGACGGTGGCAAAAATGCCTCCCGGACAAAAATACGTGGTCTGTAACGGCGACGAAGGCGATCCTGGTGCATTTATGGATCGGTCGGTGTTGGAAAGCGATCCGCATCGGGTGTTGGAAGGGATGGCGATCGCAGCGTATGCCGTCGGTGCGAGTGAAGGGTTTATCTACGTCCGCGCCGAATATCCCCTGGCGATCGAACGCCTGGAAATTGCGATCAAACAAGCGAAAAAACTCGGTATATTAGGCAGTCAAATTTTTGACTCACCCTTTGACTTTAAAGTCAGTATCCGCATCGGTGCCGG
>DNGG01000413.1:0-2993 GCA_003486675.1 Cyanobacteria bacterium UBA11372
GCGGGGCAGGGCTAGGTTAATCAACCTGTCTAGAAAGGCGTACATGCGATCGCCCCGCAGGGTAACCATGATGCCGACGGGCATTCCTTGGCGAATTTTGAAGCTAGCGATCGCTTTCTTCGCCCTCGTCACCACAGGTTTTTGACCTGCGATCGTGGCAATTTCGTTCAAGGATGATTCGAGTGCCTTAGCATTATTCGCCGCTTCCCCTAAGCCTCGGTTAATCGTAACCTTCACCAGCTTCGGTACTTGATGGATGTTCTGGTATTTGAACTGCTCCATCAGCTTGGGGACAATCGTTTCTTGATACTGAGTTTTGAGTCGTTGTGTCATCTTTAATCTTTATCTCCCCTGGGCTTGGTCAGGGATCTTGTGTAGTTGCTAATTTCAGATTTTAGATTGCGCGATTTTAGATTTAGTTTCACTCTGAAATCTGCCATCTAAAATCTAAAATTATTTGTCGATTATTTCACCAGTTTTTTTCAGCATTCGTACCTTTTTCCCGGCTTCGGTAAAGGTATAGCAAACGCGACTGGCAACGTTTTGCTTGGTGGAATAAAGCATTACGTTCGAGCTATGGATGGGAAATTCCATGGTAGCAATACGACCCGATTCCCCTTCCTGCTTTGGTTTAACGTGCTTGGTTTTAATGTTGACGCCTTTGACGATTACCTTGCTGAGTTGGGGATAAACCCTGAGGATTTCACCAACCTTGCCTTTATCTTTACCAGAAATAATCTGAACGGTGTCGCCTTTTTTGACGTGCATTTTGTACCGTTTAGGGGTACTAGAACCCTTACGAGTATTTGCCATTAGAGTACCTCCGGAGCGAGGGACACAATTTTGGTGTATTTATCGCGCAACTCCCGCGCCACGGGGCCAAAAACGCGGGTTCCCCTGGGGTTGCCATCGTTATTGATAATCACCGCCGCATTATCGTCGAAGCGAATGCTCATACCGCTATCGCGACGAATATTTTTCTTAGTGCGAACGATGACGGCCTTGACCACATCTGACTTTTTCACCGCCATATTAGGAATGGCGTCTTTAACGACGGCGATAATTACATCGCCCACAAAACCGTAGCGGCGGTTCCCGGCTCCTAAGACCCGGATACACATCAATTTGCGGGCGCCGCTATTGTCAGCAACATTGAGATAAGTTTGAGGTTGAATCATAGCGCGTGGTAATTGGTAATTGGTACTTGGTAATTGGTAATTGGTAATTGGTAATTGTTAATAAGTGTTACCTATTACCCATTACCCATTAGCCATTACCAGTTGAAGTGAGAATTTCTGCTACGACCCAGCGTTTGGTTTTGCTCAGAGGTCGGGTTTCCTGAATGCGGACGCGATCGCCTTCTTTGCACTTATTTTCTTCGTCGTGGGCTTTATACCGCTTTGTCTTAACCATAATTTTCCCGTACTTGGGGTGGGGAGCGCGGTTTTCCACTGCCACCACCACGGTTTTATTCATTTTGTCGCTGACCACGAGGCCAACTCGTTCTTTAACTGCCATCGCTACCGATTCCTATGATTGTGCAACCGATTCTTGTGGGGAGGAGGCTTTAGCCTTTTGACGTTCGCCTTCTACAGTCATCAACTGCGCTAGCCGGTGTTTGGCGTGCCTGAACTGGTGGGGCTTTTCTAACTGGCGAGTTGCTTTTTGCAAGCGCAGTTGAAATAGTTGCTGCTTGACGGCGAGAATTTGCTCTGCCAGTTCCTCATCGCTCAAATTTCTGGCGTCTTCGATTTTGGGGAGCGGCATAACTTACACAGTCTCCTCAGAACGCATGATAAACTTCGTTTTGATTGGCAACTTAAACGCCGCCAACCGCATTGCTTCGCGGGCAATTTCTTCAGTTACGCCCGTAATTTCAAACAAAACCCTTCCTGGCTTAATCACAGCCACCCAGAATTCCGGCGAACCTTTACCAGAACCCATCCGGGTTTCTGCGGGGCGCATCGTTACGGGTTTGTCGGGGAAAATTCTGATCCAGATTTTGCCACCCCGGCGGATATAGCGGGTCATGGCACGACGGCTGGCTTCGATTTGACGAGAGGTAATCCAAGCTGGTTCTAAAGCTTGGAGGCCAAATTCGCCAAAGTTGAGCGAACTGCCTCGCGTGGCTAAGCCGTTCATGCGCCCGCGCTGTTGTTTGCGGAATTTAGTTCTTTTAGGACTTAACATGATTCGGTCATGGGTAATGGGTCATGGGGAATTTTAGATTTTAGATTGCAGATTTAAGATTGCAGATTTAACAAATCTAAGATCTAAAATCTGAAATCTGAAATTACCAATTACCCCTCATTAGAACGGTCTTCAAATTGCTGCCGCCGTTTGCCAGAGCGACGACGAGGCGTTCCGGGAGCCGCAGCTGGAGCGATTTCCTCCTGTCCTGGAATGATTTCGCCCTTGAAAATCCAAACTTTGATGCCAAGAATCCCATAAATGGTTTTGGCAGTGCGGTAAGCGTAGTCGATGTCTGCCCGTAAGGTATGCAGCGGCACGCGACCTTCCCGCGTCCACTCGGTGCGAGCGATTTCTGCCCCGTTAAGGCGACCGGAAACTTGCACTTTAATCCCTTGCACACCCGCTCTCTGGGCGCGTTGAATCGCCTGACGCACGACGCGGCGGAAGGAAACCCGACGTTCTAGTTGTTGCGCGATGTATTCGGCAATCAAGCCAGCATCCGCATCGACGCGAGCCACTTCTACGACGTTAATCCGGATTTGGCGCTGCCCGCCCAGTTTGTCTTGGAGTCCAGTTCGCAGGGTTTCAATCCCCGTCCCGCCCCGACCGACGACAACCCCCGGTCGCGCCGTGCGAATTTCTAAATCGATTTGATCCGCTTTGCGTTCGATCCTAACGGCAGAAATCCCGGCATTACTCAGGTTTTTTTCGACGTAATTGCGGATTTTGTGGTCTTCCTGCAAGATTTCCGGGTAGCGCTCTGGGCTGGCAAACCAGCGAGACTGGTGTTCTTGGGTAAT
>DNGG01000413.1:3194-7685 GCA_003486675.1 Cyanobacteria bacterium UBA11372
CGAGACTGGTGTTCTTGGGTAATGCCCAGGCGAAACCCGACTGGATTAATTTTTTGTCCCACGAATGCGTCCTCAATATGATTTTAGATTTTGGATTTTAGATTTGAGATGGGATGGAATTGTTAATGGCAATCTGAAATCTAAAATTTGCAATCCTTTGATTATTCTTCCGCTTCAGCAACGGCGATGGTAATGTGACAAGTTGGCTTGCGGATCTGGTAAGCCCGACCTTGCGCCCTGGGGCGGAAACGCTTCAAGCTTGGCCCGCCATCGGCATAGGCTTGACTGATGACCAGTTTGGCTGGGTCTTTCCCGGCGTTATGCTCGGCATTAGCCACGGCGGATCTCAGCACTGTGAGGATTGGTTCGCAAGCCCTGTAGGGCATAAATTCCAGAACGATCAGCGCTTCCCGATAGGAACGCCCGCGAATTTGGTCGAGGACGCGACGCACCTTAAAGGGGGACATGCGGATGTAGCGCGCGATCGCTTTAATTTCAGTTGTATCGGTAGCCATAAGTTTCTCCCAAATTTATTTCAGATTTGAGATTTTAGATTTCAGGTTTTAGATTAAATTTGAAATCTCAAATCTGAAATCTAAAATTCTTATCTCCGCGCTTTTTTATCGCCTTTGGCGTGCCCCCGGAAGGTGCGAGTTGGGGCAAACTCACCCAATTTGTGTCCGACCATTTGCTCGGAAATAAAGATTGGCACGTGAGTCCGACCGTTGTGGATAGCGATAGTGTGACCTACCATTTGCGGCAATACCGTTGAAGCCCGCGACCAAGTTTTGATCACTTCTTTCTTGTTTTGAGCATTCAATTTTTCAACCTTGCTCATCAGACTATCGGCGACAAACGGCCCTTTTTTAAGAGAACGACCCATAAGATTTTGGATGCAAGTATTTTGGATTTTGGATGCAAGTATTTTGGATTTTGGATTCAATAAATTTTAGATTTTATATTTTAAATTGCAGATTTAATAAATCTGAAATCTGAAATCTAAAATTTTTCTTCAATCCAAAATCTAAAATCTAAAACTTTAGGACTCGCGACCGCCACGGCCCCGCTTGGAAGCTTTGCGACGACGGCGCACGATCAACTTGCTGCTTGGTTTCTTAGGCTTGCGAGTCTTAGCTCCCAAAGTTGGCTTACCCCAAGGTGTCACCGGGCCGCTTCTACCGATCGGCGCGCGTCCTTCACCACCGCCGTGGGGGTGATCGACTGGGTTCATAACGCTACCTCTGACGTGGGGGCGGCGTCCTTTCCAACGAGTCCGACCTGCTTTACCGGCACTCAGGTTTCTGGCTTCGATGTTACCGACTTGACCGATGGTGGCGTAACACTCGCGGCGTATCATGCGGACTTCCCCAGAAGGCAGTCTCAGGGTGACGTAATCGCCTTCTTTAGCGACAACTTGAGCGCTGGCACCGGCAGCGCGAACGATTTGTCCGCCTCGACCGATCTTTAACTCAACATTATGCACCTGAGTACCCAAAGGAATGTTAGCCAGGGGTAAGGCGTTGCCGTCTTCAATCGGAGCTTCGGGGCCTGATACAACCATTGTCCCCACTTTCAAGCCGTTGGGATGCAAAATATAGCGCTTTTCGCCATCTCTGTAGTAAAGCAGGGCGATGCGAGCGTTGCGATTGGGGTCGTACTCAATGGCTGCGACTTTGGCAGGAATGTTGTGCTTGTCGCGGCGAAAGTCAATTACCCGGTAAAGGCGCTTGTGTCCGCCACCTTGGTGACGGCTGGTAATAACGCCTCGGTTGTTGCGACCTTTGGCGCGGTGGACTGACTTGACCAGCGATTTCTCTGGTTCGGTTTTGGTAATTTCGCTAAAGTCGGAAACGACCGCCTGCCGCGTACTGGGGGTATAGGGTCGATAAGAACGTGTGCCCATAACAATAAATGGATGCTTTTGATGGGTAGATTAAAGGCGGTTCGATTTTAGATTTCCGATTTCAGATTGCCGATTTTATCTTCAATTTGAAATTAGAAATCTCAACTCGATCACACTTCTGGGAACAAGACCTTTCTGATGGTTTCTGCGTCTGACTCTGCCAAGGTGACAACGGCTCGTTTGTATTGCGGCTTGTACCCAAGGAACTTACCAACCCGACGCTTTTTCCGCGGGGGGTTTTGGGTGTTAACTGCTACAACTTTCACTTTAAACAGTTGCTCGATCGCCGCTTTAATTTGCGGTTTACTTGCCTTGGGTACCACTTCAAACGTGTATTTGTTTTGCTCCATGAGCATAGTGGCTTTTTCGGTCAAGATCGGGCGACGGATCAAGTCTGGCAGCAAGCGCGGATCTAATTTATTCACCGTAGACCTCCTGAATTTTTGCCATTGCAGCGGCTGTGGTGACGATTTTGTCGGCGTTTAGCAGATCGAAGATATTCAACTGCGTGGCATTGATCGTTTTGAGATTGCCGATATTGCGAGCCGACAAATATACCGTCTCGGTTGCCTCGTGCAGGATTAACAATACTTTGGCATTGGGTTGTACGCCCCAGCGCGCGATCGCACTCGCCAATTCTTTTGTTTTGGGTCTAGGTAGCTTTTCCCCAAACTCCTCAACCACAATCAAATCTGCCTCTCGGCTAATCAGCGCCGTCCTCAGCGCTAACCGCCTTTCCTTGCGGTTCATTTTGATTTCAAACTCTCTCGGCTTTGGCCCAAATATTACGCCGCCGCCCCGCCATAATGGCGAACGAATCGACCCCGCACGGGCGCGCCCCGTTCCTTTTTGCCGCCAAGGTTTGCGGCCCCCACCTCTAACTTCCGAGCGCGTTTTGGTGCTGGCATTTCCTTGCCGCGCGTTGGTCATTTGGCGCACTAATGCCCGGTGGACGATGTGCGCCGCGTTTTCTTCTTTTGCTACTTTCAATTCCAGGCTGACTTGCTGCCCGGTTTCTTGCCCGTCCCAGTTTCGTACTACGCAGTTAACCATATTTTTCCCCAGTCCTGTTAGCAACTCCTGGATCGGAGGGGGGCGGTTTGTAGGGGCGGGTTTAACCAGATATCTCGCGATTCCACTTAATTGTTGGTAAAACCCGCCCCTAGGGTAAAACTCGCTCCTACAAACCGCCCAACGATCTCCAATCCCCTGTAGGGGCGGGTTTAACCAGATATCTCGCGATTCCACTTAATTGTTGGTAAAACCCGCCCCTACAAACTCTAAAATTTAACGACCCACTTTTTTCGCTGGTCTGATACTGACCAAAGCACCGGGTTTGCCAGGAATGGCGCCTTGAATCAGCAGCAAATTGCGTTCGACATCGACGCGCACGACTGTCAGTTTGCGAATCGTCACTTGCGATCCGCCCAACCTACCTGCCATCCGCTTACCGGGATAAACCCGCCCTGGTGTCGTTCCCGCACCCGTGGAACCGGGCAAGCGGTGGTTTTTGGAACCGTGCGCCATTGGTCCGCGCTTAAAGTTGTGGCGTTTCTGATATCCGGCAAACCCTTTACCGATACTCGTCCCGGTTACATCTACGATTTGGCCTGGGGTAAAAATTTCTGCTGTAATTGCCTGACTCAGCTGGTAATCCCCCGTATTTTCTACGCGGTACTCGTGCAGGTGTCGCACGGGCATCGTATTTGACTTAGCCAGGTGTCCCAGTTCTGGCTTTGTCAGCGCCTTGGCCTTCACTTCGCCGTAGCCAAGTTGGATGGCTGAGTAGCCATCGGTTTGGGGCGTCTTGATTTGTGTAATCGGGCATGGGCCAGCTTGAACGACGGTGACGGGGATAGCTCTCCCTTTGTCGTCAAATATTTGGGTCATGCCCAGTTTGGTGCCGAGGATACCGATAGACACAGTACCTGGTGTCTCCTTTTTTTACTCACTACAATCAACCGGATGCGGATATTCTGCGCTTCCGCTTACCTTCGTGGGACATCCTCCCACGCCCAATAGGAGATTATGACGCGGGTTTCCCAACCTTCTGATAATTGGGCAAACACCTGGTTATTTCCCTGATAGGTATTTCGCCTCTGATCTGGATATGCAGTTACCCGCATACCCACAACAAACCGACTGCCCAGGCAGTTTCCCTTCCGCCGAGTCTCGGCGGACAATTTTAGCTAGCTAATCTTTAAGCTGTGAGAAGGCCAAGCACTAGCTCTAGCAGTTCCTGGCACAAGGACTTAAACAGTAATCTGCTTAGTATCCGTCAAAGGCCAGATTGCGCGGTGGCTAATTGGTTAACTTGACAGCTTTGCTCGCCTGGGTTTTCAACTGTTCGCTCCTAAATTTAAGCAGGAATAAATTTCCTACCCGCAGCTCTCCAGCTTACGCCCAGATATCCGAGCCTATGTCAGCACCGCTCTCTACTGAGAATGACGCTGGCTAAAATTTTAGCCACAATCAAACAATATAGCTGATATCTTTGAGTTTGTCTAGTGGATGACAGATTTTTTGCGATCGGGTTGGGAACAGGACTGACGCCAGGGCGTTCCTAGAAACCGGGTTTCACACCTGCG
>DNGG01000413.1:8027-11329 GCA_003486675.1 Cyanobacteria bacterium UBA11372
GCCCTTGGCATATCGCTCGTTCCGATCCACGATTTGTCAGGTGAAACCCGGTTTCTTTGCTTCAGTGCTTGGAAAATTGCGCGGGTACGTTCCCCTCTACAATAGCGATATATGTAACGTTTTCCTAAGCCATCTGGCTGCGAGTAGTAAAACTTGAGGCGGAATAGGACGCAAAAATATGGCACTGATCGCAACAGGCAACCAATTGCTCCGGGATTTGGAAAAGTCGGGCGCTTTAGGCGTCTACGTGCCTTTAGAGGGAGGTTTTGAAGGTCGCTATCAGCGAAGGCTGCGGGCAGCTGGTTATACTGCTTTGAACATCACCGCTAGAGGGCTGGGGGATGTGGCGATGTATTTAACGGGGGTTCACGGGGTACGCCCGCCCCATTTGGGTAAGAAAAGCCTTGGCTCTGGTGCAGCGGTTGGGTATGTTTACTACGTGCCGCCGATTGTGAATACTCAACTGGAACAACTGCCACCCAAGTCTAAGGGTCTACTGCTTTGGATAATTGAGGGTAATATCCTTTCTCGTCAGGAAGTTGAGTATCTGGCGAGTTTGCCCAAGATGGAGCCAAGAGTCAAAGTCGTGGTGGAAATGGGAGGCGATCGCTTCTTCCGTTGGATGCCCCTTCAAGATACTTTGGCTGCGGCTTGAGCTGGCAGTTAAAAGCAGAGGAGCAGAGGAGCAGGGGAGCAGGGGAGCAAGGGAGCAGAGGAGAATGTACTTTTAACTTCCCCTCTGCACACCTGCCCACCTGCCCACCTGCACACCTGCACACCTGCCCACCTGCCCACCTGCCCACCTACCCACCTGCACAAATGCCCCATCCCCTCTCAGTTTTGATAACGTGGAATTAAGACTGAGCTAATAGGGAAGGCTCCCATGCTGGAAAACCGGGATTATACTTTAATTATCGACAAAAGCGGCAGTATGTCGGTAAAAGACCAGCCGGGTGGAAAAAGCCGTTGGGAAGTGATGCAAGAGTCAACGCTAGCTTTAGCTAGTAAATGCGAAGAACTTGACCCAGATGGCATCACGGTTTACTTATTTTCAGGTCGCTTTAAACGCTACGACAATGTGACCGCTACCAAAGTATCGCAAATCTTCCAAGAAAATGAGCCTTCTGGTCGTACTGACTTGGCGGGGGTGCTTCAAGATGCCGCTAACAGTTACTTTCACCGGAAAGCCAGCAAGCAGACAAAGGCAAATGGAGAAACTATTTTAGTTGTCACCGATGGCGAACCGGATGACCGCAAAGCTGTGATGAAAGTAATTATAGAAGCGTCTCGCCGCCTGGATAAAGATGAAGAACTGGCAATTTCTTTCATTCAAATTGGCACCGACGCCCAAGCTACCAAGTTTCTCAAGATTTTGGATGATGAATTGCAAAGTGCTGGTGCTAAATTTGACATCGTTGATACTGTGACGATGGATGATATGGAAGAAATGACCCTACGAGAAGTGTTACTCAATGCAATAGTTGATTAAATGGTTAGAGTATGGAATCTATGGATGATTTATTAGCTCAGCTTAAAGCTGAGTACGAGGAAAAAGATAATCCTAAAAAACTGCCAAAACAGCAGCCGTTGCCGATAGAGTCAAATCCAGAAATTACTGTGCTACAAACTGGTCAAACTCAGGTGTCGCCAACAACAAGTTTCCTCTCTCGCTCTGAGGAACAACTATTAGCAGATATTAAATCAGAGTTTGAAGCACAGGAAAAATCCCAAGCATTGACAAGAAAGCAACAGTCGCAATCTGAACAAAGGCGAATAAAATCAAGTCCACAACTTCCCGTTTTACCAAATTATCAAACTCAGGTGTCGCGAACAACAAGTTTCCTCTCGCGCTCTGAAGAACAATTATTAACTGACCTCAAATCGGAGTTTCAAGAGCAGGAAAAAGCAGAAGCACTGAAAAGACAGCAACAGTTGCAAGAGGAACAGCGGCGACAAGAACAAATTAAGCAACAAGAAAAACAAGCATTAGCTAAGGAAGCTGAGCAGTGGTTGAAAAAGTTAAAGCCGCGTTCAGAGGAAGGGTTATGGTTTGAAGAGTTTGCTTATGGTTATCCTTCTAAATTAGAGGCGGCAATTGATTATTTGCAAGCTTTGAAGGAAGTTCAACCTTGACAAATTATATTAAATCCGGTTGTAGCGGAATTGGTAATTGGTAATTGGTGATTGGTAATTGGTAATTGGCTCTACAGGTTGTAATTATGATGCAATCGGAAACTATATTATCTCTAATTTAATGGAATAAAACAAACTTTGGAACAGCCCGGTTTCTGGTTCTTTGAGGGGCATTTTGCGTTAAGTAGATGTAGATAATAAAACCGAAAATGGTTGCAAGAGAAACCGGGTTTCTTACAGAAACCCGGTTTCGGCGATCGCTTAAATCAAAAAAAAATTTAATTTTTCTTAATATAAACACCCCATAATCTGATAATTCGTCTACTCTGGAGATAGAAACCATTACAATCGGGGCAATATTTTATGGTGGAAAATCGCGATTACACGTTAATTATTGACAAAAGCGGCAGTATGTCAACCCCTGACCAACCGGGTAGTAGAACTCGCTGGGATACTGCCCAAGAATCTACCTTAGCAGTAGCGAGAAAATGCGAACAGTTCGATCCAGATGGGATTACAGTTTATTTATTTTCCGGTCGCTTTAGACGCTATGACAATGTAACTTCCAGCAAAGTGGCGCAAATATTTCAAGAAAACGACCCTTCTGGCACTACTAATTTAGCAGGTGTTTTGAAGGATGCTACCGATAGCTATTTTCAGCGCAAAGCAGCGGGTCAAACTAAGGAGAATGGCGAGACAATTTTGGTAGTAACAGATGGAGAACCCGATGACCGCAAAGCGGTGATGCGCGCGCTCATTGAAGCATCGCGCCAAATGGAAAGAGATGAAGAACTGGCGATTTCTTTTATCCAAGTGGGCAGCGATGCTCAAGCAACCAAGTTTCTCAAAGTTTTGGATGATGAATTGCAAGGTGCTGGGGCAAAGTTTGATATCTGCGACACCTTAACCCTGGATGATATGGAGGGAATGACGCTAGCTGAAGTGCTGTTGAATGCGATTACGGACTAGCACGGAGAGGGCGAAGCAAGAAGAGATACAATTTAAAAATAGTCTCTCTCTTGCTTTGTCCTTATATTATGTCCCTTTGCATCGGCATCGCGCGGGGGCGGGTTTATGAATACAATTCGCTTGCTATCAAAGATATCTGGTAAAACCCGCCCCTACAACACCATTAACCATACGAGCAGAGACGTTACATGTCGAGTAGA
>DNGG01000413.1:11563-13064 GCA_003486675.1 Cyanobacteria bacterium UBA11372
GAGTAGAGACGTTACATGTCGAGCAGAGACGTTACATGTCGAGTAGAGACGTTACATGTAACGTCTCTACTACCGGACGCGATATTACATGGAATTTGGGTAAAACTGGAAAATTAATTGCAGGCAGGAAACAACTATGGGTATGGAAGACCGCGATTACACGTTAATTATTGACAAAAGTGGCAGCATGTCTACTCCCGATCAACCTGGTGGAAGAAGTCGCTGGGATGCTGCACAGGAGTCTACTTTGGCATTGGCGAGAAAGTGCGAACAGTTTGACTCCGATGGTATTACTGTTTATCTGTTTTCCAGCCGATTTAGACGCTACGATAATGTCACTTCTAGTACGGTAGTGCAAATTTTTCAAGAAAACGATCCGGCAGGAAGTACTAATTTAGCGGCGGTGCTGCAAGATGCTACCAATCGCTATTTTGAGCGGAAAGCAGCGGGTAAAACCAAGGCGGGTGGCGAGATTATTTTGGTGATTACTGATGGGGAACCTGACGATCGCAAAGGCGTGATGCGGGCAATTATTGAAGCATCTCGCCGGATGGATAGAGATGAGGAATTGGGGATTTCTATTATTCAAGTGGGTTCGGATGCGACGGCGACTAGGTTTTTGAAGGCGTTGGATGATGAATTGCAAGGTGCTGGCGCTAAGTTTGATATCTGCGATACAGTCACGATTGACGATATGGCAGATATGACGATCGCCGAAGTGCTGATGAATGCGATCGCTGACTGATAGCGTAAGTTGCTGGTTACATCCAGCCAAGAAGAAACCGGGTTTCTGACTGGGTAATGGGTAATGGGTAATTGTACTGAGGGCAAAAGCATGTTAATCCAATTACCAATTACCCATAACCGCCCTCACGACTTATAAATAACTCAAGTTGCTAGTTATCTCTCGAAGAGCGGCTAATGGCTAATGGCTAATCGCTCAATCAGTAAAAATACTACATTAGCAATTAGCTTTTCTTGCAATTAGCAACGCCACAGTTGATAACTAGCAACTTGCGTTAAATAGCAGCTTGAGTTAATAAATCAAGTAAAGCCGGGTTTTATCAATCAATCCGTGCAACCACGGGATATGTTGTTAAAGTACCCCCTACTCATGCCCAGCTGCTAAAGGCTAATCGCTAATGTCAGGAAAAATGCTATATTAGTAAACTTATCTCACGATTAGTAATTACCAATTACCAATTACCGATTGGCGTGACGCATAAAGATTTGTTACTTTCGATTGATTTTTGCCTGCGTGGACTTGCGCAAACATAAAATCCAGACGCTACCTGTAAGGGTAGGTGGTAAGCCAAACTCTACTGATGGAGATTTGGCGTCAGTCCGCTGGCTATTTTCCCGTTCAAATCAATTTTCTCCATCCCCTTGCTTTCTTTGCCCTGTCATAGCACATTGGTAATCATGCATCGCCAATTGTTTGAGGAACGCTTTACCATATAAGGGTGACCAATCTGCACTTTCCCTTACATTCCTTAAGGGA
>DNGG01000408.1:0-6242 GCA_003486675.1 Cyanobacteria bacterium UBA11372
GCCGGGGCGGGTTTAGATAGATTGTCGGTTTGCGATCGCAGATGGTTGGTAAAACCCGCCCCTACGAATAAAAAAATGCCATCGTTAAATCGATGGCATTTTTTCAAACTAGATTGGCAACCTATTTTTCGTACAACCAAGAAGTAATACTCGGTTGCCAACTGACTAATTCTTCGTCTTTAAACCACAGACTAACTTCGCGACGGGCGGTTTCAATCGCATCGGAACCGTGGATCAGGTTGCGACCAATACTAACTCCGAAATCACCGCGAATTGTACCTGGTTCTGCCGTTAGGGGGTTCGTCGCGCCGATGATTTTGCGTGCGGATGCGACAACGCCCTCACCTTCCCACACCATCGCTACGATGGGGCCAGAGGTGATAAAGTCAACTAAACTGCCGAAAAATGGCCTTTCCCGGTGAACGTCGTAGTGCTGTTCGGCGAGTTCGCGGCTGACTTGCATTAGCTTTAAGCCAACGAGGGTAAAGCCTTTGGTTTCAAACCGCCGGATAATCTCGCCGACGAGTTGGCGCTGGACGCCATCGGGTTTGATTGCTAGAAATGTCCGTTCCACTGTAAATACCTGCGCGTTACAATTCGGGTTCCAGCCTAGTATCCTAAAGCTTTTGGGGATACTTTTATCAATGGGCGTTGGCGTCGGTTGTCAATTGTTTGTTATTTGGGACAAAAATTCTGCCAAAAGTAGTGTGAAAACCGACACTGCAAGGGTTGTAGATGCGCTAAACTGACATGTCGGTAGTTGATGCATGGGGGCATAGACATGGGGGCACAGCCGACGACAGATCAAAAGGGTGTTGAAGACCGAGTGAGAAATTCTGTTGATTCATTATCGTTGACAGAGGCTAAACCTTTGGCGCTTCTGTCTGCGGCGGCACGGGAAATAACCGAGAAATGGACGATGGAAGATAGCGAAGCATTGTACCGCATACAAGGCTGGGGCGAACCGTATTTCTCGATCAATGCGGCGGGACACGTGACCGTATCTCCTAAAGGGGAACGGGGCGGTTCGCTGGATTTATTTGAATTGGTGAGGGCGCTAAAACAGCGGAATTTGGGGCTACCGCTGCTGATCCGATTTTCGGATATTTTGGAAGACCGGATCGAAAGGTTGAATGCTTGCTTTGCCAAAGCGATCGCGCGCTACAATTACCCCGGTGACTACCGCGGCGTATTCCCGGTAAAATGCAACCAGCAGCGCCATCTAGTTGAAGACTTAGTACGCTTTGGCAAACCCCATCAGTTCGGCTTGGAAGCGGGTTCAAAACCCGAATTGATGATTGCTTTAGCCCTATTGGATACCCCCGGTGCTTTAATTGTCTGCAACGGCTACAAGGATCGCGAATACATAGAGACGGCAATGTTAGCCCAGCGACTGGGACAACTGCCGTTAATTGTCCTCGAACAAATCGAAGAAGTGCAGGTGGCGATTGAAGCTTCGCGCCAGTTGGGAATTAAACCAATTTTGGGGGTGCGGGCGAAACTGAGTACTCAGGGAGTTGGACGCTGGGGGACTTCTTCAGGCGATCGCGCGAAGTTCGGCCTTACTATACCAGAAATTATCCAAGCTGTCGAGCAATTACGCGCGGCTAACCTGTTAGACTCGTTGCAGCTATTGCACTTCCACATCGGTTCCCAAATTTCCTCGATTAGCGTCATCAAAGAAGCCATCCGGGAAGCCAGTCAAATATACGTCGAATTGGCTTTACTGGGAGCCAATATGAAATATCTCGATGTCGGCGGCGGATTGGGCGTGGACTACGACGGTTCTCAAACGAACTTCTACGCCTCGAAAAATTACAACATGCAGAATTACGCCAACGACATCGTTGCCGAGTTAAAAGACGCTTGCGGCGAACGTAACGTCTCCGTACCAACGCTGATTAGCGAAAGCGGGCGGGCGGTGGCTTCCCACCAGTCGGTGCTGATTTTCGACGTTCTCAGCACCAGTGAAGTCCCCCACGAATCACCCGAACCTCCCCAAGAAGGGGAATCTCCAGTGATTCGCTATCTTTGGGAAACTTACCAATCGATTAACGCCGAAAATTTCCAAGAATTTTACCACGACGCGACGCAATTTAAAGAAGAGGCGATCAGTCGGTTTAATTTAGGGATTTTGCGCTTAACCGAACGTGCCAAAGCCGAGCGACTTTACTGGGCATGTTGCCACAAAATTCTAGCAATTACGCGCCAGCAAGATTACGTTCCGGACGAGTTGGAAGACCTAGAAAAAATTATGGCTTCCATCTACTACGTGAATATGTCTGTGTTTCAATCGGCGCCGGATTGTTGGGCGATTGACCAGCTGTTTCCGATTATGCCGATTCACCGACTGGATGAAGAACCAACCCAGCGAGGAATTTTGGCGGATTTGACTTGCGATAGCGATGGCAAAATCGATCGGTTTATTGACCTACGGGACGTTAAGTCGGTGTTAGAATTGCATCCGTTTAAGCCGGGAGAACCCTATTACTTGGGAATGTTCCTTAACGGTGCTTACCAAGAAATTATGGGAAATCTCCATAACTTATTTGGAGATACGAATACCATCCACATCAAACTGACGCCGAAAGGTTACCAGATCGAACATGTGGTCAAAGGGGATACGATGAAAGAAGTCTTGGGTTACGTGCAGTACGACGCCGAAGACTTAGTGGAGAATATCCGCCGCCGCTGCGAGCAAGCACTATTGGAGAATCAAATTACGATTCCAGAATCCCAGTTGTTGTTGCAAAATTACGAGCGCAGTTTGAGTCGGTATACGTATTTGTCGAGTTAGGTAATGGGTAATGGGTAATAGGTAATTGGTAATTGGGTAATCGGATTTCAAATTGCAGAGCGGTTCAATTTAAAGTCTCTTTTCTCCAATCTAAAATTACCAATTACCCATTACCAATTACCCATTACCCATTACCGAGTAATTCTGCGATCGCGCGTTGTTCTTCGGGTTCTTCGGCAGGGAACTCCTGACGCCTGTCGGTAATCAGCCAGTTTAAAGCGGCTGCTTCTACATCGATCGATGCACCCGTTTTATCGATGCAGTGGCGACCAAATACCAGCTTGTCTACTAAACGCACCCCTGGCCCCAAGCGGGAGTAATCAAAGATAATGCTGTTATCGATCGTCGCTCCTTTGCAGACCCAGCAATTTGGCCCGATCATCGTTGGCCCGATAATTTTAACGCCGTCTTCGATATGGGTCATGCCACCGATGTATACTGGCCCTGTGATGTCCAGCTTGTCCCAGTTCGCCGCCACGTTTAGCCCTGCGTAGACGCCGGGACGCACTTCATGTCCTGGAATCGAGACATTTTTGACTTTCCCCTTTAACACGTCGCGAATCGCTTGCCAGTAGTCGGGAACCTTACCGATATCCACCCATTGGAAGTCCATTGGGACAGCGTAAAAAGGCGCGTTCATTTCTACCAGTTTGGGGAATAACTGGCTACCGATGTCGTATTCGACACCAGAGGGGATGTAATCCAACACTTCTGGCTCAAAAATGTAGATGCCGGTGTTAATGTTGGTGCTAAGGGCTTCTTCGACTTTGGGCTTTTCTTGGAAGGCTTTGATTCGACCTGTTTCATCGGTGACGACTACCCCGTAGCTAGAAACTTCTTCCTTGGGGACGGTTTTCATCACCACGGTAGCGATCGCGCCTTTTGATTTGTGCCACTTCACCGCAGCGGTTAAATCCAGGTCAATCAAGGCATCGCCGCACAGCACCACAAAGGTATCATCGAAGAAGGGGGCAAAGTCTTGGATGCGACGCATCCCACCTGCCGAGCCGATTGCTTCTCCCACCAACTTGCCTTCTTCATCGATCCGACCCTCAAAAGAATAGGCGATTTGGACGCCAAACTTCTGACCATCGCGGAAATAGTTCTCTATTTCATCGGCTAGGTGGCTGACGTTGACCACGATTTCGTCAAATCCGTGTAGGCGGAGCAATTCGACCAAAAACTCCATCACTGGTTTTTGCAGGATGGGAATTAGAGGCTTGGGAATTGTGTAAGTGATTGGACGGACGCGGGTACCTTTCCCAGCCGCCAGAATCATGGCTTTCATCAATATCTGTCCTTCAAACCTTGGGATTACATTTGGGGGATTTGATCGCAAATCAAATCTTCTGTTCAATTTTCTTTGACACTCCCCAGCCTAAAGGCATGGGGATTCTTGGTTCATAGAGGAAACTTGCCCTAGCAGGATGGCTCCAACTAAAGTAGAGGTTCCCTCTCCCCAAGCTTGAGATCCGGTCTGCCCGACCGTACTGAGTCCTAGTCTCAAAATATTGATGGCTGCATTGATATCTCTATCTTCGACATATCCACAACTAGGACAAATATGCGTTCTAGTAGATAGAGTCTTTGGCACTTTCTCGCCACAATTAGAGCAATTTTGACTGGTGTTATGAGGAAGTACAGCAACAGTTACCTTACCATATTTATAGCCAAAATACTCTAACCAATGTCGGAAAGTTGACCAAGCAGCATCAGATATCGACTTAGCTAGATGTCGATTTCTTACTAGCCCTTTAACATTTAAATCTTCATAGGCGATCAAATCGTTAGATTGAATTAAACGGAGTGCTACTCTCTTAGCAAACTCTTCTCGCTGCCTACTTACTCTTAAATGTTTTCGAGCCGAGCTTATTCTAGCTTTGTGATAGTTTTTTGATTGAGGCGAAAGTGCCTTTCTCTTCTGGGGGTCGTATTTCTTAGATTTTTCCCGATTGGCTCGATTTAGTTGTTTCTCTCCTTTTCTATAAAACTGTGGAACTGGTTCAATGTTCCCCTGGCTATCGGCATAAAAATATTTCAACCCTACATCAATTCCTACTGCTTTTTGAGCAGGAATTAGCGGTTTTGCAGTATCTCTGGGGTCTAATTGAACAGAGAATTGAACGTAGTGTCCATCAGCACGACGAATAATTCTTACTCTTTTTATCTGAGGTATTTGTATAAATAATAAGTCTCTGGTTCCGATCAATTTTAATTTTCCGATATTTTTTTTATCGGTAAAATTAATAGAATTTCTATTTTCTGATAGCTGCCACCCAGAAACTTTATATTCAACCGAACGAGTATTTTTATTGAATTTTGGGTAGCCTTTCTTGCCAGGTATTTGTTTTTTACAGTTGTCAAAAAACTTGTTAATAGCTCTCAACACTCTTTCCACTGCTGTCTGGCAAGCATGGGAGTTTAAGTCGTCTACAAACTTAAACTCTTTTCTTAGCCTTGTGTTGTATCTAAATAGCTCAGTCTTGCCAACACCTCGATTATCCATCCAGAAACTCAGCACCTTATTGCGGACAAATTGAGATGTCCTAATTGCTTCATCGATCGCTTGGATTTGTATTTGTTTTGGCTTGACTTTGAACTCTAAGACAAACACGTTTGATACTGAGTGAGCTAGTATCAATATTATAACATAGGTTTTTAAAGCCGCCCTGAATTTGGGGGCTTGTACCCACTATTTTTGGTCAAGATCCCGAATCATTGACAGATGTTTTTGCAATTTACCTCTTCAAACTGATAAAGCGCGAATTTTTAGGTCTTGGTAGAACTCTTGTTGCACTAACTCTACTTTAGATTGGGCTGACAGCAACAGCAGCGACCAGAAGACGCCCACCCGGTCGTGTAATTGTTCGGGGGTAGGAGCTATTGTCAAATTGGACTCTGCTGATGCGGGTAGATCGGGAGACTTCGCTCCATTCCCCCGTGAGAGCGACCACAATCCTAACAATTGATCGAGTGTCAGTCCATCTTGTTCCCCGGTTTGATTTGACCAATAAGTCGCCAAAAACTGCTCGAGTTCAACTGCGGTTTCGCTGAGATTTTCTTGGCTTGCCAATTCTAGGGCTGCCCGCATTTGAGCGCGTGCAGAGGCATTGGCGTGGGAATTGCTGCGGCGAGTGCGTGGGGATTGCTTTTCCATTGCGGCGGCGACTAACCGCAATTGGTCAATTAATTCCTGCAACGTCACGGGGCGCTTTGGGGGCGGGACTGCGGTGGGACGCCTGCGTAACTGGCGTTCCAGACGCAATGGCAATCGCCCTTCGCCGCCATCTTCCAATTCCAGTTCTTCTGTTTCTGGTGACTCAGCAGGAGTTTCAGGTTCTTGGAGGCTTTCTAAGGTATTGGCTTTGAGCAATACCAGCACCGCTGCATCTAAAAATGCCTGTCCGGACTGGGATAAATCCGTTTCTAACCAGCCAGTCTGCAC
>DNGG01000408.1:6441-10823 GCA_003486675.1 Cyanobacteria bacterium UBA11372
GTTTCTAACCAGCCAGTCTGCACCCCTTGGGCTAGTTCGTTTAAGCAGCGGTCGATCACTTCAATTACCTGGACATCCCAAGGATCGATTTCCCCCCGCTGAGCCAAGTCAATTAGCAGGGCGATCGCTAAATGCGGCCCGTCATTCCACGCATCTGCTCGATTGGGGGTCGGTGTCATCGCCAAATTCAACTTTTAGCAATTACTTTGGGCTGGGTATCTGTTGCTTCTGTCGCTTCTGTTGCTGATGATAGCGCCTGTTGTTGCTCTTGCAGTTCTGCTTTGTATTGTTCTAAGTCTTTTTCTAAAGCTTGAATCCGATTCTCCCGCAGGCGAATTTCTCGCGTTGTCTTGCGGGATTCCAAGAACTGCTGCAACCGATTCAACATGCTAAATATCCAAGCCAAGACAGCTCCTAACCCCATGGCGCCAATTAATTCAATGCATAAAGGTGCTTGAATGTCAATCCCTTTAACAAATTTAATCGTAGCCGGATCGGTATTTTCTAAGCTAAATAAAACCAGCGCTACACAAAACAGGAAGATAATCAGAAAGTTAATCGCTCGCATTAAACAACTCCTTTACTTAGCGAGAATAAAACAGAAAGTCACAAAGGATGGGAGTACCCGAGGAGGGGAGGAGGGAAAAATTCTGAATCAAACCCCTGCCCCAATCGGTTTTCACCAATCCCCAATTCCAGAACGCCAGCATCATTTTAGCCTTCAAGCTCCCCCCAAAGGGCAGTTTGTCTTTTTAGGGATTGTTGAATAAACCTAGAAACCGGGTTTCTGGCTGGGATCAAAAGTTCCACAGCGACGATTTTTCATAGAAACCCGGATGGGTGGGCGTAAGTCCTGGGATCTTCTTCCGGAAGCTTTGCCATCTAGCAAAGGCCAAATAAATGTTAAGAAATATACAGACCTCGTAGCATTCTGTCTGTGGATGACCTGCTTTGGCTCGATCGGATTCAGCCTTCAAATCGCCTCCAGGTGGGGGAAAAAGCTTTTTATTTAAGCCAGTTGCGGCAGAAGGGATATCCTGTTATCCCCGGTTTTGTAGTTCCTAGCCCTGTTCTGCGCCAGTTTTTGGAGACGATTGAATGGTTAGATCCGCTGTTTGCTGACTTGCCTTCTTCTTCGCTGTACGTGGATGTTGAAAATCCTTATCAACTCCAGCAGGTGGCGCAGCGCATTCGTCGCGCGATTATGGCGGCGGCACTGCCTGAAACTTGGGAATCAACCCTATTGGCTGCGAGTAAAAAGTTGCAGGGGCAGGGATTGATTTTGCGCCCGACGCTGGCGCTGCCATCCCATTTGGCGTTTGGCAGTACGGAGAAGATTTCCGGACTGCTGCAAAGCCACGTCTGCGCTTGTACGGGGGAAGCGATCGCTTTCTCTGTCAAGCGGGTGTGGGCGGAGTTATTTCGAGCCAGAAGTTTGCTGTATTGGCAGCGTGGCGGGATTAAACTGCAACAGATTCATCTAGGGATTTTAGTACAACCAATCGACGATGCTCTGGCTTCTGGGCGCGTTATAGCGACACAAGAGGTGTGGGAAATTCAAGCAACTTGGGGACTGGGGATAGCACTGGTGCGGGGAGAAGTGTTTCCAGATTATTACCAAGTGCAGCCAGATAGCGGCGCGATCGCTCACCAACACCTGGGTAGCAAAACCATTGCCTATCGGTTGTCACAAGCAAACAGCGCCAGCGAATTAGCATTGAGTCAACAACAGTTGCACGCCACCCAGGATTCCCCCGCCAGCTACGTCGCTACAGCTAGCAAAGATGACAACTGCCTACAAACTTATTTGCTGAGCGAGGAACAACAAAAACAATACGCTCTAGAACCAAAATATCTCAGAGAACTGATTGAGTTGACCCACCGTCTGAGGGCGGATCTCAGTCCGACTTTAATCCTGGAGTGGACGCTAGCGCTCAAAGACGCGGGTTTGGAAGCGCAATTGTATCTCACCCAAGCTTATCCCCGTCCGCCAGATGGGGCTAGTTCGCCCAAATCTTCTCAAGCGGACACGGGGACACGGGGACATGGGGATGCGGGGAGTTTTTCCCTCCCAGTCACCCCGTCGCCGCGTCTTCCATTCGACTCGTCCTCTTCCTCACCGGATCGCCCCTCTCCCTTGTCTTCTGCTCCTTTTTCGGGAAATCCTCCGATGCCCCCCACCTCGGATCAAATTGCCACGATTCGGGGTTTGGCAGCGTCGTCGGGGCGGGCGATCGCCAAAGCGCTTTTACTCGCTGGTAAGATTGACCATCCAGAGCAATTGCCACCAGGAAGGATTTTAGTTGCTCCTAGCATTACTCCGGACTGGTTACCTTTGTTGCAACGCGCTGCGGGTGTAGTTGCCGAACAGGGGGGCATGACTAGCCACGGTGCTATTATTGCTCGCGAATTAGGCATTCCAGCGGTGGTGGGTGTCAGTGGTGCGACTACGAGGATTCAAACCGGCGATTTTGTCATGGTAGACGGCGATCGCGGTGAGATTTATCGCCTTGAGTTTGGTGAGGGTCATAGGCAAGAATTTTATCCCCATTCCGTACCCCAAACTCTGCAATCTTTTACTCCCCTTGCGACTCGGCTGTTAGTTAATTTAAGTCAATCCGGTGCGATTGAGAATGCAAAAGTGCTGCCGGTAGATGGGGTGGGGTTATTGCGAAGTGAAGTGATGATGCTGGAAATTTTGCAGGGACAACATCCCAGTTTGTGGGTGCAGCAGAAGCGATCGCAACAGCTTGTTGAACGCTTAACCGAGCATATTAGTCGATTTGCCAGTGCTTTTGCGCCGCGTCCGGTATTTTATCGTTCCTTGGATTTGCGATCGCACGAATTTCAATCTTTAGAAGGTAGTCCCTCTTTCTCCACCACCAGCAACCCGATGTTGGGGGTGCGGGGAACTTTCAGCTATCTAGTTTATCCAGAGATTTTCCAGCTAGAACTAAATGCAATAGCTCAAGTTTATCGTGCCGGATATAACAATGTTCGCTTGATTTTGCCTTTTGTTCGCACGGTGGAAGAGTTTTCTTTTTGCCGCCGTCAAGTTGAGCAAGCAGGATTGTCTCAATATGCCCAATTTCAATTGTGGATGATGGCGGAAGTGCCTTCTGTGCTGCTGTTGTTGCCAGATTACGTTAAGGCAGGCGTCCAGGGTATTTCCATCGGCACTAACGATTTAACCCAACTATTATTAGGAGTTGACCGCGATCAAAGTCAGATGGCATCAGCGTTTGACTCGCGCCATCCGGCGGTGATGCGGGCGGTGCAACAACTGATTCAAACTGCCAAACAACAAGGGATTCCCACATCAATTTGCGGTCAAGCACCCTCAGAGTATCCCGATTTAATCGAACACCTCGTCCGCTGGGGGATTGATTCAATTTCTGTGAGTTTGGATGCAGTTGAGGATGCGTATAGCGCGATCGCTCGCGCCGAACACCGCATCATTTTAGAAGCATCTCGGCGGCATTTGGGATTTTAGATTGCTGGTAATGGCTAATTGGTAATTGGTAATTGGTAATTGGTAATTGTAGAACCAGAAAATATTACCATTATCAATTATCAACTAGCTAATAGCTAATCGCTCATGGTAGAGCCGTAATACCGTTTTCCCATCAATGCGCCACACAAGGGGCGGGTTTACATTCATTGTTTGTTTTTATCAAAATTAACTGGTAAAACCCGCCCCTACAATCGGTATATTTTGATGTGTAGCATTATCAAGGGAAATTGGTATAATACAGCGGATTGCAAGCTCGTCTAGGGAAAGCGTTATCGCGCTTGACAAACTCAGGTGTACCTCATACGACTGCAATCCGCTATATCGTTTCCGGTTGCATCGGAATTACGACTTATAGGGGCAATTACCAATTAGCAATTAGCCAGCTTGCAATTACCAACAAAGCTAATCATTCCGATGCAACCGGATTTGATATAAAATCTTCCCATGAGCAATTAGCAATTAGCCATGAGCAATTAGCAATTATCCATTACCCATTACCCATTACCTAATAACGATAAATCGCCGCTACTGGTGCTTCATCCGGCACTTTTTCTGGCTCGACTGCGTAAACTGTGCCGCCATTTATTATCGTATAAACCGCAGCAAAATTCAACAAATCCTCATCGTCTGCTTCGGGTTCTGCGTGTAAATCTACACTCATTGTTTCTGGATCGAAGTGTCCCCATTGTTGCTGCCCAACAGGAACAAATAAAGAATCAACTCGTTGGTAATAGGCACTGGAAATCACATCTTTGAGATCGTGAGAAGTTTTGCCAGTAGCCGCTCCGGCTAATTCTTGGTATTGAGCGATCGCAATTTCTTCTGACTGCTGCAATATCGGATCTACAATCGGTAAAGCTTGCGCGTG
>DNGG01000525.1 GCA_003486675.1 Cyanobacteria bacterium UBA11372
ACTCAGCTAAAATTACCGAACCTCACTGATGACCAAAAAGGGGATATTCTGGCTGAACTAACTGGTGCTGTTTGTCACTTGCACGTTCATACTGAAAATTTGCCCGATCTGATTGCAGATGAGATTGAAGCTTTACCAGAATCAGAGACGGAAGAAGAATAATGCGTTATGCAATTTTAATTGAACAGGCAACAAGCAACTATTCTGCTTACGTTCCAGATTTACCGGGATGCGTTGCAACAGGTGTAACTCTCCAAGAAATAGAGGAGGAAATTAAGGAAGCTATAGCTTTTCATTTAGAAGGGTTACGCGAGGAAGGTTTGCCCATTCCAGAACCTACAAGTTTATGTCAGTATGTTGAGGCTTAGATGTGTTTTAAAGAAGCGATCGCTTTCATGTATAAGAGTTACGTACCAAAGGTTATCGGGTAGGGACACGGCAACCGAAATACCTCGGATTATCGAACAACATTTTTGATGCCGTGTCCCTACAGCAGCGATAATCCCACGTAATTGGTAAAAAGTAAATCAAAATTAAACATATTTTGTACGAGTAGCCATGAGTACACCAAGCTGGGAAACACAATTTGTCTTGTGCGTTAAAAACGACAACTATACAGCTTCATTGGAAGTGCGAAAAGTGTATCGGATAATTTATGACACTCGCGCTGCCGAACATCAATTAATCCGAGTGATTGATGAATCAGAAGAAGATTATCTGTATCCATCTGACTATTTCGTGCCAATTGACTTACCAAAGGCAGCAGACACAGCTTTTTCCGCAATTAATTAACTGAATTATTTTAGGCACGATGGTTGGCAGGGACACGGCAATCTGAAGATTTTGGATGATCGGACAATATGGTTGATGCCGTGTCCCTACAGCAGCGATATGCTTCGGGTACGCTACGCGATACGGCTGACGCCACACTTCGTGACCGCATTTCTCAACCTGTTGCTCCCACAGCTACTCTGTGAAGATTATAAATCCTGGTTCTAGCTTTTGAAATTTAATTAAATCTGAAATCTCAAATCTCAAATCTAAAATTAAACACTTCCATCGGGTAAACAAGCAAATTTATCTGCGGGAAAAGATGATAAATCCAAATGCTTCAGCAGGACGGATAAGACTTTGCGAGCTTCGATTGGCTTCGCTATAAAGTCAGTAGCTCCTACCATTTTAGCACGAACGCGGTCAACAATTGTATCGCTGCCGGTGAGAATAACAATGGGGGTGGTGTTGAAGTATTCAACTCGGCGAATTTGGGCGCAAATTTCATAGCCGTTGGCAACGGGCATTACTAGATCTAAGAAAATAAAATCTGGTTTATATTGGATCAGCATCAGTACGGCTTGTACTGAATCTGGGATACTCACAAATCCATACCTGGCTTTGGTGAGAATATCTGCCATTATGCTGCATTCTTGTAGGCTATCTTCCACACAAGCAACTAAAGGTCTAACTAATTTTGCCTGGGTAGTGGATGATAATGAACGAGCGATATTTTGAGGATGCGGGGTTTGGGAGACGCGGGGTGGGAAAGAATGGGTTTGTATATGATTTGCTTGTGGTTTCAAAATCCCGCTGGTGTCGTCCCTCTGTGCAATGGGTACGATTAGTTGGGGGAAGTCCGGAATTTTGGTGACGCCTACGATTTGTTTGCGGATATAGGGAACTAGCGATCGCGTCACTACAATCAAATCTTGCTTCACGTCAATGGCTAAATCTCGAAACGTGCGTTTTCCATCAATTAACTCCACCATGCTGTAGTAAACGCCAGGAGAAGTTATCTGATGCAATTCTTCTGCTTGCAACAGCGCTGGCGCTAGGTTAGGAGATAGTTTCCCTAACCCAGCATTGCGCCATATTGCCCAACTTTGCTGTGCCACTTCTAGTGCTTTGCCTGGGTTGATCAGGGTGAGTGAAGCATCTAAAATATCTTGGGGATCGCTAATAAAAATTAACTGTTCTTTTTCCGCGTTTTGAAGAATATCAAATAATACTTCTGTTATGGTATTTTTAATCGTAGCAACTGCTTGTTCTCCGGTTATATTATGTCGCCTTACTAATACAGTTAAAGCCAAATACTCCCAGGTTGATCTAGGCATATTGACTTCGCGGAGGCGAATTTTATCAGCTTCTATCTGGGGACAATATTGTTTTAAATGCCTATGCCAGCGCCGCACTGGATGCTCTCCCCCCGCCGCCCAAACTAAGCGCCCCAAGCAAAAATAAAGGCTCCAAGTTACTGATGCGCGGATATCAAGCCTGCCTGTAAATCTCCTCTGGCTATACGCTTGCAATTGAGCAGTCAGCGTTTCATTAGCTAAGTCATTGAGCATCATCCTGGTAGGCTCAAGTAATTATCACACAATTTTCACTTTGATCTTATATAGTTTTTTTCAAAAAAATATGATTAAAAATACTGAAAATCTGTGGTTGAATAAAATTATAGTTTTGTAAAATTTACGCATTTACACTGAGATTTCAGTGTAATTATCATACTTAAAACGGCTACCAACGCTGCATCGGGAGAGATTTAACCCCAAAAGCCCCCCTTCGCTTGGGGGATCTGATATCATGTCCGTTTGATTGCCCATAGTTAGGACTGACGCTAAGGACGCACCGGATACGGGGACGCTAGTAGTTTTAATTATGGGTGAAAAGCCGGACATCATATGACCCGTCACCCAAATTATCAGCTGCAACAAACAATTTAAGATTGTAATCTCTATTTTCAGTGAAGACCTATTGTGTACTCCCGGAGGTTTAAGGTGAAAGAGTTAAGTCGCCGCAAATTTATCGTTGTCTCGACGCTGGCGGCAGGGTTTGCCTTAGCCGTGCTACCTATTTCCGCCCAAGTTATTACCACTGATACTCGTGGATTGGTAGCAGGTGAAGTAAAGATTCCTGTACAAGATGGGGAAATTCCAGCTTATCGGGCAATGCCTGCGACGGGAGAGGATTTCCCCCTAGTGCTGGTGGTGCAAGAAATCTTTGGCGTTCACGAACACATCCAGGATATTTGCCGCCGCTTTGCCAAGTTGGGATATTGCGCCGTTGCCCCCGAATTATTTTCCCGCTTTGGCGATGTTTCCCAAATGAGCGATATTCAAGAAATTATCTCTAAAGTTGTTTCTAAAGTACCGGACAATCAAGTTATGTCCGATTTAGATGCAACGGTTGCTTGGGCAGAAAAATCCAGCAAAGCAAATATCAATCAATTGGGAATTACCGGCTTTTGTTGGGGTGGGCGAATTGTTTGGTTGTATGCAGCTTACAACCCCAAAGTTAAAGCTGGCGTTGCTTGGTACGGACGTTTGGTAGGGCAATCTTCTTCTTTAACTCCCAAACACCCAATTGACATTGCACCTTTTTTGAAAGCACCCGTGCTGGGACTTTACGGCGGAAGTGACGAGTATATTCCTAATAATACAGTTGAACAAATGCGGCAGGCGCTCAAACGGGGGCGCAGCGGTTCGGAAATTATCCTTTATCCCGATACGCCCCACGGTTTTTTTGCCGACTATCGCCCAACTTATCGCCAACAGCAAGCTGAAGATGCCTGGAAGCGCCTACAAGCCTGGTTTCAGCAGCATGGGGTGGGTTAAGTTAAATACCCTTCGTAATATCACCGCACTACAAAAGTCACCTACTTGCTTATAGAAAACTCCCCTGAAAATCCAGTCGTTTTGAGCGTTGCAACCAAAGGATTTTGGCAAATCCTCCAAAGTTCACCTTTCAACAGGACTTCTGACACAAAGAAACCGGGTTTCTCTGAAAAAGGCGCAAGTCACCAGAGATCTATGCTCCAAACCCAGCAAAGAAACCGGGTTTCTCGGAAAAATCGTCGCGCCAGCAACCAGAGGTATACGCTCCAAACCCAGCAAAGAAACCGGGTTTCTCGGAAAAATCGTCGCTTTGTCACCAGAGATCTATGCTCCAAACCCGGTTTCTAGGAAGGCGTAAGTCCTGTTCAAAATCGCAAGTTTCAAATCTAAAATAGTAGAAGCCTGAAAATGGACTTTGCGCTTGCCCGGTTGAGAACACTAGGTAGTAGTTTCAGGGGAGAAAGGTCATGATGCACAGAATTGCAATAATAACAGCCTTCGGCGTCACAGCGGTAGTCACGGTGACATCAGCAGTTTACGCGCTTCCCAGCAGACAATCTCAAGCAGAAACCGGGGTTACCCTATCGGGTGACTCGCTACGCGGACTGGAAAACCGCAATGCAGACAAAGATTTCTCTTCGTTTTTTACTGGATCTTCTCCTATTTTCCAAAGCGGAAATAACAGTAATGTCTTGACTGCACCGAATCAACAAGGCTCACCTTTGGGCAATTTAGAATTTAGCGGTGGCAGTTTAGATAGAAACAATAACGATCCGTTGCGCTTTCCCAGTAACGAATCGGATGAACAATTTAGGGTGCGCTATCGGGTGAACGACCAATAATCCGACTATATGACCAGCAATTTCACCCGGTTGTGTGAACCCCACGAGGTGTATTGAAGTTAATTTTAAATCTAGATGCGCCTTGTGTTGCCCCTTCTTGCGAAGGGGTTTTTATTTTGCCAGTTAGGCATAGGGGAAGGGATGCTAGGAAGTCGCTATTTACAGCGGATTGCAAGTGAGTGAGGTACAGCGTTATCGCGCAAGGCAAGTGTAGCGGCACCCTTAAGGGTGCCCGCACACTGCTGTCCTTCGGTGTACCTCATACGACTGCAATCCGCTATATTTTCATCACTTACGATCCCCCCTTGCCCCCAATGCCTTGGGGGGAAAGCTCATCGCCCCCCATACCCCCCTTGCCTAGGGGGAAAGCTCATCGCCCCCCATGCCCCCCTGGGCAAGGGGAGAAGCTCACAGCCCCCCAAGGCATTGGGGGTTGGGGGGGATCGATTTTGCCGATCCCATACCAAACAAGATTTGCTACTAATGACCCAACAGTTTATCGCGCAGGTGCTTGATGCGATCGCGCAATTTCGC
>DNGG01000190.1 GCA_003486675.1 Cyanobacteria bacterium UBA11372
GCATCATCGGACTAGGCTTTCCCCTACTCACCATCGGCATTATCGCCGGTGCAGTGTGGGCAAACGAAGCTTGGGGTTCATACTGGAGTTGGGATCCCAAAGAAACCTGGGCATTAATCACCTGGCTAGTCTTTGCCGCCTATCTCCACGCCCGGATCACGCGCGGATGGCAAGGGCGTCGTCCCGCAATTTTAGCAGCTTCCGGCTTCGTTGTCGTCTGGGTTTGCTACCTCGGCGTCAACCTCTTAGGTAAAGGATTGCATTCCTACGGCTGGTTTTTCTAATACCAAACGAATAAATTCGCGGCTACACAGCCTAACGACTAAAGTCGCGGCTACACAGACAAAGTCCGCCTGCGCGGACTAACTAACAACTTTTAAGCCTGCGTAGGCAGGCTTTGTTTGTATAGCCGCGACTTCAGTCGTAGGGCATTTTTTGATTTGAGAGCGATCGCTTACTTTGGTAAATTACTAATTGAGGTAGCATAAATTAACATGAACAATAAATTTGAGCCTCTAAGCCCCAATGATGTTGTGTCTATCGATAATTTTTCTCAGGTTCGAGTTGTAGTTGAACATCCTATGTTAAAAGTCAAGGAATTTGAAAGTAAAGCAAAGACAAATTTGCTAGGAACCTATACAGATAAAAGGGAGGTAAAGTGGGTTACTGATGGAGTCAACTGTGAAATACTAAAGCCTGGTGGTGACTGGCAAAAAGGAAAAGTTAGACTTAAAATATGCTTATAATTTTTTTGCCCAGATGAACCGATCAACCCACCCTCCCCTCTAGACGATCTTCGCCAAAAAATTCAAGAAACTGAAAACTAAAACCTCTCTTCTTCCTCTTCCTTGGCGTTCTTGGCGTCTTGGCGGTTCAATTAAAAAATGGCCTCACACACTACTTGGACACCCCTACACGCACAACTACATCGCACCCTGCGACAACGCCAAATATTGCCAAAAAACCAACAATTATTAATAGCAGTATCTGGTGGACAAGATTCACTTTGTTTGATAAAATTACTATTAGACTTACAACCAAAATGGCAATGGCAATTGGGAATCGCCCATTGCGATCATCGCTGGCGAAAAGACTCAGAAGCTAACGCCAACCACGTAGAAGAACTAGCTAAAAATTGGCAATTGCCCTTCTACAAACAAATAGCAAATCAACTTTTAAACGGTGAAGCAGCAGCGCGAGAGTGGCGCTATCAAGCTTTAACGGCGATCGCGCAATCCCACAACTACGCCTACATCGTCACCGGACATACCCAGAGCGATCGCGCCGAAACCCTACTTTACAACTTAATGCGGGGCAGCGGCGCAGACGGCTTGCAAAGCCTCACCTGGGTTCGCCCCTTAACTGATAACCTGAAGCTAGTGCGCCCGCTTCTAGAAGTCACCCGCGCCCAAACAGCCCAATTTTGCCAAGACATGCAGCTTCCGGTTTGGGAAGATTCCACCAATCAAGAGTTAAAATACGCTCGCAATCGCATCCGCCAAGAATTACTGCCTTATTTAAAAGAACACTTTAACCCGCAAGTCGAGCCAGCCTTAGCTCAAACTGCCGAACTTTTACGCGCAGAAGTGGATTATCTGGAAAATGCTGCTTCTGCGCTGTTAAAAGAGGCGATGCAGGAAAGAAAACTAGGAGCAGGGGAGACTAGCTTATGCTTAAATCGTTCGCTCTTGCGTAAAGCACACCTTGCCCTGCAACGGCGAGTCATGCGGCAGTTTCTACAACAAACTTTACATATTGCACCCAGTTTCGAGCAGGTAGAAAAAATCACCGCTTTGATTGCAGCCCCGAATCGCTCGCAAACAGATCCGTTTTTGAAGGGAGCGATCGCCACAGTTGAAGGCGACTGGATCTCAATCCAAAATCCCCAATCCCAAATCTAAAATCAAGAAGCTGCCAGTTGTTGTGCTTGGTTAGTTAGGCTCATGAGAATTGCTCCCATTTCGCCAACAGCCCAACGTTGATAGTTACCGACTTCCTGAATATGATTGAGGGTGCCGGACGTGGCTTCTAACTTCTGGCGCAGTTCGTTTAGCTTATCCTGAACTGGCTGTAGCATTTCCTCGTATACTTTGACGCGCCCCCACAGTTCTGCGGCTGCTGCCCGCTGAGATTGTAAATTCTGCTCGCTCTGCTTTAATTCTTGACGCTGGTGTTCCTGTTCCTGTGCTTGATGGTCGATCATCCCTTGAGCTTGCTGAATGCTAGAGCGCATCTGATCGATTTCTCTTTCCAGCTTTTGCAGTTGCTCAGCTTGTTGTTGCCGCATCGTTTCTAACTGTCTCAAAACTGGGCCAAGGTCGATTTTTTGGTTGTCTCCAGTCTCCTCATCTTCCTCTCCCATCCGACGACGCAGAACTTTTACATGTGCGGTGAAAACTTCTTCCCGTTCTCGCAGCGTCCGCAGACAACCCATGTAGGATTCTTCCAGCATTTGGTAACTGTCTTGTTCGTCGGATAAATCCCCTTGCAGCTGTTGCCGTTCCTGTTCGCTGGCTGTTGGAATTTGCTGCCGCAGTTCATCCATAGCCTGCTGGCGTAATTTCAGTTCTTCTTCTTGATCGCTGACAAAGCGCTTAGCTTTTTCCAACTCTTGCTGCCGGTTTTGTACAATTGCTTGCAGGTCACCCAGAGGCATCCGCTCTAGAGCAGCAATATCTATTTGGGCACTGAGTTTAACATCATTAGACATTGCTACTAGACGCTGAACTTCTTGAATCAGATCGTCTTGAGTTCGCAACGCCAGACTTAGGGATTGAACATACTCCTGCTTAGTAGCCAAAGTATTTTGCAGCCCCTTCAACTCCGAGCGTCTGGTCATCAGAGAATCCTGAGCTTGCTGCCAATTAGCCCAACGCTCCTGGATATTGGCGCTAGTGCGGTCTACTTCTGCTTGTTGTTGAGAGGCTGCTCCCCTTTGTTGCTCGAGTTGTTGCCTGTGTTGGTCTAGCACAGCTTGTTTCGCTGCCAGGGTGTCAAAAGCCAAATTTAACTGTTCCAATACAGGTTCTGGGGATGCGATCGCCCCTGATAAGTTATTGAGTATCTCTTGAATTTGAGCTGCCTGCCCCTCATCCAGCGCTGCCGCTTTAGTTTGTTGCACTTCCGACTGCCGCTCTTCCAAGCGCCGCATTTCACCCCGCAGATGCTCCCAAGCGCCCTCTAGCTCTCGACGATTGCGGTCTATTTCTTCTCGCAGTCGCTCTGCTTCCTCGCGCGCGCTGTTAATTTCTTGCCGTTGTTGTTCCAGCCGTTCAAACTCATCTTCCATTTGTTCAAGCTGTTCTGTCCGCGCTTGGATTTCCATTTCGCGGCGATTTAGTTCCTGAGCCTGATAGGTGAGAGACTCTTTCCACTGTTCAATTTCTTCTTCTTTCGTTTTATATTTTTCTTGTTGTCGGGAAAAATTTTGCAAAATCCCGACTAGCTGACGCCCCGACTCAATCCGCTGCACCTGTCTATTTGGCGTCAAATCGACCAACACCAGCGAGCCATCGCCAAATTTGTTTGCTTCTTCAGGTGCGGCAATGACCTCATCACCGGGGACTGGACTCCATTGCTCCCCCCGCTGACAGGCCAGCAGTTTAAGATCGGCCTTGCTGCCCCCAAAAACGCCACCGCTTTTCTTTTGTACTTCTGCTAGATACAGCACACCGCTTATCCTCTTGATGTGTCAAACGAGCAACGAGCCAGAACTCAAACTTCCCCGGATTGTTTATTTTTTTTTTGTGAACTAACACACACTGACCTGCGGTACGGTTTGAGCTGCTTTCAATTGATCGGGAACTGCCGCCAAAACGATTTAGTTTCTTGGGTCTTACATTCCCTTCAAGGGCAGAAGTCCGCACTTGAAGAAGACCCAAGCTTTTACGCTTCCAACGCATACCTTAACAGCTTGGTTTTCGGTTATGGCAGTGGCGGACAAAATGTATGGCTCAAGTCTACCATTTTGCTTGTTTCGTCGCTATCTTCCTCCAAGAGCGCTGCGCCCATTGCTCAAGATCTAGCTTGATTGTCAACCAACTTCGCTGCTCGGATCGCAATTGAAAAGACATTAGGAACTCAAGCAGCAAATATATGCCTGGGTCATAGTTCCCACGGGCGATCGCATTTTATCCATTGGCGGCGAAGCGAATTTGCCACCAGGGAAATGCGAAAATTGTTGACAACGGACTTAGCTTGAGGGGACAGATCGGCACGTGGTGTTGGCAGTTAGGGTGAACTTTCCCACCCTTGGGCGGATGGGGCTTCTACCGTCACAGGGAAACGCCTCATCCTATTGCTAAGATCTGGTCTTACATTCCCTCCAGTAGCAGGAGTTTTAGTTCCTAAGACCCAAAACTTTTTGCTGTCACATATACCTATTAGCACATATACCTATTAGCTTGGTTATCGCCTATGGCATTGATGTACAAGCACCTGTCGATCCTAGCACAAATCTACTGGAGATTCCTCAGCCACCCGCTGGGGTGTCCAACAAGGTCAAATTGGTAGGGGTGGGAGTTTTTACCACCAATTATTTATTCCCACCCCATCGCCGATGGGCAATGACGCCAAATTTGTTAAATTCTAACCTAGACTAAATAGGTCTGGATTGGTTGGGATTTTACAATACCAAAGCAAAAAGAGTCAGCAACGTTGCCCTTGACACAAGCTTGCAACTGAAGACTGACCAATACGGTTTTTAGGAGAACCTTTAAGTT
>DNGG01000186.1:0-6610 GCA_003486675.1 Cyanobacteria bacterium UBA11372
GTGCTAGCAGAAATTAAAGCCGATCCGGATTTGAAACGCATTCCCGTCGTCGTGCTGACAACTTCTAGAAATGAGGAGGATATTCACCACAGCTACGAATTGCACGTCAATTGCTACATCACCAAATCGCGCAATCTCAACGAACTATTTAAAATAGTTAAGGGGATTGAAGATTTTTGGCTAGCAACAGTTACTTTACCGTCGGAGCCACAAGATTTTGAATTGTAATTTTAGATTTTAGATTGGGCAGGCTATCAAAGGAGGACAAAGGGAAGAACCAAAAGAATATGCTTGCAAGCGCGCTAAAAATCTTGTTGATTGAGGACAGTCTGGCAGAAGCTAGATTGTTGGAAGAGTTTTTGCAGCAAGCGAAGTCCAAGGAATTTAATCTGGTGCATGTGAAGCGATTGCGGGAAGCAATTGAACAACTAAATCAAGATTCTTTTGATGCGATTTTGTTGGATTTAACCCTACCAGACAGCCAAGGATTAGACTCCCTGCCGCCCCTGATAAGTCTTGCCCCTAGCATACCGATTGTGGTGCTAACGAATACCAACGATGACGAACTGGCGATAGAGGCAGTGCGGCAAGGGGCGCAAGATTATCTCGTCAAGCGGCAGGTAAATTCGCAATTGTTGGTGCGATCGCTTTATTATGCGATCGAACGCAAGCAAATGTCAGAATCCTTACGCGAATTAAATAGAACCTTAGAAACTCGCGTTGAGGAACGAACTGCTGAGTTGATGAAAGCCAAAGAAATTAATCAACTCAAATCTGAATTTGTCTCAATGCTGTCTCACGATTTCCGCAATCCTTTAAATGCAATTCTGCTTTCGGCTGGATTTCTGCAAAGCCACGAAAAAAAGTTAACCCAGGAGAAAAAACACGCCCATTACCAATTAATTCGCTCAGCGATCAAAAACATGGCGCAGTTATTGGATGAAGCTTTAGTACTAGGTAAAGCCGATGCCGGGAAATTTGAATTTCGCCCCACTCCCGTAGCTTTAAAACTATTTTGCCACGATTTGGTTGAAGAGCTAGAACTTAGTATAGGAGAGAAACATCAGCTGATTTTTACAACGAGTGGGGTATTCGTTGAAGCGCTATGGGATGAAAATCTTCTGCGACACATTTTGACCAATCTACTAGCAAACGCGATTAAATATTCACCTGAAGGCGGTATAATTCGGTTTGAATTAATCGGTCAGGAAAAAACAGTTATTTTCCGCATTCAAGACCAAGGAATTGGCATTCCAGAAGAAGATAAAGAACGACTGTTTCAACCTTTTCATCGCGCCAGCAATGTCGAGGCAATTCCCGGTACTGGTTTAGGATTAGCCATTGTCAAAAGGTGCGTAGAGGCGCATGGCGGGGAAATTTCAGTGCAAAGTGAAGTCGGAGTTGGCACGACATTTATCGTGAGGCTACCGTTGAGCGTACAAAGCTATTGCGATTGCGGGTAAGATCCTCATGGGATTTGGTTAGCGATCGCTATAATTTTCTCAGCTACTATTTCTGCTACTTGCATCACCGATAATCGATTGCCTCGCTTGACTACTAATAACTCTTGGTCGCTAAATTTTTGCTTGAGTGTTTCCAAAGATAAAATTGTCGGAAAAGCTTCAACAAATTCCACTTCAACTGTTTGCCACCTTGGGGAAGCTCGAGTAGATTTCTCATCATAGTATTTACTGTTAACATCGAACTGAGTCGGATCTACGATGTTACTTTTAACAATTCGCATTAATCCCGCAATGCCTGGGGGCGTCGCATTCGAGTTATAGAAAAAAGCTAAATCTCCTACTTTCATTTCCCGCAGAAAGTTCCGCGCCTGGTAATTGCGAACTCCTTCCCAAATTGTTTGATGTTCTCGCTGTAAGTCAGCAATGCTGTATACATTAGGTTCGGATTTCATTAGCCAATAGTTTAGGGTATCAGGCATAGGTTATTGCAGAATTATGCTATTGTTTAATCAACCGCTCCAGACGCACAAACCGGGGTGAAAAGAGAGAGAATAGTTATGCAGATTATAAATGAGATTGTTGAAGTAGAAACCGATTTGGGAATCAATATCTATAATATTACGCCTTATTTGACAAAAGTTCTAGAAGCTAGTGGAATCAAAACGGGGCAGGTTTTAGTATTTTCTCGTCACACGACAACGGCTTTGGCGATTAATGAATATGAGGAAAGGTTGCTCCAAGATATTAAAGTTTATCTGAGAAAGTTAGCACCGGAAGCGGATAAATATTGGCATAATGATTTACATTTAAGACCAAATATCCCGCCGGATGAACCGATGAATGCTCACTCGCACTTGATGGCAATGACTTTGAGTACGAGTGAAGTAATTCCAGTTGTAGATGGTCAATTGGGTTTGGGAACTTACCAATCTGTGTTATTTTTTGATTTGGATGGGCCGAGAAAAAGAACTGTGTTTGTGCAGGTTAGTGGCCTGACTTGAGAGTAAATCAAGTTGCTAATTGCTAATTGCTAATTGCTAAAGTCAATTATCTAGCATTTTTTGATTTTGCACCAGTAGTCAGCCGAGGCAGAGCCTCTAGAAATTCGTTCCCAGGTTGAACCTGGGAACGAGTTATATCATGTCCGGTAGTATCGGACTTTTATGGTTAATGGTGCTGTAGGGGCGGGTTTTAGCAGCAATGTTTGATTGTTGCGAACTGTGTTGATAAACCCTTCCTTTGCTTACGCTACCGATACAACAGGATATGATATTAACGAGTTATCGGCGATAATATGTTGAATACTCTTTTGGTTTGTATCCTTTAATTCCATTGGCAACGACGCCAAAGACTGAAGCACCGGCAATGGATAATCCATCTAAGGCTTTGATTAACATGGAACGGTCTGTTTTTTGCAGTCCGACAACGAGGACAATGCCATCGGAATGCGCTGCTAGTAAGTTGCTATCTGCTAAACCAACTAAAGGCGGGGTGTCGTAAATAACTAGGTCGAAAAATGATTGAAATTGCTCCATTAAATCGCGCATTTTTTCTGAAGAAAGTAGTTTAATGGGGTCTTTGGGGATAGTTCCGGCAGTTAAGACAAACAGATTTTCTTCTGGGGATACACGGGCGATCGCATCATTCAATCCTATATCCTTAGTCAGTATATCGCTCAGTCCTTGTTCGTTGGGTAAGCTCAATTGTAGGTGTACTTTAGGACGGCGCAAATCTGCATCTACCAGTAATACTCGCTGTCCTATGGCGGCGGCAGTTTGTGCTAGGTATACTGCAACGGTTGTTTTTCCTTCTGCTGGCGTTGCAGATCCTACTACTAAAGAGTGGATAACTGTATCTGGTGTTAATAATCTGACATTGGTATAAAGCGAACGAAATGCTTCTAATACGGGAGAATCTCCCTGTCTTTCTTTTTTGCGCCAAACTCGGTTGATTGCTGCGGTTAAAAAGGCAAATCTCCCGGTTTTATTTATTGGTTTTCGGACTTTTCTGGTGAAAGGAATGATGCCTATTACTGGCAGCTTTGTTTCTTCTTCCACTTCATCAGGAGTGTGGAAAACATTGTTGATGACTTCGATGACAAACGCCAGCATTAAACCAAAAACTAAGCCGACCACGACGATTAAAGCTAAGTGTTTTTTGTTCAGTTTTGCTTTAATAGGTTTACCTTTTTCGTCGCGGGGGATTTCGGGAGGGGCGATTAATTGCCAAGGTATTTCTTGCTGTGCTGCTTCGATTCGCAATTGATCTCGCTTGGCTAATAGTTGATTTAAGGTTTGGTTGGAGACTTGTAATTTAGCTTCTAATTGCGTTGCTTCGCGGGTAATTTCGGGTAATTGACTGACTCGCTGTCTTAAACGATTTTCTGTATCGACAACGATTTGTTGGCGCGTTTCGAGTGCTTCTACTTCGCTTTTTGCCTTTTGTAATATGTTGAGGGCTTCTTTTTGCGATCGCTCTCTCAATTCTCTTTCTTGTTCCCGCAAAACTCGCATG
Source organism: Cyanobacteria bacterium UBA11372 (assembly GCA_003486675.1). GTDB lineage: Bacteria > Cyanobacteriota > Cyanobacteriia > Cyanobacteriales > Aerosakkonemataceae > Microseira. The sequence continues at coordinate 3,978 of DNGG01000186.1, forward strand.
GTTTTACTTTCTTCCCGAAACCGCGCACTCGTCGCTTCTATTTCCCTATCCAGTTCGTGAATTTGTGCAATCAATTTATTGTAAGCTTCGTTATTTTGACTCAAAATTGCTGCATAATTCCCTTCACTATACAGTTTTTGCAGCATCGTATAAACCGACCGACTTTGAGCCAATTTCATTTGCACATCGACTCTATCTTGTACAATTGCGTTCGCTTGTTCCGACAGGTATCTATCTTGTATTGCCGGATCGACTAGGTTATATTGCTGGCGCAATGCTTGCAATCTTTTTCCCAAAGTATCTACTTGCTGCTGCATTTGGGGAATCTGATTTTCAATAAATCCCAGTCCTTGACTCAGATAGCTGTGTCGGTCTTCCCGGCTATATTTTAAATAAGCTTTGGAAATTTCATCTAATACGAATTGAACTTTCTCCGGGTTTTTATCGCTATAGCTTATTTCTAATATTTTCGTCCCTTCATCTTCTTTCATTATCCTTTCTATTTTTATATCCTCAGCAAAATTTTTATTCACATCCGGATATTTAGTTTTAATATTATCGATAATCGGCCTCATTAATTGGGGACTTTTTAACACGCGAATCTGACTTTCATAGTCCAAACTTTCGTTAGTTTTGGGATTGGTGATGCCTAAAGTTTGGGAAACCACCGATAGTAATTTATTTTCCGCCGTCGTGACGGGTTCGACCAAAAGCTGAAATTTTCCTTGATAGATGGGAGGGCGGGTAGAGAGGAAGAAAACCATGCCGCTGCTGGCGGCGATCGCACCCGCTATAATAACTATCGCCCGCCGCTGTCCCGCTGCAAAAAGTTTCTTAATTTCCTTAAGGACTTTTTCTTCATCGCTGGTTTCTACCGGGTTAGCATAGCCTTGATTGAATGACTGGGACAGCTTGCCACCCTTGGGGGAAATTTGTTGAAATTTGGGATTTGGATACATGACTTACACCTACTTTTGGCAATTAGTTTTATAAACTGATATTTCTAAATAATCCTAGAATTTCCAAAATTCTGAAAATGGGGAACAAACCTCCACTTCCCACACCAAGTGTCAAAGCATCGGTAATGCGGGCTAAGTTAGAACGGTTGACGACAATAATGTCATTATCGCGCAGCAAGGGATTTTTTTGGTTGTCCATTGCTTGAGAAAAATCAACCGCGATGGTTTGTTGAGTAATCGTCCCATTAGGATTTAAACGAATTAGTTCCACCTCGCTTTTCTTGGCGCGATCGCGATTAATTCCTCCAGCCACTAATAATGCTTGACTCAAGGTTGTATTAGTCGCTACTTCTATTGTTCCCGGTTTTCCCACTTCTCCCACCACGCGCACAGTAATTCTCGCCGGGGAAATACTCGCCGCCGCTAATTGGGAAACTTCCGCCGGGTTAATTTCAGTCGCGGTAGGTATAAAAACCGTATCTCCCTCTTGTAGGATCGCATCTTGGCTGAAATCTCCCGCTTGCAACAATTGCCAGAAATTAACCTTAATAATTTGTTCGACTCCGGTGCGGGTAGGACGGCGAATTTGGATATTGCGAACATCAGCGCCCGGTGTAATTCCTCCTGCTAGTTGAATTGCCCGCGCGACGGTGGGAAATCCACCCGTTGTGCGGTCGATTTGGGTATCGCCTCCTAAGACAACATATGGTCCAGGACGTTTAACTTCCCCTACGACTGCTACAGTTCGGGGTTTAGTTAAATCGGCGGCAAAACTAGCAGTTGCTAACAAGCGTGCTTCGGTGGGATTAAACGTAGTTAAGGTGGGAATAAATATAGTATCGCCATCTTCTAAAAGAAAATCTTGACTCGAATCACCCGCTTGCAAAAATTGCCACAAGTTAATGTTAAAAACTTGTTCGCCACCAAATTTATTCGGGCGGCGCAACTGGATATTGCGAATATCCGATAAAGGCGTTACTCCTCCTGCTAGCTGAAGCGCGCGGGTTAAAGTTGGTAACCCCGCCGTCGTGCGGTCAATTTGCGTATCGCCGCCAATCACAACGTAGGAACCGGGACGAGTAATTTCCCCTAAAACAGAAACCGAGCGGGGTTTGGTAATATCTCTGGAAAAGCTAACGTTATCGAGTCGCCTTGCTTCGGCGGGATTAAACGTGGTTAAAGTAGGAATAAATATAGTATCCCCATCTTCTAAAACGAAATCTTGATTGGTATCTCCCGCTTGCAAAAATTCCCATAAATTTACTCGAAAAACTTGTTCTCCCCCCGCTTGATTGGGGCGGCGAATTTGAATGTTGCGGATATCGGCGGCGGCGGTAATTCCTCCTGCTAATTGCAGGGCGCGGGTAACAGTTGGCAACCCCGCCGTGGTGCGGTCAATTTGCGTATCGCCACCTAAAATAACGTAGGAACCGGGACGGGTGACTTCGCCCAAAACCGAAACGTTACGGGGTTTATTAATATCTCTGGAAAAGCTAACGTTATCGAGTCGCCTTGCTTCGGCGGGATTAAACGTGGTTAAAGAAGGAATAAATATAGTATCCCCATCTTCTAAAACGAAATCCTGACTCGTATCCCCCCCTTGCAAAAATTGCCATAGATTTACTCGAAAAACTTGTTCTCTCCCCGCATTATTGGGGCGGCGAATTTGAATGT
>DNGG01000186.1:6949-11846 GCA_003486675.1 Cyanobacteria bacterium UBA11372
CGGGTGACTTCGCCCAAAACCGACACGTTGCGGGGTTTATTAATATCTCTGGCAAAGTTAACGTTATTTAATTGGCGTGCTTCGGCGGGGTTGATGGTGGTAGTGGGAATAAATATAGTATCCCCGTCTTGCAAAATTAAATCTTGATTTTCATCCCCCGCTTGCAAAAATTGCCACAAATTTACGCGAAAAACTTGCGTTCTCCCCGCTTTATTGGGGCGGCGAATTTGGATGTTGCGAATATCGGCAGCGGGTGTAATTCCTCCTGCTAATTGCAGGGCGCGGGTGATAGTTGGTAACCCCGCCGTCGTCCGGTCAATTTGCGTATTACCGCCCAAAACGACGTAGGAACCAGGACGGACAACTTCGCCTAAAACCGAAACCGTCCGGGGTTTATTAACATCGGTGGAAATGCTAGTTGTAGCTAATTGACGCGCTTGGGTAGGAGTGACGCGGGTGGCGGTGGGAATAAAAATCGTATCGCCATCGCGCAAAGTAATGTCTTGATTCGGGTTGCCATTCTGTAAAAATGCTCTGATATTAATCGTCGCACCCCTTCCTTGCCTGCGGCGGATTTGGACGCGACTAATATCGGCAGATTGAGTAATGCCCCCTGCTTGTTGGATGACTTGAGTTACAGTTGGGTAGCGAATTCCAGGTTCTCTACCGATGACGGGGATGGTGTAGGAACCGGGGTTACCGATCTCGCCAGAAATGGCAATAGTAATTGGACGGGGTTCTAAAAGTCTAATTGATATGTCGGGTTCTTTGAGAATGCGGTTGTATCGGGCGGTGATAGCGCGATCTGCTTGTTCTAGAGTCAGTCCCAAAACCGATATGCTGCCGATGAGGGGGAGGTTTAGTACGCCATCGGTGGGGAGGACGTATTCGCCGCTTTGTTGGGGTAAGTCGCCGTTATCGATGCGGATGCGATCGCCCGCCCCCAGTCGATAACTATCTTGGGGAGATTGGCGCTGCGCCTGGGTGGGGAGGATGGGGGTAGCGATCGCTACAACAGACAACGTTATCCCTACTACAGTTTTGGCAATTTTACGGAAAATCTTTTTATCGGAACCCATATTTTGACGAATTTATTCAATACCACCCCTTGTTAGAAACGCTTCCCCACTGGGAACAATACACCTAGCAAACTCTGTAGCAGGTTTCAATACCGCTATGGTAGATACTTTTGGGAGTTTTTGGAACATGAGTCAACCCCGCTTAGCGGTTCTCATGAGTTGTCACAACCGCCGCGATACAACCTTAACCTGTCTTGCAGCCATTTACACCCAAGACACCCCTTGCGATATTTTCCTGGTGGATGACGGCAGTTCTGATGGCACTTCGGAGGCAGTCAGAGCCAGCTATCCGGCAGTTAAAATCCTTCAGGGGGATGGCAATCTGTTCTGGGGGGGTGGGATGCAGCTAGCGTTTTCTACCGCACTGGCAGCAGGTTATGACTTTTATCTATGGCTGAATGACGATACTAAACTTGCTCCCAATGCTTTGAGGCAGCTATTAAATACCTATCAAAGTCATCCTAATTCTATCGTGGTTGGGTCAACGCAAGACCCAATTTCGGGGGAATTAACCTATGGTGGCATGATGCGGAAGAGTCGCTGGCGTCGGCTGAATTTTAGTTTGTTACCGCCTACGGAACAGCCGCAAGAATGCGAAACTATGTGCGGGAATTGCGTGTTAATTCCTCACAGCGTCGCCTCGCGGGTGGGGACGATCGATGGGGATATTTTTACCCACGAGTTTGGAGATTGGGATTATGGTTTGAGGGCGCGTCAGTTAGGTTTTTCGGTTTGGATTGCACCGGGTTTTATTGGGACTTGCAGTAGAAATCTGATTAAAGGAAGTTGGAACGATCCAAATTTATCTTTGATTGAACGGTTTAAAAAGGCAGATAAATTAAAGGGTGGTCTACAACCGCAAGTTTGGCAGGAGTTTGCGCGCAGACATGCGGGTGCTTTTTGGTTGATTTATTGGGCTTCGCCCTATGTGCGTTTGGTTGTTGCTTCGGTGTTTAAGTCCTTGGAACATCCTGCTGTGGCGATGCAAAAGTGATGGTTTTGTTTAATTGTTGTAGGGGCGGGTTTTACCAATAACCTTTGCTACCAACAGACAATTAAAGTAAACCCGCCCCGTTTTTTAAACGAACCACTCCAGGCACAGAGGACGCAGAGAAAATAAGTGAAAGGGAGATGAGGAAGATGTTGAAAAATAGAGTTGGTTATTTATCGGGTGCGCCGCGTATTTCTACTTTACCGGAGGCGGCGGTTAGTGGGCCTAGAACTCGCGTTTTGGGTATTGTTAAGGGGTTTGAGGCTTTGGGGTGGAAAGTTAATTCTTTTATTGCGGGCGATCGCGTGCCTCGCAAGTGGGTAACGGAAGAGTCGGAACCAGCAGTTAATAGTAAGGCTTGGAAGATTTTTTTAATCGATTTGGTGCGTCTGGGGCTGAATTTTGTTAATGCCCGGAAGGCGTGGAATGAGTTGAATGGCAAGGTCGATTTAGTTTACGAATATAATGCTGCTTTGGGTTCTTTGGGTTGGATTTTTAAGGAGTATGAGATTCCTTGGGTTGTGGAAACTCACCGACCTTTGTTTTATGAGGCGGAAGCGGAACGGCAAAATGTTTTTCTGAAAAAGTTGGCGCGGGAACGAGAACTTAAGGCTTACCGAGATTGCGATTTAATTGTCACGATTACGGAGGCGTTGAAGGATATTTTAGTCCGGGAAGGTGGTATACCGCCGGAGAAGGTTTTGGTGGTTCCCAGCAGCGTAGATACGGATAAATTTAATCCGGAACTGGCAAAGCCAAAGCGGTTTTTTGATGGCTTCACGATTGGGTTTGTGGGCAATCTTTATGTTTGGCAGCGTTTGGATTTTTTAATCGAAGTTTTGCGCGAGTTGCGGGATGAAGGGTTGGATATTTCTTTGACTGTTGTCGGTAGCGGTCAAATGCAAAAAGAGTGGATGGCGAAAGCGTTGGATTTGGAATTGGCGGGGAATGTTAAGTTTGTGGGTCAAGTGCCGGGTGATGCGGTTCCTGATTATATTGCCGGATTTGATATTGGTTATTCGGGACACCAACAATTACAAATCGGAACTATGTACCATTCGCCGTTAAAGATTTACGAATATATGGCGATGGAAACACCTGTGGTGGCTTCGGCTTTTGCGGATGCGATTGAGGTGATTAAAGATGATGAAACTGGCTTTTTATTCGAGTCTGGAGATAAGGAAAGTTTAAAAATTGCCCTGCGTAAGGCTTACGCAAAACGAGAATTGTTGCCGGAAATTGGGCGCAAGGCACGCGAGGAAATTATCGCGAATTACAGTTGGAATGCGCGAGTTGAAATGATGCTGGAAAAAATTCAAAACTTACATGTGAATTAATCTCTGGTGGCGTGACAAACCTAGAAACCGGGTTTCTGGCTGCAATCTCTAGTTTAAAGTCGAAGATTTTTCCTCAAAACCCGGTTTCTTTGGGTTAATTTTTGAGATTAATAGATTACTGGGAGAGATGACAATGCAACAATCTTATTCTTTGTTAGGAATACAAGTAAATCCGCTGACTATTCCTGAATTAAATGCGTTAATTGCTAATGCGGTGGAATTTGGCGATCGCCGCATAATCGCTAACCACAATTTGCACAGTATTTATCTCTATCACCACGATGCCAAAATGCGATCGTTTTTTGCTAAAGCGCATTACACGCATATTGATGGCATGGCGTTAGTTTTGGTGGGGCGACTGTTAGGATATCCCCTCAAACGCGATCACCGCGTCACCTATGTGGACTGGACGGCACCTTTGATGGCAGAGGCGGCGCAGCAAGGTTGGCGCATTTTCTACCTGGGAGGCAAACCGGGTGTGGCTGAAAAAGGCGCAAAAATTCTGCAACAGCGATTTCCAGGTTTAGAAATTGTCACGGCAGATGGTTATTTTGATGCCCGCCCAGAAAGTCCAGAAAACCTAGCAATTTTAGATCGAATTAACGCTTACAAACCGCATATTTTAATGGTTGGGATGAGTATGCCCCGTCAAGAACGCTGGGTTTTGGATAATTTCGATCGCCTAAATACTAATACAATTTTAACAGCAGGGGCAACTTTAGATTACGCCGCAGGCGCAGTTCCCACGCCCCCAAGATGGGCAGGAAAATTAGGATTAGAATGGCTATTTCGTTTAGTAGCAGAACCCAAACGTTTGTGGCGGCGCTATTTAGTTGAACCTTGGTTTTTGTTCTTCTTGTTAGTAGCAGATATTTTTAAAGTAAGAGTGATGAGGAAGCGGGTTAGGGGAGCGGGTGAGCAGGTGAGCGGGTGAGCAGGTGAGCAGGTGAATTTCTTTTAACCATTAGCAATTAGCAATTAGCAATTACCCATTACCAATTAGCCATGATGAACTCAAATCGACGTAATTTCTTGTTAGGTGCAGGTGCTTTTGCCAGTACGACTGCTATTGGAATGGGATTTAAGTATTTTAATAGCCAAGTCGGTGCGAATGAGTTTGTTGTTGATAGTAATACTGCTTTACGCCACCGGGCGGCGGCGAAGGGTTTGTTGTATGGTGGAGCAAGCGATCGCAAACACCTTTCTTCTAATCCCAGCTTCGCCCAATCTTTTGCCAAAGAGTGTTCGATTCTAGTGTCAGAAGATGATTTAAAATGGCAACCTCTTCGCCCTACGCCGAATACTTTTGATTTTAGTAAAGGGGATTGGTTGCTGCAATTTGCCCAAACTCACGGGATGCAGTTTCGCGGACACGTTTTAGTTTGGCATCAAAGAATGCCAACTTGGTTTAAGGAGGTGGTAAATCCTCAAAATGCGGAGAAGTTTTTACTCGAGCATATTGCTAAAGTTGCGGGGCATTATGCTGGTAA
>DNGG01000612.1:0-3521 GCA_003486675.1 Cyanobacteria bacterium UBA11372
TCAAACGCCCCCACCCTTAAGGGTGGGGCTACACAAACAAAGCCCGCCTTCGCGGGCTAATATTCTTGCAGCCCGCGCTTCGGGCGGGCTGCAATTCTTGCAGGCTGCGTAGGCAGCCTTTGTCTGTATAGCGACACCCTTTAGGGTGTCGGATCTCGATCGCCGATCTCAGCTTAAACTAAGTAAAGTTATGTAAACAAAACCTCAATCTTGACGATGATCTCTCGCCGCACTTTTGTCAGTACCCTATTAGCTAGTTGTCTAGCCATAATTGCTTGGTTTAACTTCGCCCCTGCTGCTCTTGCGCTGGGTGGTAAGCTACCCCCTTTAAACGAAGCGGCGCCAGAATTTACCCTACCAACGAATACCGGAGAGGGTAAAGTGTCTCTGTCAGACTATCGCGGTAAGTGGGTGGTTTTGTACTTTTATCCCAAAGACTTTACCTCTGGTTGCACGTTGGAAGCGCGGCGATTTCAGCAAGATTTGCCGAAATATATAGGGAAAAACGCCCAAATTTTGGGAGTTAGCGCCGATTCTGTCGATTCCCATGCTGAGTTTTGCGATTCTGAAGGGTTGAAATTTCCTTTGCTAGCCGATACCGATGGTAAAGTAAGTAAAACCTACGGTTCCTGGTTGGGATTTTTCTCGATGCGCCATACATTTATTGTCGATCCCCAAGGAATTATCCGCGAGGAATTTACCGGAGTCAATCCTTCGGTACATAGCAGAGAGGTGCTGGCGCGTCTTTCCGAGTTGCAACAAGCTTAAAAGCTGGGAATTGGTAATTGGTAATTGGTAATTGGTAATTGGTGATTGGGAAGAAGTCACGTATTCCTTATCCTTATAGAGCTAATTGTAACTAGCAGGACAAAGTATTACCCATTACCCATTACCCATTACCCATTACCTAAAATCTGAAATAATCCCACAACTTGTCTCCCGAATCGGCGCGGACTAATGCTACTACTACATCGGGTAAAGAGACTAAACTGGGATAAACTAAATAGCGGGGTTCCCAACGGGGGCTAAATTTGTCTTTAAAAGCGTGTAATCCTTTGAAATTATAGAACTGATTCAAGTGTTCGTAGAGATAGCGCAACACTTTTTCTAACCGGCGCGACTCTGGTGTATCGCCGACGCCAGACAATGCAGACAGTCCTAAATTAAAGCGCTCATATCCCAATTCTTGGAAGTGCTGAAACATGGAAACAAATAAGAATTCCATCGTGCCGTTTTCGACTTCAGCTTTGCGGCGCATTAAATCAACCGTAATTTCATTTTGGGGATATGCGGTTATCAAATTAGCAAAAGCGGTAATCTCTCCCGTACTGTTATAAACCACAGCAATTGTACATTCTCTCAAGTAATCTTCATCAAACCAACCTACAGAAAAGCGTTTTTCCGAACCGCGCATCATGTGTAACCATTCATCGCTGACTGTCCGCAATTTACGCAATAATTCATTTTCAATGGGAGGGGTGTAAAATTCGACTTGATGCCCCGATTTTGTCAGTTTATTGACAGCGGTTCTTAAATTCTGATTCGCTTTGCCTTTGAGGCTAAAATTTTGCAGGTCAACGATCGCTTCTTCGCCAATCTGTAAAATTCGATACCCTAACTCTCTGTAAAGGTCTAGATCGTCGGGTAAAGTTTGGTAAAAAGTGGGATACCAATCATTGCGATCGCAAAAAGCTTGAAACTCGGTCAGGATTTCGGGGCGGTCTTCGATTGGTCCAATCGGGTCGCCTAAAGCGATCGCTCCCCTACCTTTAGGTACGTAAGCGATTATACTGCGCCCCGAACCACTGAAATAATAAGATTTGTCGTTAAACAATGTAAATCTAGCCAAAGAAGACCGCCCGTACTGCTGCACGATTTGCTTGGCTTTTTGTCGTTGTTGGGGCGTCGCCACCTCGCGCCACAAAACCGGACGCAACAGCATCAACAACGCATAACCTAAAGTTACCGCACCAACAAGATAAATTGAATCGGCAAAAAATTCTCCGAAGCGAGTTTTCGCCTCTAATCCAGCATTGTCTTCGGTGAAGAACATCGCCAGGGTTTGGAGGATAGCTGCGGTTAAAGAAAAATTTACATTAAATTGCCCGTCGAGGATGTAGAAACCGACGGTTCCGTAGGCAAGTGTAAATAATAACGCACCGACCAGAACGCGAACTCCTTGATAAATAGAGGGGCGGTCCGATTGAGCGGTGAAAACATTACGCATGAGGAGTAACTGAATTAACAGTACACCGGCAAGCAAGCTTTCCTCATAATCGAAACCCTTCACCAAGTGGCTGATGATAGAGACAATTAACAGTCCGACGGTGAGTAGCCAAGCAATTCGCTTGCGGCGTAACAAATTGGCGGCGAGGGTGAGTAATATAAAGCCAGCGATGGCGGAAAACAAATGTCCGCCCGCGCGAATGTAAAATGGGAAAATTTCCTTGAGCCATTGCGATCGCAATGGCTCACTAGGCGTCACCGCAGATAGCAGATTGACCAATCCCACCAATCCTGTTAGCAGCGTTGCAGTCCAAAGTCCAATTCGGGTGCGTTGTGCCAGCACAGTTGTAAATACCTTTCTAGCCCGGTCAACTTTAGTCTAGGAGATTGACCGCTGACGCTGCTATGGAGACAACGCAGGCATATCAGTCAGGATTAAATGGGAAAAGCAAAGCAATTTAGGATGGTAAGTAAACGCTATCGAGCGACAATCGCAGGGGGTGCAGTGGTGCGGAGTGTCAAACAATGATCGATTCTCCTAAAAGTCCCCAAGAGCAAGTTTGTTCTTTTTTTGAGCCACAGCAGACTGGTAGCAGCGCACAATTGTCTCAGATTGAAGCAGCACCGCACCTCACCCCAGCCGAGCTAGAGTGGTATCGCCTTTTATCTGAAAGCATTCCATCAATTTACTTAATCGTCGATCGGACGGGAGTAATTTGCCATCACAGTCAGTTCGCGTCAAACTGTTTGGGGTACAAATCCGAAGAACTGGTGCAACGCTCGATTTTAAGCTTGGTTGAACCGCAAGATCGGGTAGCATTTGAGACAGGGATAAGAGCCAACTCCAGTGCTGTTGTCGAGAGTTGGGAAAGTCGCTTGATGAGAAAAGATGGCAGCATTCTGTGGGCCAAAATTAAGGCGCGGCATATCCGTCATGGCAACCAAGATCTAGTGCTTTTAGTCGGTGAAGATATCGGGGAATGCAAACAGCTAGAACTATCCCTGAAACGGACTCAAGCCAAACTCAGCGATCTTCTCGACAGCGCGATCGCAGCGATTGCCAGTATGAAAGTTTTTGCCAATAAAAACTTTGAGTACGAATATCTATCCGCTGGCAGCGAAGAGGTGTTTGGTTACACCCCGGCTGAGTTGATGGCAGATCAAACCCTCTGGGCGTCGCGGGTGCTGCCAGAAGATATGCAAACTGTCATTCTGCCTGCGTTTGAAGATATTCTGGCGGGACGAACCACGACGGTGGAGTATCGGTTTGAACGCAAAAACGGCAAACGGCGCTG
>DNGG01000612.1:3805-8102 GCA_003486675.1 Cyanobacteria bacterium UBA11372
AGCGATATCAGCGATCGCAAAAATACCGAAGCAGCCCTGTGCGAAAGCGAAGAAGGGTTACAGTTGTTGATGGAGGCAACCGTTGATGGGATCTGGGATTGGGATATTGTCAATAACACTTGGTTTTGGTCCAAACGAGCGTACCAGATGCTCGGGTTGCCAGCCGCCGCGCCAGAAGTTAATGGTTGCGAGTCGATAATTCAAAGAATACACCCGGAAGACCGACGGGGATTTACTGAGTGCATACAAAATCACCTCAGATTTAACACTCCCTACGCCATCGAAGTGCGAATCCAAAGAGGGGATGGCAGTTACGGTTGGTTTTTGTCCCAAGGCAAAGCATTGCGCGATCGCGCAGGAAACCCGATTCGCATGGTGGGTTCGATGATCGATATTACAGCGCGCAAACAGGCAGAAGAAAAACTGCGAAAGAGCGAAACTTTTCTCGCCGCCGCCCAAAGAGTTGCCCATATTGGGAATTGGGAATACGATCTTGCCAGTCAAAAAATTACTTGGTCGCAAGAGCTATTTCGCATTTTCGGTCTTGATCCCAAACAAGGCGAACCTAGCTACGAACAACTCATCCACCTTTATCATCGCGACTCGCGCAAAAAATTTCAGCTTTTGATCCTGCGGGCGATCGCCACGGGAGAACCCTACGAAAGCGAACTCAAAATTGTGCGACCGAATGGCGAGATCCGATACATTGAAGCCAAAGGAGAAGCAGTTTTAGATCGGCAAGGACAAGTTAAAAGCTTGTTTGGCACCGCACAAGATATCAGCGATCGCAAAGTTTCCGAAGCCGCCTTAAGGGATAGCGAAGAAAGGTTCCGCCAATTAGCAGAGCATATCCGAGAAATTTTTTACTTGCAAGATGCGATCGATCCTCGGATGCTCTATATCAGTCCGGCTTACGAACAAGTCTGGGGACGCCCTTGTGCCGAACTTTATGCCAACCTGAATGTCTGGATAGAAACTGCGATCGAAGAAGATCGCGATCGCGTCAAAAAGCTGCTTTTAGTAGATGATGGGAAAACCAACCAAATCGAGGCAGAATACCGCATTCAACGTCCTGATGGCTCAATTCGCTGGATCAGAGCGCGGGCATTTCCCATTTACAATGACCAAGGAAAGGTGTATCGTCTGGCTGGAATTGCCGAAGATATTACCGAGCGCAAGCATGGGGAAGCTGTAGAACATCAATTAATCGAGTCTTTACGCCAGCAAGCAGAACACCAAAGATTAGTGGGAGCGATCGCCCAACGCATCCGCCAGTCTTTAAATTTGGATAAAATTCTCAATACCACCGTGGCAGAAGTGAGACAATTTCTCCAGAACGATCGGGTAACTATTTATCGCTTTGAACCCGACGGCAGCGGTACTGTTGTTGTAGAATCTGTAGACCCGACTTGGGTCAGCATCTTGGGCAGAAGAATAGAAGGTCTGAGTGCAGCACAAGGTATCAAACCTTACACAAAGGGTCGCATTCACGCAGTAACAGATATTTACTCGGCAGAGATCGATGCTTGTTATGTCAATTTACTCGAAAGTTTCCAAGTCAAAGCGAACTTAGTTGTACCGATTTTGCAAGGGCAAAACTTGTGGGGTTTGCTGGTGGCGCAGCATTGTGCTAACCCGCGTCAGTGGCAAGATCTGGAAATCGATTTACTTCAACAACTGGCGACTAGCGTAGGAATTGCGATTCAGCAGTCAGAACTTTATCAACAACTGCAAACTGCCAATTTGGAACTGCAACGACAGGCAAGTCTGGATGGGTTAACCCAACTAGCTAACCGTCGCCGCTTTGACGAATATCTTAACACCGAGTGGTTGCGGCACAAACGCGAGCAACAGCCCCTATCTTTGATTTTGTTTGATGCAGATTACTTCAAACTTTACAACGATACCTATGGTCATTTAGCAGGAGATGATTGCTTGCGACAAATGGCAGTGGCGATCGCAGCCGTTGCCAGACGTCCAGCAGATTTAGTCGCTCGTTACGGCGGGGAAGAATTTGCCGTTGTTCTACCCAATACCGACGCCAAGGGTGCGATGCACATTGCCAGTACAATTCGGCAAGCAGTATGGCAGTTAGCAATTCCTCATAGTAAATCTATGACGAGCGATCGCGTTACAGTCAGTCTAGGCGTTGCTAGCGTTGTGCCAATAAAAACATTATCCCCCCAAGATTTACTGAACGCCGCCGATCGAGCGCTTTATACAGCCAAACAACTTGGACGCGATCGCTATTACATGCTTCCAGTTACTCGGAAGAACGAAGAGGAAGCTTCTTGAGCAGGTGAGCATTGTAGGGGCGGGTTTTACCGATAATCTTACAACTCCAACAGACAACTTAAATAAACCCGCCCCTTTTGGTGAGTAGGTGGTAAATTTGTATATTCAGTGACACAACAGAAGGAGAATAAAATCGTGTCCGTTCGCGAAACCTTATTTTTACCAGATATCCAACTTTCTTACTTAGAGTGGAATCAAGGTAAAGAACCGTTACTTTTATTACATGGCTTAGCCGATAACGCTCTTGTTTGGTCGAGTTTGGGCGACTTTTTGGCACCTGACTATCACATCATCGCCCCAGATTTGCGCGGACACGGAGACAGCAGCAAACCCGAGCAAGATTATAGCTTCCAGAGCGCGATCGCTGACCTAGAAGCCTTAATGGATGCCAAAGGATGGTCAAGCGCCCACGTAGTTGCTCACTCTTGGTCTGGTAAACTAGCCGCTATCTGGGCGAGGCAAAATCCAGCGCGCCTGCGAAGTATGGTGCTAGTCGATCCCATCTTTATTTGGAAAATGCCCGAATTCTTCAAAATAACCTTCCCATTTTTATATCGCGTTTTGCCATTTCTCAAAGCAATGGGGCCATTTGAAACTTACGAACAAGCATTAACTTTGGCACCGCAATTAAAACAATATCAAGGATGGAGTCCCCTACAACAGAAAGTTTTCCAAGCAGGAATAGAACAAAAACCGGATGGTAGCTGGGGTAGCAAATTTACCATTGCCGCCCGCGACGGGATTTTTACAGAAGTAATGCGCGTCCCTGGACTAACAATACCGATTGAAATTCCCACCCTATTCGTGCAGCCAGAAAAAGGTGTAAATCGGTTTGATTGGCAACTCAAACCTTACAAAACCTATCTAAAAAACTTACAAATCTGCCAAGTACCGGGAAATCATTGGCCCTTTTTAACCGAGCCAGAAGCATTTAACCAAACTGTAGCAACTTTTTTAAACCAGTCGTCTGCTAATGGCTAATGGCTAATGCCTAGCGTCAGGAAAAATGCTGCATCAGCTTTTCTTGCAATTAGCAATTAGCAATTAGCAACGCTCAACTTTATAACTAGCAACTTGCGTTATTAATTATCAGTTGCAGCAAGTTTGACAACTTCCTCAGTAATCGCCGGTTCTCCTTGCAACAGAATGCAATCTCCTAGTTCTAATTCCATCGCACCATCTACCTTATAATCCAACTTGCCGTGTCTGCGGATTGCTTGCACCCGCACGTTGTATTGACGCTGCAAATCAGCTATTTTCATTTCCAAAACCTGGGAATTTTCTGACAGCGTTACCCACTGATGGTAACCTTTCCCAATTATGCAGCCACCCCGCACCAAATCTTTAAATGCTGCCAATTCTTGTCGTTCTCCCACTGCGAGCAAGCGGTCTTTTGCGCTTAAAATTGTCTTGGCGGGTGGATAATACTGGGTTTCGTCGCCCTGGTGTATAGCCATGATCGTGACCCCTGTCAAGTTGCGAATATCTGCCGCCGCCAGGGTCATTCCGACTAGAGGGGAAGCGGTATCCAAAGTTACCCACTCTTGCTTGAGTTCTGGTGCGGCGGCGCTCAAATCTATTTGTTGTTTGCGTCGTGCGCCTTCGCGGCGAATACTTTGATAGCGATCGCTCCGCATCCGATCGATTACCGAGTAGATAATCGATCTGTTAGTTCCCAAAGTTGCTAATAAATGCGCCGCAATTTCCAAAGCTGCTTCAAATTCCGGTTGTACGACTTCTTTTGCACCTAACTGACTCAGCATGTCAATTTCGTCATTTTGATGCGAACGAGCGACGATATCTAATTCTGGGGCTAATTCTAGGGCGCGTTTGAGTAACAAACGGGTACTCGCCGGATCGGGGAGAGCGATCGCTAATGCTTTAGCTTTATCTAAATGTGCTTTTTCCAACACCAATTCGGAATCTGCATCGCCAAAAATATAGGGAATTTGCTCGCTTTTTAACCGTTTAATCCCCGCTTCGCTATTTTCAATCACCAAAA
>DNGG01000610.1:0-5445 GCA_003486675.1 Cyanobacteria bacterium UBA11372
TGTGCCCAGTGTTCCGTAATGAGTAAGAAGGCAATGACGGCGAGAAAGACGAATAAAGCGATTTTGGCGGCGGACGATCGCCACCAGCTTGTACCCGATTGATGATTATGACGATTATGTTGATGAACCATAGAAACCTCTTTGTTTAAAACGAGCAAAACTCTCAACTCGTGGATAATTTCAACGTTGTGAATTAGCGCTTTGAAGGAGCAGTTCTCCCAACAGGATGAAGATCGGGATGTTGCCAAGTTTTGTGTGACCTGTTTCGTCCTCCAATCCCACTACCGAGTCCGGCAATGATGATGCTGAACAATAGTGCAGCAAGAATTAACATCAGCATCCTTTTCATGGTCTTTCTTTTGTTGATAGGCGATTTAGAGCTATTGCGATCGCACCAATATCGAGCAACAATCCAGCAATTACCTATTGAGTTCGCCGTTAGCAGGCAATAGCTTTAACGGTGGGTTAGTTGCCTCTGGCAGGTAGAGTACTTTTGGTTTTCTCTTAGTGCGGAAGGGAATGAAAGCCAAGATTAGGGAAAGGGACAAAAGCAGAATGCCAGCTAAATAAGCCTGATATTCTGCAATCAGAAACAGGGCGAGGATGGCGAAGAAGCCAGACAAGACCAGCTTGATGGATGAGTTAACTAGCCTGGGTTGATGACGCTTGCGTTTGCGAATCATAGAAATCTCCTGATTTTTAGCAATCAAGTTTCGATGCAACTTTCAAGGCAGATAGGCATTTGTGACATACTGCTGAACCATGCGGTGGGTATTGAAAAAAGAGGCGTTCAGGGCGATCGCGTGACGCATAACATCAATCCAGCGATCGCGATCGCGGTAAAACATCGGAATAATGACGTTTTTCAGCTTTTGGTATAAATCCTCTGCATCCTGTCGGTTGAGAGCCTCTGAAACAGAAAATTCTGGCTCCTGGGAACCAATAGACCATCCAGTTAGCCCCTCGATATGGCCTTCAATCCACCAGCCATCCAGAATGCTAAAGCTAGGAACGCCGTTGTGTGCAGCTTTCATGCCGGAGGTTCCAGAGGCTTCCAACGGTCGCTGCGGCGTGTTGAGCCACAGATCCACCCCAGAAACAATCAGTCTGGCTAGCTCCATGTCGTAGTTTTCCAGGAAAATCACGGGAATTTGAGCCCCCAGTTGGCGCGAAACCTCGAAAATGTGGCGAATTAAGTCCTTACCGGAGTTGTCTTTGGGATGTGCCTTGCCCGCGAACACAAATTGTAAGGAGCCCTCCTTTTGAGCAATCTCCAACAGCCGATTAATGTCTGAGAAGATTAAATCTACCCGTTTGTAAGGCGTCGCCCTGCGAGCAAATCCAATCGTCAGAGTGTCCGCAGAAAGTGAAAGGTTGGTTCGTTCCTGAATGAGTGCCAAAAGACGAGCTTTAGCCACCCGGTGAGCTTCCCAAATCTCCTGTTGGGGAATGTTGATGGCGTGCCTGAGCATGGCGGGGTCGTTGCTCCAGCCAGGAATATATCTCTCGTAGAGGTTTCTAAAACTATCGCAAGTCCAAGTCCAGGAGTGAACGCCATTGGTAATGTGGTGGATGGAATAGCCTGGGAACATTTCTTGCGAAACTTCCTCATGCCGCTTGGCTACACCGTTGACATAGTGACTCAGATTTAGCCCCAGCATAGTCATGTTGAGGCGATCGCGCCCCGCCAGCATTTGCAGAGCATCCAACGGGACAACGGGTTCCAGAACAGACTGCACCAGGTCATAGCCGAATTGGTCGTGTCCTGCGGGTACGGGGGTATGAGTCGTGAAAACACACTGATTTCTGATCCGGCTAAAATCCCATGCTTCTGTTGGTTTCCCGTTATGTTCCTTCAAGAGTTCCAAGACCAGAAAACTGGCATGTCCTTCATTCATGTGGAATCTCTCAATGCCGCTGTATCCCAAAGCGTGAAGCATTCTGACTCCACCAATGCCCAGCAGCGTCTCCTGAGCCAGCCGATACCGCTCATCCCCGCCGTAGAGGCAATCCGTTAGAGTGCGGTCATAAGTCGTGTTTCCCTCAACATCAGCGTCCAACAAAATCAGAGGAACGCTATAACCGCTTAAACCAACAATGTCATACTGCCAAGCTCGAACTTGAACCGTCCGATGCTCAATCTCTACCTGCACGGTTTCAAGCAAAAGGCGCAAGAACCGTTCCGGATGCCATTGAACCGGGTGTTCCTGCTGTCCTCCCCACTCATCCAGCTTTTGGTCAAAGTAGCCGTTGCGGTAGAGCAAACTCACCCCAACGCTAGGTACTCGCAGATCGGCACAAGATTTCAAGGTATCGCCTGCCAGGATGCCTAATCCACCGCTGTAGGTTGGCATGGCAGAACCAACCGCCACCTCCATTGAAAAATAGGCAATCCGTCTATTTTCTTTGGCTTCATCGAAGCTGGTGGTAACCAGCGCCGTAACATATCTTTCTGGATGCTCAAAAAACTTGGTTCGACAAAATTCTGAGCAGAAGTGAACTTTTTGCTCCTGATAGAAGGCTGTCAGTTCTTTCCCCGGCTGAATGGTCATCCCACAAACCGGATCTTTCTGGATGGTACTCATATGTTTTCTCGCATCTGTTGGCGATCGCGATAGTTTGAATCCAAGACATTCAAAGGGAAACAAGGGGAAAAATCTATTCTTGTGTGGCAAATCCCATGTCAAAACTGTTGTAGTCATTGCCACTCAACTCGTGGATAATTTCAAGCCCTTCAAAAGTGACGAATTAACAATCACCGACAGAGAACTCAGCGCCATCGCCGCCGCCGCAATAATCGGACTCAAGAAACCTAAAGCCGCGATGGGAAGTCCAATGGTGTTGTAAATAAATGCCCAGAATAAGTTTTGTTTGATTTTCACCATCGTGGCGCGGGAGAGACGAATGGCTGCAACCACATCCCGCACGTCGTTTTTCACCAAAATGATGCCGCCAGTTTCCTTAGCCACATCTGCACCAGAACCAATGGCAATGCCGATATCTGCTGTTGCGAGTGCGGGTGCGTCGTTAACGCCGTCTCCCACCATTGCCACCGCTTCACCGCGTCGTTGAATATCTTTGACGACTTGGGCTTTATCACCGGGCAATACTTCAGCTATGACTCGTTCAATGCCGAGTTGACGCGCGATCGCTTCCGCAGTTCGCAGATTATCCCCTGTGAGCAAAATAACTTTGACCTTTTCTCGACGCAAGGCAGCGATCGCTTCCTTCGCTTCGGGCTTTAATGTATCCGCAACGGCAACAATTCCCACCAAAAGACCATTGCAACCAACCAGCATGGCAGTTTTACCATCAGATTCCAGCCGCGTCAGTCTGTCTTCTGTTTGTTTCTCAATGGGATAACCTTGCTCTTGGAAGAGGCGGCGGTTGCCCAGTAGAATGCGATCGCCATTGACTTGTCCCCGAATTCCATGTCCGGGAATGGCCTCAAAATTATTCACTTTAGGAATATCCAACCGCTGATGTTTCGCTGCCCTTACAATGGCTTCACCCAGGGGATGTTCTGAACCCATCTCCACCGCAGCAGCGAGGCGCAGAATTTCCTCTTCCGGACGTTCTGCCAAAGGAACAATATCGGTGACGCTGGGTTCTCCCCGCGTTAATGTCCCAGTTTTGTCAAAAATTACGGTAGAGAGTCTTTCAGCCCTTTCCAAAACCTCACCACCCCGGATTAAAATGCCATTCTCCGCACCTTTACCCACACCCACCATCAAAGCAGCGGGAGTTGCCACCCCTAAAGCACAAGGACAGGAGATAATCAGGACTGCAATAAATGCTAGTAATGCTTGGGGAAAATTACCTGCTATTAGCCAACCGATAAAAGCAAGCACTGCGATTAATACCACAGCAGGGACAAAATAACCCGTCACTTTATCAGCAAGTCGTTGCACTTGGGCGCTACTGCCTTGAGCTTCTTCTACAAACTTGATAATCTGAGCCAGTGCAGTTTCTGACCCCACACGAGTAGCTCTAAAGCGGAAGAGTCCAGTCCGGTTTAAAGTGCCGCCAATTACCTCTGCACCCGGTGCTTTTTCCACGGGAATAGATTCCCCAGTTAGCATCGATTCATCTACAGAAGAAGACCCCTCTAAAACAACGCCATCGGTGGGAACTTTTTCCCCCGGACGAACTACAACGGTTTCATTAACCATCACGTATTCTGCTGGTATTTCCATCTCTCTGTCATCTCGAATTACCCTTGCCGTAGCAGGTTTTAGATCCAGGAGTTTGCGGACAGCAGCCGAGGAGTTCTTTTTAATGATTTCCTCCATATACTTGCCCAACAAAACAAAGGCAATAATGATGGCAGAAACCTCAAAATAAACTTCCCGCTCAGCCACTTTAACAGGCAAAATATTGGGGAAGAAAACCACAACCACGCTGTAGAGGTAAGCGACAGTAGTTCCCAACGCAATCAGGAAATCCATGTTAATACTGCGGGTGCGGATGGCATTCCAAGATCCCACATAAAACGACCAGCCGCCGATGAATTGCACGGGTGTAGTTAGAATGAATAGCCACACGCCCCAGGTGAACCAAGGTAGGGCTGGAATGGGAACCCAAGTCACTAAAGTGACGCCTGCTGCCAGTCCAATAAAAGCAGCGGCACGCATGATTGCCAGCAGCAGCACCCCCGCTAACGCAATACCAACGCGGCTACGCATCGATTTGAGTTCCCGTTCGGGGTCTAAAAACGTGTTGAGGCAAGTTTGACTGCAAAAATAGTAGTTGCGTCCGCTACGTTCTGTCTTGAGTGCGGTAGCTTTTGGAATTACCATACCGCAGATGGGATCTTTCGCCATCTCTCCTGGATTTGGCGCTACTGCAAGTCCGTGTCTGTGTCCGTGATGGGAGTGGTTTCCAGCCATTCTTTTAACTCCTTGGGTGCGTTTTGAGGAATGAGGAATGAGTTTTGAGTTGAAAATTGAAGATTAAATTCGCGCACTTTAATAGGTTTGAAGTCGCTGAATTAATTCAGGGAAAAGAAAGAATTGCCAGCGATAACGGCTGGGGCTGTTTTAGGCAAAGCTTCGTTGTTAATTTTCCCGCTTTTAACTAGGGAAATTTAACTCAAAACTCATAACTTTTAACCAGCCTGTTGCGACTCAAAAGTGCGCTGACAGCTCTCGCTGCAAAAATAGTAAGTCTGTCCGCCTAGTTCTGATTTCAGCGCCGTGGCTTTTTTCACCCTCATGCCGCAGATGGGGTCTTTCGCCATTTTGTCCTGCGAGCCTTTGTTTTCGCGTCCGCGTCTAAAAATTTTGCTAAACATATTTTCCCCCCTGTTGGTTTATACTGAATTTTCTTCAGTGGTCTTCAATCAGTGGCGGGCTTTCTTGCCCCCACTGATTGTGATTTTGAATTGATAATGCAAGAATTTTGAATTGTTTTGAATCTTGCTCTCGATGTTGGTCATCTTGCCTA